>JBAYVV010000113.1:0-12882 GCA_041674465.1 Sterolibacterium sp.
AACCGACCGCCAGTTTCGCCGCCACTTTGGCAATCGGGAAACCGGTCGCTTTCGACGCCAACGCAGACGAACGCGATACGCGCGGATTCATCTCGATTACGATCAAGCGGCCGTCTTTCGGATTAATCGCGACCTGTACGTTGGAACCGCCGGTATCGACGCCAATCTCGCGCAATACCGCCAGGGAGACGTTACGCAGAATTTGGTATTCCTTATCGGTCAAGGTTTGTGCAGGAGCAACGGTGATCGAATCGCCGGTATGCACGCCCATCGCGTCCAGGTTCTCGATCGAGCAGACGATGATGCAGTTATCCTTGCGGTCGCGCACCACCTCCATCTCGAACTCTTTCCAGCCGAGCAGCGATTCCTCGATGAGCAATTCCCGGGTGGGCGAGGCTTCCAGGCCGCGCTTGCAGATTTCAGCAAATTCTTCCTGGTTGTAGGCAATGCCGCCGCCACTGCCGCCCATGGTGAAGGAAGGCCGGATGATGGCCGGGAAGCCCAGTGCCGCCTGCACCTGCTGCGCTTCCTCCATGCTGTGGGCAATCGCCGAGCGGGCCGAGCCGAGTCCGATGCGCGTCATCGCCTGCTTGAATTTTTCACGGTCCTCGGCCATGTCGATGGCATCGCGCGAGGCGCCGATCATCTCGACCCCGTATTTTTCCAGCACGCCGTGCTTGGCCAGGTCGAGCGCACAGTTGAGGGCCGTCTGCCCGCCCATGGTCGGCAACAGTGCGTCGGGACGCTCCTTGGCAATGATGTTTTCCAGCACCTGCCAGGTGATCGGTTCGATGTAGGTGACATCCGCCATGCCCGGGTCGGTCATGATGGTCGCCGGGTTGGAATTCACCAGGATGACCTTGTAGCCTTCGTCGCGCAGTGCCTTGCAGGCCTGGGCGCCGGAATAGTCGAATTCACAGGCCTGGCCGATGACGATCGGGCCGGCGCCGATGATGAGGATGCTGTGGATGTCGCTGCGCTTAGGCATTGCTGGCTTGCGTCCTGTCTTGCATCAGTTGGATGAAGCGGCCGAACAGATAGGCGACGTCGTGCGGCCCCGGACTGGCTTCGGGATGGCCCTGGAAGCAGAAAGCCGGCCGGTCGGTGCGCGCGAGTCCTTGCAGGCTGCCGTCGAACAGTGAAATGTGGGTAGGCCGCAGATTGTCCGGCAACGAGTCGGGATCAACGGCGAAACCATGATTCTGGCTGGTGATCAGCACCTGTCCGGTATCGAGATCCTTGACCGGATGGTTGGCGCCGTGATGGCCGAACTTCATTTTGATCGTTCTGGCGCCGGAAGCCAGCGCCAGCAACTGGTGGCCGAGGCAGATACCGAACGTGGGCAGGCCGCGCGCCAGGAATTCGCGGATTGCCGCGATGGCATAAGTGCAGGGTTCGGGATCGCCCGGACCATTGGACAGGAATATGCCATCCGGATTGAGTGCGATCACTTCGGACGCAGGGGTTTGCGCTGGCACTACGGTGATACGGCAGGCGCGACTGGCCAGCAAGCGCAGGATGTTGCGCTTGACGCCGAAGTCGTAGGCGACTACATGAAATTTTGCAGGCCTGGTCGCCGCATCGGGCGTGACGTAACCTTTGCCCAGTTGCCACTCGCCTTCGCTCCAGGCATAGGCTTGCGTGGTACTGACGACTTTCGCCAGGTCCATTCCGGCGAGGCCGGCAAATGCTTTGGCCTTGGCGATTGCGGCGGTTTCATCGACATCCGCACCGCTCATCAGGCAACCCGCCTGTGCACCGCGTTCGCGCAGGATGCGCGTCAGCTTGCGCGTGTCGATGCCGGCGATGGCGACGGTGTTCTCGTCCCGGAGATAGGCGTCCAGTGCTTGCTGGCTGCGAAAATTGGAGGCCAGCAGCGGCAGGTCGCGGATCACCAGACCAGCGGCATGGATTTTTTCTGCTTCGCAGTCTTCGCGATTGACGCCGGTATTGCCGATGTGCGGGTAGGTGAGCGTGACGATCTGGCGGCAGTAGGACGGATCAGTGAGGATCTCCTGATAGCCCGACATGGCGGTATTGAAGACGACTTCGCCGACGCTGGCGCCATTCGCGCCAATGCCCGAGCCGCGAAATACCGTGCCATCAGCGAGGGCAAGGATGGCGGGCGGAAACTGGCTCACGGTGAGGCTCCTGAATGGGTGCTGGAAGCGTTTCCAGACTAGATGTGCAAAGCGGGGTCGGCTTCAGCCAACCCCGCTTTGTCAATCAGACCGATTATAGCGCCGAAGCGCTCTTGCAGGCAAGTCAAGGCCGGCAAGAATCCAATGATCATCATGTCGTTCCGTCAGGTTCGCTGCGCAAATGATTCGAATTCGGCCAGGGGCAACGGGCGGCTGAACAGATAACCCTGATAAGCATGGCAGCCATGGTGTGCGAGAAAATTCCGCTGAGCTTCGATTTCCACGCCTTCGGCAATCACGGTCAGACCCATGCTCTCGGCCAGGGCGACGACCATTTTTGCAATGGCAGCGTCATTGGGATCGGTAAGGATGTTGCGCACGAAGCCCTGGTCAATTTTGAGTTGATCCAGGGGCAATCGCTTCAGATAAGAGAGCGAGGAATATCCCGTGCCGAAATCGTCCATCGAGAAACCCACGCCCCTGACCTTCAGCGCCGTCATCTTGCTGATGATGTCTTCCACGTCGTCCACCAGCAAGCCTTCGGTCAGCTCCAGCTTGAGCCGTTGAGGGTTGGCGCCATTGTGTTCAATGATGGCCAGCACCTCTTCCACAAAGTTCGACAGGCTGAACTGTCGCGCACTGACATTCACTGCGACAGTCAGATGCGCCATCTCAGGCTGGCGAGCCCAAATCGCCAATTGCTGGCAGGCGGTTTGCAGCACCCAGTGACCCAGCGGCAGAATTAATCCCGTTTCCTCAGCCAGGGGAATGAAGTCTGCAGGCGACACCATGCCGCGTTCCGGGTGCCGCCAGCGCAGCAAGGCTTCGGCGCCTGTCAGCACTCCCTCGCCAATCACCTGCGCCTGATAGTAAAGAAGGAACTGGTTTTTCCAAACCGCTTCATGCAAATCGGCTTCCAGTGCGGCACGTTTTGTGACTATGGATTGCATTTCCGGATCGAAAAATCGCAGAGTATTGCGGCCCGCGGCCTTGGCCTGGTACATGGCCATATCTGCCCGTTTCAGCAATTCGTCGATGTTGCCTTGATGACCGACGAACAGTGTGACGCCGATGCTGGGTGTGCTGCGGTGTTCGTAGCTCGCGAGCTGGTAGGCTTGATTGAGCCGGGCAAGAATTTTTTCTCCGACAGTTTCCGCCTGCGTGGCAGCATCCCTGGCACTTGCACTGAGGTCCTCAAGCATCACCACGAATTCGTCGCCACCCAGTCGGGATACGGTGTCGCCCTCGCGCACACAGCCCGTCAATCTCTGGGCGACTTGTTGCAGCAGCAGGTCGCCAATGTCGTGGCCGAGGGTATCGTTGAGGGTTTTGAAATTATCCAGATCGATAAACAGCAGAGCACCATAGCGTTCGCTGCGCGTGCTTGATGCCAGCGCCTGTTGCAGGCGATCAAGCAGGAGCCGACGATTGGGCAGATTGGTCAGCGGGTCGTAGAAGGCAAGCGTATTGATCTTTTCTTCTGCCGCCTTTCTGGCCGTGATGTCTTCCTTGACCGCAACATAGTGGGTGATGCTGCCATCCGCCTGGCGGATGGGTGTGATCACCGCCTGCTCGAAGTATTCGCTGCCATCCTTGCGCCGGTTGTGGAATTCGCCTTTCCATGGCTGGCCTTGGGTCATGGCTTCCCAGAGGCCGGCGAAAGTTTCAGGCGAGGTCTTGCCGGAGTGCAGGATGCGCGGGTTCTTGCCGATGACCTCGTCGCGGCTATAGCCTGTATTCCGGATGAAGGCTTCGTTGACGTATTCGATATCGGCTTTCAGATTGGTGATGACGATGCTCTCGGGGCTTTGTTCCACCGCCAGAGAAAGCTTGCGAAGCTGTTCCTCGGCGGTTCTGCGCTCGGTAATGTCAGAGGTGGACCCGGCAACCCGGATCGCTCGTCCTTGCGCATTCCAGATCGCCTGGCCGCGGTTGAGGAACCAGCGATACTCGCCGCCTTTGACCCGGATGCGATATTCGGAACTGTAAAGCGTTTTCAGCCTGAAATGCTGCCGCATCTGGTCCAGTGCGACATCGACATCGTCGGGATGAATCCATTCGACCCAGGTGTTCTCGCCGATCTTGACCTCGTCAGATCGATAGCCCAGCAGTTCGCACCAGCGCTCGGAAACATAAATTTCGCCGGTCAGGATATTCCAGTCCCAAATGCCGTCTGACGAGCCCCGCACTGCCAGGTCAAAGCGTTCGCGACTCTCGCGCAACGACTCCTCTCGGACGAGGTTGGCTGCCTGTTCCTGGGCGAGCGCCTGGGTGACACGCTGCAACTCTTTCACTGCACGCGATTGTAGAGCCAGCAGGGTGTAGTACATCGCAACGGAGAGCAGCAGCGATAGCAGGAATATTCCCAGGGTACCAGGCAACCCATCCTGGTACGAATGCGCAATGCCGACATAACCACTGATCAGAGTGAAGTAGCCGCCTGGCAATATGATCAGGATCGATAGACTGAAGAAGAGCGCCTGGCGCCTGGCCTGGGCGGCCATTGCATCCGTGTCAATGGTTCTGGCCATGGTGGAGGCGTTGTTCAGGCGGCTAGTAGCCAGCGGCTAGCCAGGACAACAGGGGTGAGTGACCGGGATGCAACCATGCTTCGCTCCATGCTCAAGTCGAGCGCACTACAGATGCAATGCACTCGATGATTCCATGGACGAGGCGGGTTTTGGGCCCCGGCCGCGGACTGACCGGGAAGGGTCAGCCCACTTGCAGCTTTTCGACGGATTTTACATGAGCACGCCGATTGCAGATACCAGCAGTGACCCTAGCGCAGTCCCAGCACATCCTGCATGTCGTAGAGACCGTGGGTCTTTCCCTGCATGTAGCGCGCAGCCCTCAGCGCGCCGAGGGCGTAGGGCATGCGGCTGGCGGCCTTGTGGGTGATTTCGATGCGCTCGCCGGTGCCGGCGAAGAGCACGGTGTGATCGCCGACGATATCGCCACCGCGCAGCGTGGCAAAGCCGATTTGCGGTACCGGTCTTTCGCCGGTGTGTCCTTCGCGCCCATACACGGCGCACTCGGCCAGGTTGCGGCCGAGCGCGGCGGCGACCACTTCACCCATGCGCAGGGCTGTGCCGGAGGGGGCGTCCACCTTGTGGCGATGGTGTGCCTCGATGATTTCAACGTCATAGCCATCGGCCAGCGCACGCGCCGCGACGTCGAGCAGGCGGAACACGAGATTCACGCCCACCGCCATATTGGGCGCAAAAACAATCGGGATGTCGCGTGATGCATCCTGAATCGCCAGTTTGCCTTCGGTATCGAATCCGGTCGTGCCGATGACCAGGGGGATGCTACGGCGGCGGCAGACTTCAAGGTGTTTCAAGGTCCCTGCGGGACGGGTGAAATCGATCAGGCAATCGGATCGCGCCAGTTCACCCTCTACATCGGCGCTGATGCGAACGCCGCTGGGCACACCGATCAATTCGCCGGCATCGCGGCCGAGGCAGGGGTTGCCGTCCTGTTCAAGCGCGACCGCCAGTCGGGCGTCCTGGCTTTTTGCCAATGCTTCAACCAGTGCCAGCCCCATCCGGCCCGAGGCGCCGGCAATGGCGATCCGCAACGGAGCGGAAGACATTATTTGCCCGCCGGGGCGGCCTTGTCCGCTTCCGGCTTGCCCTTGGCCGCGGGAGGCGAACTGATGTCGATGACCCGCGCATTGCCCTGCGTTCCTGCGGAGCCGGGAGTTGCAGAGGGATTGGCCGTCACGTCGCCATCGATGCGCGCCAGCTTGCCGTCGGTGAAATAGAGCGACATGCGTCTTTGCTGGATCTCACCATGACCGGGTTGGAAACGATAAACATAATCCCAGCGGTCGGCATGAAAGGCATCGGTCAGCAACGGTGTGCCGAGGATGAAGCGCACCTGATCTCGACTCTGTCCCAGTTTGAGTTGCGCCGCCATTTCCTGGGTGACGTAATTGCCCTGGCGGATATCGATCTTGTACGGCGTCAGCCAGGAAGTGACCTCGGGCAAATTGGAGCAGCCGCCAAGTGCGAGAAGGGAAAGCAATGCCAGAACAAATAAACGCTTCATGAGCGGCCCGAGTCGTCGAAAAGGGAAGGAAACCAGCCTGGAGGCTAAGCAATATCCAAGCGCAGGCGAAAACTATATCATAAGAGCCGCCTTCCCTATCAGAACAGAATAGGCTCTAACGCAGCATGAGCAATTCATACGACCTGAAAAACAGCGGCTTGAAAGTGACTGCGCCGCGCATGAAGATCCTCGATCTGTTCCTCAAGAACGAGGCGAACAAAGGACGCCACATGGCGGCCGAGGATGTCTATCGCCATCTTATCGCGGAGGACATCGACATCGGCCTGGCCACGGTGTACCGTGTGTTGACCCAATTCGAGCAGGCCGGACTGCTGCAGCGGCATTATTTCGATTCGGGCAAGGCGGTCTTCGAGCTTAACGAGGGCACCCACCATGATCACCTGGTCTGCCTGCAATGCGGCAAGGTCGAAGAGTTTTACGATGCAGAGATAGAACAGCGGCAGAACGCAATCGCCAGCGAGCGCGGCTTCGTGGTCAACGAGCACGCCCTCTATCTCTACGCGGACTGCGTCAAGTCCGACTGCCCCAACAAAAAATAATTTCATTTCCGAATCTCCATGACGCGAAGACAAGCCGAAGATGACCGCAGGAAATCCCCGCGGGACAGTGCTATTAGCACGGCAAGGCGAAGCGACGCCCGCAGAAAGTCCCCTTGGGGGGACAAAGTCAGGGATGATTTGAAGATGGAATTGAACTAGCCGCCGAGCATTTCGGCGGCATGCTTGCGCGTGGTCGGCGTGATGTTTACCCCACCCAGCATGCGGGCGATCTCGTCAACCCGGCTCTCGCGATCGAGCGGTGTGACCTGGGAGAAGGTGCTGCCGCCGCGCTCTTCCTTGGCTACCGACCATTGCCATTCGGCGCAGGCGGCCACCTGCGGCAGGTGGGTGACGCACAGCACCTGGCGGTATTCGCCGAGCTGATGCAGCAGTCGTCCGACGATTTCGGCAACACGGCCGCCGATGCCGGCATCAACTTCGTCAAAGATCAGCGTCGGCACCTGGGAGGAATGGCTGGCAATGACCTGGATCGCCAGGCCGATGCGCGACAGCTCACCGCCCGAGGCGACTTTTGCAAGCGGGCGCATGGGTTGGCCGGCATTCGCCGAGACCAGGAATTCGATATTTTCCATGCCGTGCGCGGCGCCATCTGCCAATGGTTCGAGGGCGACAGCAAAACTTCCGCCGGTCATCGCCAGCTGCTGCATCGCTTCGGTCACTGCTTTGGAGAGCGCCGCAGCGGTCGTGGCGCGGCCCTTGCTCAAGAGCTTGGCGGCCACTGCATAATCCTCATGCGCTCTGGTCTCGCGTTCGGCCAGGGCAGCAGCATCGGCGAACAGGCTCAATTCGTCGAGGCGAGTTTGCAACTGTGCCAGTTGCTGTGGCAGTTCTTCGGGTGCGACGCGGTGCTTGCGAGCCAGGGCAATCACCGATGCCAGGCGATTCTCCAGTTCGGCGAGCCGCTGCGGCTCCAGTTCGAGCTTGTCCCGGTAGTGACGCAAGGCATGTCCCGCCTCCTGCAACTGGATCTGCGCGTTGCAAAGCAGTTCGAGCGGTTCCCTGAGCGCTTCATCGTAATCTGCCAGACCACCCAGTCGCGCCGAGATTTGTTCCAGTTGCGGCGCCACGGCCGTATCGCCGTCGTCGAGCATCCCCAGCGCGGCCGCGGTGCCCTCGATCAGGTTTGCCGCATGGGCAAGGCGGCGCTGCTCCTGGTTGTCTTCCTGCCATTGCACGGGGTCGAAGGCCAGCGTGCGTAATTCCGCGACTTGCCATTCCAGCGTTTCGCGCTCGCGCGCCGTCGCCGCCGCATCGCGTGCGGCATGTGCGACGGCTTGAGCGAGTTTTTGCCAGGCGCGATATTTTTCGGCGACTTCACTTGATTGCGTGGTGAGGCCGGCCTGGGCATCGAGCAGGGCGCGTTGCGATTCCGTGCGCAGCAGCGAATGATGCGTGTGCTGGCCGTGGATGTCGGCCAGAAATTCAGCCGCCGCGCGCAACTGGCCAAGCGTTGCCGGCATGCCATTCAGATAGGCGCGGGAGCGGCCGGCGCTGTCGATGACACGTCGCAGCAGGCAAGTTTGCTCGGCTTCAAAATCGTTGTCATGCAGCCAGGTGGCCAGCGCGCCATCGGCGGGCAGATCGAATTCGGCGGACACTTCCGTCCGATCGCTGCCGGCGCGGATCATGGCGCCATCGGCACGGGCACCGAGCGCCAGGGACAAGGCATCGATGAGTATCGATTTGCCGGCGCCGGTCTCGCCGGTCAGCGCGCCAAAGCCGGCTTCAAATTCCAGCTCGAGCCTGTCGACAATGACGAAATCGCGGATGTAAAGACGACGCAACATGATTGGATCGGCTGGCGGTCAATGCCGCGGGCTGGCGCTCCAATGCAGCTTTTCGCGCAGCATGGCCAGGTAGCTGTAGCCCGGGGGATGGAGCAGCGTGATTGCACGCTGCGAGCGGGTGATGCAGATGCAGTCGCCGGCACGCGCATCGTAGTGCGCCTGGCCGTCGAAGTGGATGCGTGCGTCATGTTGCGGCATCAGCACGATCTCGATGCGGCTGCGGTCGCTCAGCGTGATCGGGCGGTTCGACAGCGCGTGCGGACACAAGGGAACCAGGGCGATGCCCGGTACCGCAGGATGCAGTATTGGGCCATTCGCCGACAAGGCGTAGGCGGTGGAACCGGTCGGCGTGGCGATGATCATGCCGTCGGCACGCAACACGTAAATGAACTCGCCGTCGACCTTGACTTCCATTTCGATCATGCGGCCGACCTCGCCCTTGTTCACCACCACGTCATTAAGCGCGAGCGTGCCATAGACCCTTTGCTTGTCGCGCAGTACCTCGGCATCGAGCAGGAAGCGCTGCTCCGTGGAGAATTTACCCTCCAGCAGGGCGGCGATGCTGGTGAGCATGCCATCGCTGGCAATATCCGTCATGAATCCCAGCCTGCCCCGGTTCACGCCGACCAGGGGAACGCCGTATTCGGCCAGTCTGCGTGCCGCATTCAGCATGGTGCCGTCGCCGCCGAGAACGATCGCCAGATCGGCCTCCATGCCAATGGCTTCGTAGTTCGCTATGCTGCAGCCGTAGTCGCCCACCGATTGTGCTGTGCCTTCCTCAACCAGCACCTGGCGTCCCTGCATCAGCAGAAAGTCGACCAGGCTCTTGAGTGCGCCAGCGACATCCGGGCTCTGGTATTTGCCGATCAGGGCGATGCGGCGGAATTCCTTTTCCATGATGGGTCAATTAAACCACAAGTGCCCGCAGTTGAGTTTGGGGTCCAAGTGCCCGTCGTTGAGTTTGGGGTACAAGTGCCTGCAGTTGGGTCTGGGGTGCAAGTGCCCGCAGTTGAGTCTGGGGTAATACAATAGATACCATGCTCGACAAGCGCGCCCAGACCCTGTTGAAAACCCTGATCGAACGCTATATTGCGGAAGGTCAGCCGGTAGGGTCGCGCACCTTGTCGCGACATTCCGGCCTGGAACTTTCTCCGGCAACGATTCGCAACGTCATGTCCGACCTCGAGGAACTGGGTTTCATCACCAGCCCGCATACTTCGGCCGGGCGCATTCCAACGCCGCGCGGCTATCGTCTTTTCGTCGATACATTGCTGACCATGCGACCGCTTGGACAGACCGAACTCAGCGAGATCCAGGGTGCGATCCAGCCCGACCAGCCACAACGCCTGATCAATCAGGCCTCGATGCTGCTCTCGCAACTGACCCATTTCGCCGGGGTCGTGGTGGCGCCGCATCGCCAGCAACCACGCATTCGCCAGATCGAATTCATCAACCTTTCTGAAAAACGCATTCTCCTGATCATCGTTACCGAGAATGGCGACGTGCAGAATCGCATCCTGTTTCCGCAGCGTGCCTACAGTCAAGGCGAACTGATCGAAGCTGCGAATTATCTCAATCAGAATTACTCCGGTTTCGATTTCCCCCAGGTGCGCAACCGGGTGCGCGACGAACTGCGCCAGTTGCGCACCGACATGACGGAATTGATGAATGCCGCTCTGGCGGCCGGCGACCAGGCCATCGCCGATACGTCTACCCAGTATGTGATCAGCGGCGAACGCAACCTGCTGGAAGTCGAAGACTTGTCCTCCAACATGAAGCGCTTGCGCGAACTGTTCGCCCTGTTCGAGCAGCGCACCAGCCTGGCGCAATTGCTCGACGTCAGCAACCGTGCTGAAGGCGTGCAGATTTTCATCGGTGGCGAATCGGGCATCGCCCAACTCGACGAGTGCAGCGTCATCGCTGCATCCTACGAGGTCGATGGACGCGTCGTCGGTTCTGTCGGCGTGATCGGCCCGACGCGCATGGCCTACGAACGGATGATCCCGATCGTCGATATCACCGCCAAACTTCTCTCCAGTGCCCTATCCAAAAACTGATGCCACGTTTCTCAGCAGAACCAACTTATGTCCATGGCAGCGCTGCCAAGACCGCCGTGCTGCTGGTCAATCTGGGGACCCCGGAAGCGCCCACTGCCGCCGCCTTGCGACCCTACCTCGGCGAATTCCTCTGGGATCGGCGCGTGGTCGAAATCCCGCGTCCGTTGTGGTGGCTGATTCTCAAGGGCATCATTCTGAATGTCCGGCCGAGGAAGTCGGCGGAGAAATATGCCGCGATCTGGACGCCCGAGGGTTCGCCGTTGAAGGTGCATACCGAGAGACAGGCCAAGCTGTTGCAGGGTGCGCTAGGAGCCGGCGGATATCCGGAGATCGTCGTACGCTGGGCGATGCGCTATGGGCAGCCCTCGGTGCATGCTGCGCTCGACCGGCTCAAGGCAGAAAACTGCGCCCGCATCCTGGTTGTGCCGCTCTATCCGCAGTATGCCGCCAGTACCACGGCCAGCGTGTATGACGCCGTAGCCACTTGGGTTCAGCGCTGCCGCAATGTTCCCGAACTGCGCCTGGTGCGTAATTATCATGACCGCCCCGATTACATCGCCGCGCTTGCGGCGAGTGTGCGCGAACACTGGGCGGCCGTGGGCAAGGCCGGGAAATTGATCATGAGCTTCCATGGCCTGCCGCGCTACACGCTGGACCGGGGCGATCCTTACCACTGCGAATGCCAAAAGACAGGACGGTTGCTGGCCGAGAGTCTGGGTCTCGCACCTGATCAATGGCAACTGACTTTTCAGTCGCGCTTTGGCCGAGCTGAATGGCTGCAGCCTTATACCCAGGCCACCCTGGAACAACTGGCACGCGCCGGAACACGCCAGGTCGATGTGATTTGTCCCGGCTTCGTCGGCGATTGCCTGGAGACCCTGGAGGAGATCGCCATCGAGTGCAGAGCGGCCTTTTTACAGGCGGGCGGGGAAGTGTTCCATTACATTCCCTGCCTGAACGAGCGCCCGGACTGGATCGCCACCCTGGCAGCCCTGGCGCACGAACATCTGGGGAATTGGCTGGACCTGTCAAGTCAACCCGATCCGGTCAGCGCCGCGCGTGCCAAGACACTGGGTGCTGCAGTTTGATGTGACGAGTGCCCGCGTGAGCCACTGCGGGCACTACCCCAGCTTCAACTGTTGACACTAGACCAGGCGTTGCAACTGCTCCAGCACGCGTTCTCGCCCGAGCGTTTCGAGCACTGCATCGATCGAAGGCGATTGCGCCTGGCCGAGCAGAATCACGCGCAGCGGAATTGCCAGTTGGGGCATTTTGAGCGAATGGCTGGTGAGCGTCTGCTTGACTGCTTGCGCGAGCTGGGTCGCCTGCCATTCGGTGACATCCGCGAGTTTGTCGCGCAGGCTGGCCAGGGCGTTGCGCGCAGCCGGCGTCAGGTGCTGCGCCAGCAGTTCGGCGGATGGTTCCACGGCAACGCAGAAGGGATGGACGGCGTCGGTCAGCTCGTTGAGCGTGCTGACCCGTTCCTGGTAGAGCGTAACGGCCTGCTCCAAAGCTTGCGCCGCATCAGCATCGACGCCTCGAGCAGCCAGCCGGCGCCTGACTTCTCCGGCCAGACGGGCGGGGCTGGCCGATTTGAGGTAATGGGCGTTCAGCCAGTTGAGCTTCTCGGTATTGAATTGCGCCGCGGAGGAAGTGACATGATCGAAATCGAACCAGGCGCAGAATTGTTCCAGCGTGAATATCTCCTCGTCGCCGTGCGACCAGCCCAGCCGTCCCAGGTAGTTGAGTACGGCTTCGGGCAGATAGCCGTCCGTGTCGTATTGCATCACGCTGACCGCGCCGTGGCGTTTGGAAAGTTTCTGGCCGTCGTCGCCGAGGATCATCGGCAGATGCCCGTAGTGCGGCACGGTTGCGCCCAGCGCCTGCAGCACATTGATCTGACGTGGCGTGTTGTTGACATGATCGTCGCCGCGGATGACGTGGCTGATGCGCATGTCCCAGTCGTCCACCACCACGCAGAAGTTGTAAGTGGGTGTGCCATCGGCGCGGGCGATGATGAAGTCGTCGAGTTCAGCGTTGGCGATTTCGATGCGGCCCTTGACCAGATCGTCCCATGCCACCACGCCAGCGACGGGGTTGCGGAAGCGCACCACCGGCAGGATGCCGGGCGGCGGCGCGGGCAAGGGCTGGTCGCCCGGACGCCAGCGCCCGTCGTAGCGGGGCTTCTGCTTGTTGGCCTCCTGTTCGGCACGCAAGGCATCGAGTTCCTCGCGTGAGGTGTAACAGTGGTAGGCGGTGCCGGCAG
>JBAYVV010000114.1:0-12872 GCA_041674465.1 Sterolibacterium sp.
CTTGCGACAAACGAACCACATATTTCTTACGCATCGGTGCCTCCCTGCTGATTCCCCGGCGACCCTCGCCGGACAGCAGGTTCATCGGCAATCCTAAACATTAGACATGACAAAACACTAGCGGTCTTTATTCCAATGCCCAAGAAAGTTTGTCAAGAGTCAACGTCATGTCACGTAAATCCCGTCTCAAAGTCCACCCTAATCACAGGAACCTGCACCGGAGGCGTGGTTGCCGTGCCGCATCATCACCATTGCGGAACACGGTGATCACTTCCTTGTTGAACTCATACTCACCGACCCCGCCCAAGACTATCGAACGATTCGCGCAACGCTGCCGGCCCCCATCCGGCCCGACAATCGCATCGGTCGATTGCTTTCAGCGGCAGGTACATCAGTGGTGGCGGGTGAGCACATCGATAGCAGCCAAAAATCTTGGGGCAGGATGTCCAAGTCCGTCTGATAGCAACCAACAGCAGCATAGAACCCGTCGCATTCGCCGCACCCAGCACACTCAATCCCATCGCCGACTCAATCAAAGGAGCCTGACCATGGCCCGCCGCCAAATCACACCCCCAAGCCAGCGCATCGTCACGCAATATCGCGACGCCGATGGCAACCTGGTCCTTCAAACCGAGTACAACGAACGCATCGTCATCGCCAACGGCGAAGTAACCCATATCAAACAAGGCGAGAACATCCAGCTCGTCAGTGGCGAGATGTTTAATCCGGCGATGGCGGCGGGTCAGCATCCCGTTCTGGTAGTGGGCCTGTGCCATTCCTGTCAGGGTTCCCCGCGCGTACCACTGACCAATGCGAAGCATCTGCGCATCTGTGCAGGATGTGGACGTCCGAGCTGTCCCATACATCGCCGTCAATCCCGCTACGACAAAAAGTGGCGATGCCTGCGCTGTTACCGCAGACATCGCATGGGCTTGCTGTTTCGGGGCATCTTCCTTGAAAGGGCGTAACCATGAAGCGGGGATACTTTGTCAGTCAATTGCTTCGTCTGATCGGTGAATACCGACTCGATCGAGATCCTGCCATCGCACAGATTGCCATGGCTGCCGAACAGGGAGGCCTCAGCGATGGGCTAGCCCAGGGGTATCTTGCACAATTGCAGGAGGAAGCGGATGAGCTGGACGACTACCCGGATTTCCTGCACCGATTGCCCGAGCCGGAGCAATTGTATGCCGACGGCCCACCGGACATAGAGTTGGGTGCTGCGGCAGATGACCCATCGCTCCGAATCGGACTGAATATCCAGACCGCCAGGGACATCCTTATCTGTGGAAATAAGGGCAGCGGCAAAACGACGGCCTTCCTGGGCATCATTGATGGTTTCGAGCAGATCAACAAGAAACATCCGGAGGATCCGATCAGCATCATCGTCATCGACCGCAAAGGTGGTGATTATGCCCACCTGCCCGCCTTGTACGGACCGCGATGGACGCATCTGGACATCCACGATCCGCGTACTCACATCGGTCTGAACAGTCCGCCGGGGGTTCCAGCAAGAGTCTGGAGTAATCTCATCGCCACCATCTACGCGTCGCCCGCAAAGATGGTCGCAGCTACAGCCTGCCTGGCCAGGATGATCCGGTGGCACTTGCCACTGATGAATCCCGATTCGCAGACCCCATTACGTTGGCCGAGTCTGAAGGATATCCTTGAACTGGCGCGCTGCGTACCTCTGACAACATTTGCCGCGAAGCCTGATTATGAAAAGACGCTGATTCAGTTCTTGGAAACCGCGACCAATGCCACACATGTCACGGATTGCGCCCGGGGTCTGGACATTGAGCGAGACATCATTGGTCAGGGCAAATCGCTTGTCCTGGAAATGTCCAATTTCGAGCCGGCGTCACTGCGCCGCTCGCTCATTAATACGCTGATCGCCCAACCGCTCTACAGCCGCATCCATCGCAAGGTCAAGGGGGATCGTCCCCAAGCTGTCTTCATTCTGGATGAGTCTGATCAGGACGTCAGCCATGAAGCCGATCTCGAATACCCGGATCAGATGTCCACTCTGTCCCAAGCGCTGCGGTGGGGAAGGGAACTGCGACTTCTGTTTGCCATCGGTCTCTCACGGCTGAGTCTGGCGGGTGGATTTGTCAAAGCGGAACCCTCCTATCACATGATCTTCAACCAATCTGACGCCAGGTCCATTCGTGAAGCGCGGGAGACGCTGCTGTTACCACCGGGGGCGGAGGCGATGTTGCCGGCATTACGACCCGGTCAATGCATCTTCCGGCAGGCCCAATCCTGCTGGACACATCCCATCAAAGCGCAAATGGATTATCAACCCGTTCGCCGTGCGCCCCAAACACGTCCCTACGACACACATCCTTGGATTGCGGCAAAGCCACTGCGGCAATACCCCCTTGTCCAGCAGGCCATCGAACGCATCAATGCGCTGCACAAGGCCGCCAAACTCACGCAACTGGAAAAGAAACCCAAGGAAGAAATCCGACTGGATTCCCTCGACCTGGCGCTACTGCAAAGGGCAGCCGCCAATCCGTGGATACCGGCCATCCGGCTGTGGGAGATGTTGCCTGACCCACCTCACTTCACCGTTCGAAAGCGCATCTACACAAAACTCCAGAATGCAGGCCTCGCGGAAATCAAAGACCTCCGACCCGGTAGGACCACCTATGCGCTCATGCGTTTGACCGACGCCGGCTGGCGTTACCTGCATCTGGAGATTCCCAAACACCAGGGGCGCGGCGGCATCGAACACCAGCATATGGCGCACTGGATCGCGATGGCTCTGACGATGCGGGGCTTGAAGTCAGAACTGGAGTGGATCGTGGTCGGTACCAGCCATCCCGTGGACGTGGCCTGCAAGCGGGATGACGGTCGCTATGACGTATGGGAAATCGTCTCGTCCAGTGAAAAGAATCTGCCCGGCCACATCCTCGCCTGTTTCGCCCAGTCCAATGCAGTCGCACGGATGTCGATCGTCGTAGTTCAGCAGCAGGATATTCGCCCGCTTTGCAAGCAGCTCCAGGGCGATTCATCCATCGCCCCCTACATGGATCACATCGTCATTGAACCCATCGAACCCTATCTCAAGGAGATCATGCCATGAACAGTCTGTTCCGCATCACCGTTCTTGCCGCCCAATTCCCTCTCTATCCTGCCGCCACGGCCATCCTGTCTGCCATCTTTCTCTGGGGGCTGGTTCGCCTTCTATCTCGTCGCAGCGGCGAATCTTCGGATAACGATGGCACCTATGAATCGGACGACTTCGATGAATCAGAGGACGATCCGGATGACCCATGAGTTCAAGCATCAGCTTGGCAGCTTGGGCGATATCCCGATGTGTCAGCACCACATCACCCTTGCGGCCATTGGCAAATCATTCACCCGCCAGTCCGCAAACACCGACATCCTCAACCCAAGAGATACCGTGCAATAAGTCAAGGAGAACACTATGACGAGTTTCAATCCGAACCCCTGGCAGCGACCGCAACAGCCACAGCAACGTCATCAGCGACCGATCATCATCCAACAGAGTCCCGCTCCGCGAGGCCACCGCATGCGCACAGGCTGGATCGTCACCTTCGTTGTTGGCCTGGGTCTGGTCATCATGATGCTCACGACCGGCATTCCGTTCGGTTGGGGCGCTGTCATGTCCTTTGCCGGCATCCACAATCGCGGTTCATCCACTGCATTGTTCGTCCTGGGCCTGGGACTCGTTGGTTTGACGATCCTCGCCAAAGCTCTCCGCGGCCGCCGTTGAAATATTCAAACCCCATCCCTTTTACCAAGGAGCTATTGTTATGCCTTACGACAAGAAAGTCAGTCGTGCCGAACCCGGTCTGATCTGTCTGGCCCTCGATGACAGCGGCAGCCAAGGCGACAAGCTGCCCGGCACTTCGGATCCCAAATATCAGTGGGTCGAACGTTACGTCGGCATCATCCTGAAGGAATTGCTCAGCCGCAGCACCGATTCAAACGGCGATCGCGTCAGGATCAAGCCCCGCTATCACATCCACACCATCATCTATGGCAGTCATCCCAGCGTGTGGGGCCAAGGCGTCATGGATATCCAGGCAACCGTCGAAAAGTACGCCAATGACGGCAATTCATTGGGTCTGCGCGGCAATCACGGGGGCACCGACGGCGCGGCCGCAATGCAACAGACACTGGATTTTCTGAAGCAGGCGGTGAACGATCCGAAGTTTCAGCAATCCTTCCCGCCCATGGTTTTTCATCTGACCGATGGCATGAGCGACAGCGATCCGTCACAGATCGCAGAGCAGATCAAGCAACTGACCACGGCGGACGGCAATGTCCTGGTCGTCAATGCGTTCATCGGCACACAAACCAGCCTCAGCTATCAGGGACCGGATGATTTCCCCGGCTACGTCGATGCCGACGAGGCCGGCCCCAATACCGACAACATCATCATGTTCAACATGAGCAGCCCCATGCCGGCGGTCATCCGTCAGAACCTGATCGACGATGGGATCTTTCCAAATCTTCGCCCCGGTGCCCGGCTGTTCTTCGACGTTCGCACCAAAGAAATGCTCAAACACGTGATTCAGGTCGTCGGAAGCCTCGGCTCCCGCGCCGAACGCCAAGTGAGGTAGATCATGCCGAACGCCATCTCATCAAAAGTGACGGGTGGGGCCGCGATCACCGCGGTCTCACCCATGGCCCTGGGTGGAGAGACCAAGGATCAGGACCGCGCCTGTTGGTTTGCGGCCACACGCACAGCCACCGTCGCCGATGGCGTCACTTCCGCACCGCGCAGCGCTGATGCGGCGGAACTGGCTGTGCAACTCAGCCCTTTCCTGTTCCACGGTAATGCACCTGTGGATCAGCGTCTGCAGGCTCTGGCCGATCTGCTGATCGCCCGCCGTCTTGAAGCCCAGGCCCTGGGCATGAAAGCGGGCAGTGAAATGCCCGCCGCCATTCACGCCATGCTGGAAGAAGCAGCCCGCGAGAAACTCGCCAGCAGCTATCAGACCACGCTTGTCAGCGCTTGCTTCGTGCCTGGCGATCGCACGATTGCCACAACGGTCGTCAACGTCGGCGACGCTGCCTTCTTTGCATTTGATCGCGACGGAGATCTGTTGTTCACCACCCTTCCCTCACCCCCGGCCCCGGAAGTAAAGAGGCCTTCGGCATCGGGCAAGCCGCTTGCGTCACTCAAGAAGAACTCCTCCGGTTTCGAGTTCGGTCCGGGGGCTTGCCTGCTCTGCCGAGTTCTCGGAGACGCTGGTGAGTATCCCGATCTGGCACGCTCGGCGGATATTCGTCCCGGAAGCGCCGGCAGTTGGCTGATCGTCACGCCGATCGACCAGCTTCAACCGGCAGACCGTCGCGCTGCCGCATCCACCATTGCTCCCAGATTGATCGGATCGGGTGGCATTGCACTGGTCCCCCGTTACCTCACCCAAGCCCTTTCCGATGGTGGTTGCGAAGCGCTGTGTTGCATGAACTATTCGCGCCACATTCGCTATCCGGAAGATCCTCCTCAACCCAAGCCCATCCTCAGCGGCAAGGGGCACACCACCCAGGTGCTTCCCGATCACGTGCGGGCAGGCCACTGGTTGTGTGTGAACGAGCGTTTTCCTTCCGATAGCAGTTTTCTGCTGTGCAGCGATGGTTTCTACAGCGCTTTTGATGACCCCCGGAAGATGTGGCTTTGGCTGACGGATCATGAAGCTGCGCTGCGCCATCCGCGTCAACAACAGACAGTCATGCGTCAGTTGCATGAACATCTGCATCAAACGGCTGGAGATGATGACATCTCCCTGATCTGGGTTTCGGGAACACGATTGATGGCCGGCCAGGGCGGGGAGGTGGATGATGGCCGCTGATGTCGTCGAACGCTGGCTTGAATCTCACAGTCCCGCGTGCCTCGCCAACATGCGCTTACGCCCCCTCGAACACCCGGGCCTGCCGGGAACGCCCTTATCAGTTCAGCGGGGCCAGGCGGAGGCGTATGTACTGGAAGCAGACGATGGCAGCCGCTGGATTCTCAAACGGTTTCATCACAACTGCAACCTGGACCGCCAGTATCTCAAAGCCGTTGCTCAGTTGCTGCCTCGTCACGACGGACTGATCGCCGGCACGGAACGCCAAGTGCTGTCCATCGGTGATCTGACGCAGGAGTCAAATACTTACCATAGTGCGTCGCTTGCTCAATGGCTGGATGGTTGCCTGCTGATGCGGCGGATCCAGGGCGTGGACTGGTCAGCGATCGCCGACGAGCTTCGCGAGGGCGATATCGCACTGGGACTGGATGAGCGGGTGGCCCTGTGTCGCAATCTCTGCGAAATCATCGAACTCCTGGAACAACACGATCTGGCCCATCGGGATCTGTCCAGCGGCAATGTCTTTTTCAATACCACCACATGGTCGGCGGCCCTCATCGACTTTGACAGTCTCTATGCGCCCCAGCTTCCCATGCCCAAGGCGACGACCTGCGGCACTGCGGGGTATACCGCGCCCTATGCGTGGCGCCATGGCCAACTGGACGCCTCTGGAACCTGGCGACCCCATGCGGACCGACACGCATTGGCCATCTTGTGCGCAGAACTGCTGCTCATGGACCAAGGATCTCCCCTCACAGCCGAGGGCGGCATGTTCGATCAGAATGAACTGCGAGCCCAGCACGGGCAGGGCATCCAACGTGCCATCGATCAACTCCAGACCGTGTTGCCGCAGGCCGCTGCACTGTTCGAGCAGGCGATTCGTGCTTCCAGTTTTGATGAGTGTCCTTCACCACAGCAATGGATGGCTTGCTGGAGCAACGCCCCGATTTCACGGCTGACCCCACCGTCCCTGAACGATATGCAAGCCATTGAAGCGGATTGTTTCGCCAACATTCTCCGCAAGCAACGTCCGGCCGCGCCGCTGTGGCCGGCGCCCGCCCTCGGCAGTTTGCCGCAAGTCCAACTCACCGTACCCCCGTCTGAACCGGCCATTCCCGCCTACGCCGTCAGCCTGCCGGACAACCCGTGGGAGATCACGCCATGAATGACGCCCAGCACATCGTCGAACGCTGGCTGGTCTCCGGTCGAACGATTCGACTGTGCGGCCTGGACCTCAAGCCCCGACCGCACCCCGCATTGCCCGGCACCCCACAGAGCATTGCCCGAGGACAGGGCACCGTCTTCTTCCTCGATCAACCCGATCATAACAACACATGGCTGCTGAAAATCTTCGCCCCATCCAAACGCCCCGCCGACGTCTATCTCAATGCGGTGGCCGATCGCCTGCCGGGTTCTCTGCCGTTCTTTTCCGCCAAACAGCGACGTCTGCTGCAATCGCATCACCTGAACTGGGCATTCTCTGACTACCGGGATCCGGAACTGGTCGGGTGCATCAATGGCACCATTCTTATGCCCCGGGTTCCGGGACGCACATGGGCTTCACTGGCAGACGATCTGCGCGATGGACAGGTTGAGCTGGATGCCACCCGGCGCATAGGCATCGCCATCCATCTGGCCGACTGTGTCGAACAACTGGAAACAGTGCATTGCGCGCACCGCGACCTGTCGGCCGGCAACGTATTCGTCACCGATGACGGTCAAGTCTATCTCATCGACTGTGACTGCTTGTTTCATCCGGATATCACCTATCCCACCCATACCAGCCCGGGAACCAATGGCTACATTGCGCCTTTCCTTCACCTCGGCGGCGCGGACTACGATGCGCGTGGCTCATGGCATCCGTTGGCTGACCGCTTCGCGTTGGCAATCCTCATCGCCGAATTCCTGCTGGTGGAGGCAGGCACCCCCATCCAGGAGGATGGCTCCCTGTTCAATCAGCAATCGCTCATGCATGGCGATCCAAGCGTCCAAAGGGTCTCACAGTTGCTGGCAACGATTCACCCGCGTCTGGCGGGACTGTTTCAGCAAACACTGGCCGCACACTGTTATGACCAATGCCCCGCTCCGACTGATTGGATCAGCGCCTTGAGGCACCATCAGCGCTATGCCGGCAAGCGCCAACCCGCAAGTCGTGTTCGCTGTCATTGCGGTACATGCGGCACATCTGTGTGGCTCGCCGTGACCAAATTGCAGGAACTCGAGCAGAAGAACCGTGCGGTACTTTGTCAGGCTTGTTTGCGGGAATAACTCGAACAAGCCTCGCAAGATCGTGCTAATCGCAACCTGCATTCCCTCAGGCAACATGCGAGTACTGCCGTAAAACCCTCCGCATCCCGGAAATCAAACTTCAGCAACTCTGCAACGGCGGCAAGCCGGTACTCTGCCATGACTGCCTTCAAACACAACTAACGGTCTGGCAAAACGAACGGTCTCAACGCGACCATGACTATCCGCGTGTCATCTGCAGTGATTGTGGTCGAGATTTTCGGCTGAATCGTCAGAAGCGCGACCACCTGCTCGGCATCGGCAAACAGCTACGGTACCGCGACTGCTTCGCCTCCAAGGGGCCGCCGTCTCCGATGGCTTCCGCCCATTCCTGGCTGTCCCACACGTTCAGTGGGAGACAAATAACATGATCATCCTGCCACTGCCCATCCTGGCGCTGCCCCTGGTCCTGGCCGTGATGGCCATCGACGCTTATCTGATTCTCGTCAGTGTGTTTCTGCTGGCCGAACATATCCATCCAGACGGCTCTCTCGTCAGAGCCCTCAAGCCAATCACCTATCGCTTGCCCCTGCTGATCAACCGGCTGTTACCGATGCGATGGCGCCGTCCCACACCCCACTGGCTCCATTGGCTGATCGCCCTCATCGGGCTGTTGGTCATTCGCCACGGGGTCATTGCTATCGCCATCCTCGTTGCCCAACCCCCTGCGTAAGGAGCTCGCCATGAACACCTGACAGCTTGATCACACACTCCATGCGTTCGCCAACCGCAACTTGAAACTTGCCGTGTTGGAGAATCTCGTTCAGCAGGCCCGTCACACCCTCGACAAAGGAAGTGAATGATGACCTTCGACCCGCAAGACCTGATTCTCGTTCGGGGCCTCTGAAAAACCTGCCAACAAGCCCCGGCATGGCCCTTCTTAGGGCCTTGCCGGGGATCAATGCCCGGTTTTTCAGAGGCCCCGTTCTTTTGTTCGCCATCTTCTGCTACACGATGATCTGGTTCTTCCATGAATTGTGCCAGCCGACGACGGCGCACCACGGGCGGCCCCATACGCACAAGCGTCTGGCCGTTCGCAATCGGCCTCGGCGCATCCTCGGGGGCCGGAGATCCTTTCCCCGAATCACGCGTTCTTCTTCAACCCCCCCAACCCTCACAGAAGGAGTCTTGTCATGACCACGCAGCAGAATGATCGTCCCGTCAAGGAGTTCCGCAGCCGCAACCTGAAGGTTGCGATCTGGGAAAACCAGTCTGAGCAGGATGGCCAGACCGTCGTCCAGCATTCCATGACCTTCCAGAAGCGCTACCGCGAACGCCAGTCCGGCGAATGGAAGGATTCGGGGACGCTGTTCGCCGACGACGCTCTGGTGCTGGCTCAGCTTCTGGAGCGTGCCTTTGCATGGATAGCGATCCGCGAATCGGAACCGGCCGCTGCCGCGGCGTAACCCCCTCGCGCCGCTTCGGATCACCCCGGAACGGCGTTTTTTACAACCAAAACGGCCTTGGCAAAGATTACTTGACCTATTTGTCAAACTAGACTAATATGACTCAGGAAGGATCGCCGATGATTCAATTACCGCAGTTCACCGACGACGGACTGCTGCCGCCGGGTGATTACACGCTGACGGTGGATGAACTGGCCTCGTCTATGCTGGTGCAGGGACCGGCCGACCTGACGCGTTATCCCAACTGGGATACCGCGTGGCGCCGGCAATTGGTGGACAACCTCGGAATTCTGGTTGGCCAGTTGCACCAAGTGGGCATTACGGAAATCTTTGTCGATGGTTCGTTTGCCGAAGACAAGGAACATCCCAACGACATCGACGGCTACTTCGTCTGCGAATTGCGATACCTGGCCAGCGGTCAGTTGGAACGCGATCTGAACCGTTTGGATCCCCACAAGATCTGGACGTGGGATCCGGCCAGTCGCAGGCCCTTTCGCGGGTATCCGAAAAAGCAACTGCCCATGTGGCATCAATATCGCGTCGAGTTGTATCCCCACTACGGCCAGCCCAGCGGCATCCGCGATGAGCACGGCCACGAACTGGAGTTCCCCTCGGCGTTCCGACGTTCCCGATCGGGCGGCAAGCCGCGAGGCATCATTCACATCGGAGGTCTGTCATGATCCGCAATGAACCCGAATACCAGCAGGCTGTGAGACAACTGGAAGCTGAATCACAGCGACTGAGCCACCAGCAGGTCAAACTCGAAGAGATGGGACTGGAGCCCGAACAGATCAAGCGGGCCATGGACCCCATGCGATCGTTCCACGAGCAACTGGCCGAGGAAGTGGCCAGCTATGAACGGCTCAAACGCGGCGAGTTTGGTGAGATTCGCAACCTGCGCGGCATCGGACAACTGCTCATCGGTCTTCGCATTGCGCTAAACATCAGTCAGCGTGACTTGGCCGAGCGGCTGGGCGTGCATGAGTCGCAGGTCTCGCGCGATGAACGCAATGAGTACCACGGCATCACCGTCGAACGGGCCAACCGTGTCCTTGAAGTGCTCGGTGTCGAGACGCACACCACCGTAGAACTGCCTGAACCCGCTGCCGCTTAACCCGTTCCGGCCCCGGAAGTTTGGATTTTTGCTTCACTCCCCGACCACACAGCGGTACAATCACCCGTATCAACCGCGCCCCCGGAAGCCGCTCGTTGGCCGTTCAGGTCAGCGGGCGGTTTTATGTTTGGTCGCTGCCAAGGATGAAGTACACCCCGCAGGTCTGATGCAGCGCCGCACATCGCTCGCACACTTCGCCGATGCACTCGTCCTCGTCCACATCCTCGCCGCACACGCCGCAGATTCTCATCACGCCGCCAAAGCCTGCACAGGATGCTCCAGTGCCATCGGGCTGGCAATCTCGTCTTCCTGAGTCACGGCCTCAATGATCTGTGCGGCTGCGCGTCGGATTCGCTGCAACGACTGCATCAATAACTTGCGATCCGCCTTGTAGGTCAAGAGATAATCGGAACTGCCTGTGCTGTTTTCCAAGCCGGTGGCTTCATTCACGACGAAGGCCACCGACTCTGCTTCAGTTTCTCGCGTGGCGCGATCAGGTCGCTCGGTTTTGTCCCTATGGAGCAGTTCGTGAGCCGTTTCATGACAAAGAACGCTGAATGCTTCTGCTGGCGAAAGCCCCTGTCGCAGGACAATCTTTCCACCCCTTGACACTCCTTCCGCTCTGCCCAACTCGTTCGAGTATTCCAGTTCAATTCCCTGGCTTGTCACGAACCGCTGCAACCGTTCGAAGTAGATGCCAGGATCACCACAGACGCGCACGGGTTCTTCCAAAGGTTTGCCGTCCGTTTGGCTTTGATCGAACACAAAAACTGTCCTGAAGGCGATGGGATTTTCCTCCGTCAATTCCTCCTCGTTCTCCAGCACGATCGTCGTCCTTCGGAGTACCGGCGCCATGATCGCTATGCCATGTTCCCCCTTGCGCACCTTCCGGCCGAGTTTCTTCCACGTCCAGAACCCCGCGACTCTCGTCGCATCAGGGGCCTGCATGGCTATCAACATGGTGTTCCCAAAAGAGTAGTTGGGGAATCGAGCCGCCATTTTCAAAAACTTTACGAGTTGCTCGCTCTTGCCCGCCTCCAATTGCTCGCCCAGCTTGTCCAACGCCGAGTCAATCATCCCCTTCGCCTGTTCCGATTTCACAGGACTTCACCCGCAAGTTCCATCGCGGCATCGCCCATCAGCTTATCGCACCTGCCGCAGGTGTCTGTTCCATTCACCGAATCCTTTCCACATATCACGCATCTCATTGTTCTTTCCTCCGCAACTGGCATGTGCTCAGTCGCACCAGGCAGACTGAGCACAACGACATCCTGCAACACACATTCGTAAGTGCGTGAATCATCAGGCACGCGTCAGCAGGAGACCATTCACCATGCAGATTTACCAGTCATAATTTCTGGAGAGATTTTCTGCGGAGACAAGCCATGCCCCAACCCTACAGACAGTGGCAACCACGCTCCCGGCGATCACGCTTTGATAGCGATGAGGATCAGAATCTTGATCCACAAGCCATGCATGCGATGGCGATGCTCACCTCGGTGATGTTCTGCCCGCAATGTGAACTACCAGGCGACCTGCATCCCGGAGAGACCTGTGCCTATTGCGGGTACAGATTGCCTCGTTCCAAGGGAGATCATTCATGAAGGATTTCTCGCAACACGCTGACAGTGAAAAGCCTGCACCCACAAGTCCTGCAGACAACAACAAAGATCCCGCAGCAAACATCCCGGCCGCCGCTACCGACTGGACTCCCTGTCCCCGCTGCGGCCAAGCCGTGGGTAACAGCGAACAGTGTCCTCATTGCGGCCATGTGATGCGATGCGGGGGGTGTGGAGAATGATGAACGTGTTCGTGACCAAGCTGATTTGCATTGCTATGCCGTTGCCAGGACTGGGACCGCCGTAGTCTGATCTCGTGCTTCAAGCTGATCGAGGGTGCCGACCATGATCGACATGAACGATGAAAACCTGATTGCCCTTCGGGACGTGCCGCGAATGTTGCCCAAGCGCCCCACCGGTAAGCGTCTTCATATCAGTGCTGTCTATCGTTGGAGAAAGCGTGGTATCCACGGTAAGAAGCTCGAAACGGTAACGGTCGGGGGAACAACCTACACTTCCATCGAAGCACTGCAGCGATTCGGTGTTCAAGGTATGTGCGTAAGCGTTCCACGAAGCGGTGAGGATTCAGATTGTGGGGGTGGATGCTGACCAGCGGTCGGGCAGGAACTGGTCGAGTTGACTGATCGGCGTGGCGGGCAGACGACGGATCAGATCGTGC
>JBAYVV010000115.1:0-12742 GCA_041674465.1 Sterolibacterium sp.
CGTCTGCGAATCGTGCGAGCGCTACTTCGGCTGCACCTTGCCCGAAAAAATCGATCTGGCCGATCATGGCCGGATGGACATTGCTGCCGCCAAGATGTCCGGCATCAAGAACAAGATCTGCGTGCTGAGCGGCAAGGGCGGGGTGGGCAAGACCACGACTTCGACCAATATCGCGGTGCAATTGCAACTGCGCGGCAAGGAAGTCTGCATTCTCGATTCGGACTTTGACAGCCCCTCGGTGCCGCGCATGATGGGTGTGATGGATGCGCCCTTGATGGCCGGTCGCAACGGCATCATCCCGGTCAAGACCAAGCTCGGCGTGTCCGTCATGTCGGTCGGTTTCCTGCTCGAAGATGCCGAAGTCGTCACCTGGTTTGCCGACATGCGCCGCGCAGCGACGGAAGAGTTCTGCGCCAATGTCGATTACGGCGACCTGGACTATCTGATTGTCGACCTGCCTGCGGGCACCGGCGTCGAAACCATCGCGGTGATGCAATACATCCGCGACATGACGGGTGCCGTAGTGGTGACCATGGCCTCCAAGGTGGCTCAGGCCACGGCGCGGCGCGCGGCGACCTTGTGCCGCGATGGCGGTGTGCCGATCCTCGGCGTGATCGAAAACATGAGCGGCTATGTCTGTCCAAGCTGCGGCGACATGGCCTCGGTGTTGCGTTCAGGCGGCGGAAAGGAACTGGCTGAAGAACTCGGCGTGCCGTTTCTCGGACGTGTGCCGTTGCACCAATCGGTCTCGGCCGGCAGCGACGATGGCGTGCCGCTTTCGGCGAGCGCGCCCCATTCGGAAGCAGCCAAAGCTTTCAGTCATATCGTCGAGAATATCGAGGAAAGCATCAAAATGATCCGCGAAAACAAAACCAAGCTGGCAGCCTGAGTTACGCCGCTAATTTACCGAGGAGTCTGCGATGCATGAATATGATTTTTTTGAAACACCGGTGAATCCCTATACGCTGCTGGTTGAGGGTGCCGAGGTGAACATCCACATTCGCGATACCGAGACCATGGAGCAGGGCGCCTTGCGCGGCATCGTCTCGCGCAAGCGCGACAGCCTGTCCGGCAGCGAGGTGGGCAAGCTCAACTGCTATGGTCGTCTGGGTGCGCGTATCAGCGACGACTGGTTTATCGACATCCTGGAGCACATGGAGGACGAAGCCTTGTCCACGGATCACAACCTGGCGCAGAGCATGGATATCGAGCAGTCGCTCAAGTCGCCCGAGCAGTTCAAGAAGTCGCGTTATCGTCAGGAGAAAGGGAGCTAAGCCATGCCTTATGAAGCTTATATCGGCTATGTGGCGGACAAGGATGCCGAAATTGCAAGTGGCGAGCCCATCACCCTGGAAGTTCGTGACATGGACACCTATGAGCGCTTGCTGGTGCGTGCCGTGGTGGACAAGCCAGGTGGTAGCCTGGCTGACAGTGACCAGCTCTGGATCGTCGACTGGGTGGAAGAGCGGCAGAAGGAACCCTGGCTGATCAAGGTGCTGGAAGAACTGGAAGAAGAGGATGCCACTGGCATGCGCTCCGACATCAGCGCCGATGACCTCAAGTCCCAGGCCGAGCAAAGCCAGCGCTATGCCAGCGGCCGCGGCCGGGGTGGCGCCATGCCGGAAATGATGGGCCAGGAAGAAGCGCGCAAGTTCTTCGAGAACATGCAGGCGCGCAAAATGAACGAAAAGAAATAGCGGTTTGGGGGAGAGAAGAATGGGCGCCATCGACATAGTCTGTAATCTATTTACCGAACGTGAAGTCAAGGAGGGACGCACCGGCATTGACGAGTATTTCCTCGAAAAGGTGCGCTTTCCGGCGGCCTTGCGCAAGGGTGTCTCGATCGAGAATTACCTGAAGAAGATGGATGCGGCCGGTGTCGAGCATTCCCTCTTGATCGCCGTGCGTGCCGGGGATTTGCGCATGAAGGGATCCTTCGAGATTCCCTATGAGTATGTCCATGAAATCTGTCAGCGCTATCCCGACCGCTTTTCGGGACTGGCCGGCGTCGATCCGTTTCGCGGCATGCAGGGCCTGCGCGACCTGGAAGAGGCCGTGCGCAAATATGGTTTTGTCGGCGCCCACCTCTATCCGCACTGGTTCGAGATGGCGCCCGACCATGCGCGCTACTATCCCTACTATGCGAAATGTTGCGAGTTGGACATTCCGATCATGATGCAGGTGGGGCACAACCTGATCTACCAGCGCGATCGCCGCCTGCCCTCGGTCGGACGTCCGATTGCACTCGATCCCGTCGCCATCGATTTCCCCGAGCTCAAGCTGCTGGGCATCCACATCGGGGTGCCGTGGACCGAAGAAATGATCTCGATGGCATGGAAGCACGACAACGTCTACATCGGTTGCGATGCCTATGGCCCCAAGCATTGGCCGCAAAGTTTCATCCATTACATGAACACCTACGGTAGCGAGAAGGTGCTGTTCGGCACCGACTGGCCGGTGATCGACCCCGAGCGCGCCATCCGCGAGATCGACGAGCTGGGTCTCAGGCCCGAAGCCAAGGCGCGTTTGTTACGCGACAACGCCCTGGAAGTGTTCCGGTTGCCCCGGCTGAAGAAATCCGCCTGAGCATCGACCATCCATCCGAATTGACCTGATCAAGGAGCAGTAGTGATGACTCCCAGCACCTCATTCATGCCGATCACCATCAGTTCGGGCATCCGCGCCTCGGCGGCACGCACACCCGACAGGGTCGCGCTGTCCGAAGGCAAACAAGGCCTGACCTATGCCAAGCTGGTGGATCGCATCGACCGCGTGGCCGCCATGGCGACGACCGGTCTGCGCCTGAAACCAGGCGAGCATGTCGCCCTGATGTCGCCAAACTGCATCGAATTCATCGAAATCGTATGCGGCGTGGCGGAAGCAGGACTGGCGACTGCCATGGTGAATCCGCGCCTGACCGCCAAGGAAGCGGCGTACATCTGCAACGACAGCCAGGCGCGGGTGTTGTTTGTGCATGCCTCGCTGGAAGATGTGGCGCGTTCGGCAAACCTCGATACGGTGCGCGAAATCATCGTCATCGGCAAGGACTACGAGCAGCGTCTGGCTGCCGCACAACCTCTCGCAACGCAACTGCGGGTTGAAGAAACCGACATCTTCGCCCTGCCCTATACCGCGGGGACGACGGGTCAGCCGAAAGGCGTCCTGTTGCCGCACCGTTCGCGGGTACTGACTTTCTTTTCGATGGCGGTTGAGTACGGCTGCTACTCCATGGATGACCGCTCGCTGGCGATTGCACCGCTCTATCATGGCGCCGGATTCGCTTTTGCGATGGCACCGATCTTCTTCGGCGGCACTTGCGAAATCCTGCCCAAGTTCGAGCCGGAACTGGTGCTTGAGCGTTTGACGACCTTGAAAATTACCAATACCTTCATGGTGCCGACCCACTTCAATGCGGTCTTCGGCCTCGGCGAAGAAACGCTGAAGAAATACCGGATGCCGGCGCTGAAGACCATCATTTCCAATGCCGCACCACTGCCCCAGGCGACCAAGGAGCGCATTGTCAATTATTTTGGCGCGGGCATCCTGCACGAGACCTATGGCTCTACCGAAGGCGGCATCGTCTGTAACCTGAGACCGGCCGACCAGTTGCGCAAGATCCAGTGCGTCGGCATGCCCTTCCCCTGCACCGAAGTGCGCCTGCTCGACAAGGCCGGCCAGGAAGTACCGCGTGGTGACGTCGGCGAACTCTACAGCCGCTCGCCTTTTCTCTTCAGTGGTTACTGGGGCAAGCCGGAAGCAAGCCAGGAAGCATTCAAGGGCGAGTGGATGACGGTTGGCGACATGGCCCGCCAGGACGAAGAGGGCTACATCTACCTCGTCGATCGGAAGAAGGATCTGATCATCTCGGGCGGCGTGAATATCTACCCGCGGGAAATCGAGGAAGTGCTGCATGCCCATCCGGCCATCGCGGAAGCGGCCGTGATCGGTGTGCCCGACGACTACTGGGGAGAAGCGGTCAAGGCTTTCGTCGTGTGTCGCAAGGGAGCTTCCTTGACCAAGGATGAATTGATCGCCTTCTGCCAGACCAGCCTGGCCGGCTACAAACTGCCCAAGACGGTCGATTTCATCGAGGCCTTGCCGCGCAATGCCGCCGGCAAAGTGCTGAAGACTGATCTGCGCCTGCCGGCAAAGTAGAATACCAACGCATCACACGGCGATTCGGTGTCCTTTCAAGCGGGGTGACAAAGTTGGCAAATAAGTTGGTTAACAAGTCGGCAAACAAGACACGGCGGCTGATCGTCGGCATGTCCGGATCTAGTGGCACCATTTACGGCATACGCATGCTCGAAATGCTGCGCCAGATCCCGGACATCGAGACGCACCTGATCATGTCCGGCTCCGCCAAGCTCAATGTGCGCCTTGAAACCGACTGGTCGTTGCAGGATGTGGAAGCCCTGGCACACCATGTGCATGACTTCAAGGACATCGCGGCCAATGTTTCGAGCGGTTCGTTCAAGACACTCGGCATGGTGATCGCACCGTGTTCCATCAAGACGCTATCGGGGATCGCCAACTCCTATTCCGACAGTCTGCTGACACGCGCCGCTGATGTGATTCTCAAGGAACGGCGCCGGCTGGTGCTGATGGTACGCGAAACCCCGCTGCACATCGGACACTGCAAACTCCTGCTGGATGCGGCCGAGCTGGGTGCCATCCTGGCGCCACCGATGCCGGCCTTTTACAATCGGCCAACGACCATCGATGACATTGTCAATCACAGTGTCGGGCGGGTACTTGACCTGTTCGATATCGACACCAAGATAGTCAAACGCTGGGAAGGTCCGCGCACCGCGATGGGTTCAGCGAAATCCGCAAAATCCGCAAAAAAATAATCAGTCTTGGTAGGTCACTGTAGATTTCACGCGGCGGTCAACCAATAGCTGCAGTACGTCGGGCCGGGCGTAATGCCCGGTCGAGTCGATCCACAGCTTGACGTCCTTCAGGTTGTCGAGATCGATTGTGGCGGTCACCAATTGCTCGGCTTCTCCGCTGACTGGGCCAGCCATGACCGCCGTGAAAGGATGAATGATCGCCGTCCATCCTCCCCCGGTCGTCATCAATTGCTGCGGTCCCAGATGTTGCTCCATGTAGGCGAGCATTTGCTGAGTGACCGGACTGGAGGCACAGACCACGAAACACTGGCCGGTCAGTGCATGATTCTTCATCATGGCTTCGATCTGCAGGTTCGCTACCTGGTCAAAACCCGCCAGCGTCGACAGACTCGGCCAGAGTGCCGCATGGATTTCCATCTGCTGCTCGGCCAGCGCCTGGCGCGCCAGGTTCATGGTGTGTTCCCAGCACGCCAGAGCGCCAACCCGCCCTGCCTGCATGGCAAACACGTTCAGTGTGGAACCATCGCCCTGCCCCCAGAGATAGCGTTCAGCATAGGTGGGTTGCAGCTTGCGATGAACGCCCAGTAATGCGCCATCCGCCTCGATGAAAAATGCGCTGTTGTAGCAGGTGCGGCCGCCCGCGCGGCGTTCGCTGGCGCCCATCACCACGGCAACACCGGCCTGGCGTGCGGCTTCCTGGATGATCTGCAGTTCCGGTCCCGTGGCTTCGACCGATTGGTCCTGGTAGGCACGGTTGAGGCCGGCCTGGAGCAGCGGTGGATAGCAGTTGATCCAGTAGGGAAAACCCGGAAGGAATACTTCAGGAAATACGATCAGCCTGGCGCCCGCCGAACCAGCCTCGGCGATCCATACTGCAGCCTTTTCGGCAGAGGCACGGGCATCCATGAATACGGGCGCGACATGCGCTGCAGCGACAGTGATATTCCTGCTCATCATCCAGCTCCCTGAAAAAATGTGGTATCAGGATACTTTTCAAGCGGCTGAAAAAAACGCAATTCATCCTGAGGAATGCGAAAATACGCGCTTGCTTGCATTATCCCTCATCGCATGACGCAAGGAATTGTAAAGATGCTCGACCCACAGGCAAAGTATCTTCTTGAGTTGGTTGTGGCCAGCGGATTGCCACCATTTCATCTATTGTCTCCGGCGGAGGCAAGGGAGACCTACAACAAGAGAAAGCAGGCCACCCAGGCAGTGCCTGTCCCGGTTGCCGAAGTGGAGAATCTCACGATGCCGATCCAGGATGGCACACTGGGTCTGCGGCTGTATCGTCCTGTCCATGCTGCGGGTCCTTCCGAGCCGGCACTGGTGTATTACCATGGCGGCGGCTGGACCATCGGCGATCTGGAAACGCATGACGTGTTGTGCCGGGATCTGGCGCTGCAATCCGGCTGCATCGTGATTGCGGTCGACTATCGCCTTGCGCCGGAGCACCCTTTCCCCGTTGCGGTCGATGATGCATTGGCGGCTTACCGCTGGGTGCGTAGCCGGGCCGGGGAACTCGGTCTTGATCCTGACAGGCTTGCCATCGGCGGCGACAGCGCCGGCGGCAATCTGGCGGCTGTGGTTGCTCTGATGCTGCGGGACGCGGGCGAGCCCCTGCCACGCTTCCAACTCCTGATCTATCCGGCGACCGACATGCGCTGCGTTGCACCTTCGCACACCACCAATGGCCAGGGCTACCTGCTGACGTCCGACACCATCGCCTATTTCCGGCAGCACTACATTGAGGATGCGCGGCAGTGGTCGGATTGGCGCGCTTCGCCGCTGCTGCACCCGAATCTCGGCGGCTTGCCGCCGACATTGATCATAACCGCGGGCTATGATCCGCTGCGCGATGAGGGCAGGCAATATGCCGATGCACTATCGGCAGCCGCCAGCCCGGCGCAATACATTTGCTTCGAGCGCCAGCTGCACGGATTCATCACCATGGGCAAAGTGCTCGACGAAGCAAACACGGCGGTTTCGCTGTGCGCCCAGGCCGTGAAGCGGGCGTTGCACCAGTGATTCCAGATCACGCCGAAATGAATGCCGAAGACCCGATCTACGCCTTTGCCAAGGAGCATGTAATTCATGCGAAGGGACTGCTGTCCCTGCTGATGACGCAAACGTCCGGCATCGGCATCGCGCTCAAAGACCTGGACGGCGGTTATCAGATCGCCAACCGGGTTATGACAGCATGGTTCGGCAACGGGGCCGGACAGATGACCGGCATGCACGATGCGGATTTGTTCCCCGACGCAGCAGGCACTCGACTGGAACTCTCCGATCGGCAGATCGTTGATGGTGCTCTGGCTGCGAGCGAAGAGGTCGAATTGTCGGTCAATGGCGTGCCCGGACGTTATCTATGGCTCAAGTTCCCTGTGCTCGACCCAGCCGGCAAGATGATATCCATTGGTGCGGTGGTGCTTGACGTAGCCCGGCAGGAAGCCGTCGCGGAAATGCGGCTGGCTTTGGAACGATTGCAGCAGACCAATCAGGAATTGCAGGCCAGCATGGCCGAGCTCGATCATCTGGCCAGCACCGACAAACTCACGGGCGCCTGGAACCGCAGGCGCCTGGAAGAGGCGGCTGTCAACGAGATGGAACGTCTGAGGCGTTACGATCATCCGCTGAGCCTGATCCTGATTGATATCGATTTCTTCAAGAAGGTGAATGACCGCTTCGGTCATTCCATCGGCGATCAGGTGCTCGCCGATCTGGCGGACATTGTCAAATCCACGTTGCGCACCACGGACTCGATTTCTCGATGGGGCGGCGAAGAGTTCGTCGTGCTCTGCGCCAACACGACCTTGTCAACTGTCACGATGCTGGCGGATCGGCTGCGTGAAAAAATCGCCAGGACCGAGTTTCAGGTTGTGCAGCACATTACCGTGAGCATGGGCGCTGCCGAATGCCTGGCCGGTGAAACCTGGGAGCAATGGTTCAATCGCGCCGACGCCGCGCTTTACCAGGCGAAAGCCGGCGGCAGGAATCAGGTCCAAGTCGCGCCCGAAGTACCGCAGCGACTTGGGATGGGCGAAAGCATCGCGGCGAATTTCGTGCAGTTGGTCTGGCATCCGGCCTATGCATCCGGCCATGCAACGATCGACAGCCAGCATCGCGAACTGTTTGGGGACGCCAACAAATTGCTTGCCGGGATTCTCTCAGGACGCCCAACTGAGGAGATATCCGCGGATGTTGATGCATTGGTCCGTGACATCGTCAAGCATTTCGAGGAGGAAGAAGCGATCATCGCTGCCGCAGGATTCCCCGGTGCAGACGGGCATGCCGATATTCACCGTAAACTTCTCGACAGTGCCGCCCAACTCGTCGGCCGCTTTCACGCCGGAACGCTCGGCATGGGAGAGTTGTTCCAGTTCCTGGCGCACGACGTGATTGCGCGCCACATGCTGGGGGCGGATCGGGAGTTCTTCCCTTACTTGCAGTCGCGGGATTAAGGTACTCTAATGACGGATCATCGCGCAACCCATCCTCCAGCTCAATAAGCTTCGTGAAAATTAACCATACAGAGACCTTACTTACATCTATAGGAGTATGCGAGTTGAATACCAAAATTAACACTGTGCGTCTATTAGCAGCGGCTGCTCTCTTGATGGCAGGAACAGTCGCAGAATCCTCTATGATTGTTGCACCCCATGGCGCTGGCCGCGATGCGGATCTTGCTGGCGTAGTTGTAGCCGCACCTGACGATGGCACAAGTGCTTTACTGATCAATCCCGCCGGTGTCGTGAGCAAGGCGAGGGATGAGATTGAGTTCGGCATTTACCCCGGAAAATTCAAAGTGAGCTATAAGAATCCGGTAACGGGTTACAACGATCATGGAAGTAAGGATTTCTATGCGCTGGGATTCTGGTATGGGATGGGAGAGATTAATGGCTGGTCGCTTGGTGTTGGCGCTTACGGATCGCTAGGGGCTGCTTTCAATTTGCCTGCAGCGCCTGGCATAGGGCAAACATCTCCGTACCTTGGCGAAGTGGGAATCATAAATTTTGCCATTAATGCGGGAAGGCAACTGACTCCCAACTTGCGCTTTGGCGTCCAAGTAGCACCCCAATTTGGGATACAGAAAATGCGCTCACCCTCTCCCTTGGGCGATATCAGTCTGAGAGCCGACGGTTTTGGTCTTGGTGCTTCTGCGGGGCTGGTATATAACTTAACCGACAAGATGTCGTTTGGGCTGGCATACCGGACACGCGGAGTGGCGAGACTCAGTGGTGAAGCTCATGTAGGCAATGTTGGACAGAAAGATTCCATCAAATTTGTTTCACCGCAAAGTATCACTGCGGGATTGGCCTACCAACCCGCAGACAAACTCAGGCTTTTGAGTCAGATTGTCTGGACGCGCTATACAGAGTTTGAGCTGAGCCAGCTAGAGTTTCATCAAAGCACTATGCTTACCATGCCTCTGGTTAGTAATGCAACTAATCGCTTGCGCCTGGGTGTCGCACTGGAATATGAATTCATTCCCAAACATACATTCCGAACGGGCTTTACACACAGCAAGGCAATGATCGCAGACAATGCGGTAAGCCCCATGATGTATGACCACGACAACGATATGATTATGGCTGGCTACGAAATAGATTTTGATACTTGGCGGCTTGGTTTCTCGACAGGTTACGTTAAGAATAAAGACAGGACCATCAGCGTAGCGGATAACCCCAACTTCCCAGGTACCTATAAGAGTTCATCTCCCGTAAGCGTTGGCGTAAGAATCATCTGGCAGAACCGTCATTAGATGCGAAGCAGCGGGCTGCAAATCTGGATGAATAAGAAATCTACTTTGCGAACCTTTGATGTCGATGCAACGATAACAAAAGGTGACTAAAAAAAGCGCCAGTTATGAACTCAAGAGTGGCGCTTTTTTGATGCCAACAGTAACGAATAGTAGCGTTACCTAACCATATCAGGTTTTGAGTACCACCAGCACTTCATCCAGCATCTTCTTCGCATCGCCGAACAGCATGCGATTGTTTTCCTTGTAGAAGAGCGGATTGTCGACGCCGGCATAGCCGGAAGCCATGCTGCGCTTCATCACGATCGAGGTCTTGGCTTTCCACACTTCGAGTACCGGCATGCCGGCGATCGGGCTGCTTGGATCGTCCTGGGCGCCCGGATTGACGATGTCGTTGGCGCCGATCACCATGGCCACATCGGTGGTCGGGAAGTCGTCGTTGAGTTCATCCATTTCCAGCACGATGTCGTAAGGCACCTTGGCTTCGGCGAGCAGCACGTTCATGTGGCCGGGCATGCGGCCGGCCACCGGGTGGATGCCGAAGCGCACATTGACACCCTTCTCGCGCAGGAACTTGGTGATCTCGTACACCGTGTGCTGGGCTTGCGCCACCGCCATACCGTAACCCGGCACGATGATGACGTTCTTCGAATCGCGTAACAGTTCGGCGGTTTCGGCGGCATTGATTGGTGCCACCTCGCCCACTGGCTCGCTGCCGTCGGTCTTGGCTGCGGGCATCGCGCCTTCGCCACCAAAGCCGCCGGCGATCACACTGAGGAAGCCGCGGTTCATCGCCTTGCACATGATGTAGGAGAGGATCGCGCCGCTTGAGCCGACCAGAGCGCCGGTGACGATCAGCAGGTCGTTGTTGAGCATGAAGCCGGTGGCTGCAGCTGCCCACCCGGAGTAACTGTTGAGCATCGACACCACCACCGGCATGTCGGCACCGCCGATCGCCATCACCATGTGGATGCCGAACAGCAGCGCGATCACGGTCATCACGACGAGCGGTGTCATGCCATCGGTAACGGTGTGCGTGTTGATGAAGACGCCGCCGAAGTAGATCACCACCAGCAGGCCGGTCAGGTTCATCCAGTGACGGCCGGGCAGGGTGAGTGGCTTGCCGCCGATCTTGCCGGACAGCTTGCCGAAGGCGATCACTGAACCGGAAAAGGTCACCGCGCCGATCAGGATGCCGATGTAGATTTCGATTTCATGGATGACCTTTTCGGCGTTGCTGAGGCCGGCCGCAGCCGCTGGGTCGATGTAGTTGGCGAAGCCGACCAGGCATGCTGCCAGGCCGACCAGGCTGTGCATCAGCGCGACCAGTTCGGGCATCTGCGTCATTTGCACGACGCGTGCGGCATACAGGCCAATGGCGCCGCCCACCACCATGGCGCCGATGATCCAGCCGATGCCGGCCAGGGTCACGTTCGGTCCGAAAACCGTCGCCAGGACGGCGATGGCCATGCCGATCATGCCGTAGAGATTGCCGCGGCGCGAGCTTTCCGGATGAGAAAGACCGCCGAGGCTGAGGATGAAGAGGATGGTTGCTCCGATGTAGGAGACAGTAGCCAGAGTTGCGGACATCATTTGTCTCCCTTATTTGCGGAACATTGCCAGCATGCGCTGGGTGACGGCGAATCCGCCGAACATGTTGATCGAGGTCAGCACGATGCCGACCACCGCCAGCCAGCGGATCCAGTCGTCCGGGCGGATCTGGCCGGGCGGCGCGATCTGCACCAGGGCGCCAATCGCGATGATGCTGCTGATCGCATTGGTGACGCTCATCAGCGGCGTGTGCAAGGCCGGCGTGACATTCCAGACCACCATGTAGCCAACGAAGCAGGCCAGCACGAACACCGTGAAGTGCGAGAGGAAGGCCGCCGGGGCGTTGGCACCGACGAACCAGAAGACAATTGCCGCAATCAGGAAAGTGACCGCGGTGCTGGTGGCGGAGGCTGGGGCGCTGCTGCCACCGTGGCCGTGACCCTTGTTCTTGGCGGCAGGCGCAGACGCAGGTTTGGCAGCCGGCGCAGCCGGCAACTTGGGCGCTGGTGGCGGCCAGGTGACCTCGCCGTTCTTGATCACGGTCAGGCCGCGGATGGCGTCGTCTTCCATGTTGACGTTGATGGTGCCGTCACCTTTTACAGCTTGCGTCTTGCAGAGTTCCTCGGACAAACGGAACAGGTTGGTCGCATACAACGTGCTCGACTGCTTGGCCAGGCGCGAGGCCAGGTCGGTGTAGCCGACGATGGTCACGCCATGTTTCACCACCACCTGGCCGGGTTCGGTCAACTCGCAGTTGCCGCCCCGCTCGGCCGCCATGTCGACGATCACGCTGCCCGGCTTCATGCTCTTCACCATCTCGGCGGTGATCAGCCGGGGTGCGGGCTTGCCGGGGATCAACGCGGTGGTGATGATGATGTCCACTTCCCGCGCCTGTTTGGCGTACATCTCGCGCTGGGCCTGCTGGAAACCCTCGCTCATGACCTTGGCGTAGCCGCCGCCGCCGGAACCTTCTTCCTCATAATCGACCTTGACGAATTCGCCGCCCAGGGACACGACCTGGTCGGCCACTTCGGCACGGGTATCGTTGGCGCGCACGATGGCGCCCAGGCCAGCGGCGGTGCCGATTGCCGCCAGGCCGGCGACGCCGGCACCGGCGATGAAGACCTTGGCCGGCTGCACCTTGCCCGCAGCCGTGATCTGGCCGTTGAAGAAGCGGCCGAAGGCGTTGGCGGCCTCGATGACGGCGCGATAGCCGGCGACGCCGGCCTGTGAAGTTAGCGCGTCCATTTTCTGGGCGCGGGAGAGCATGCGCGGCAGCGAGTCGATGGCCAGCACGGTGGCTTTCTTCGCCGCCAGTTGCTGCATCAATTCCGGGTTTTGCGCCGGCCAGATGAAGCCGATCAGGGTACCGCCTTGGCGCAGGAGTCCAACCTCCTCAGTCGTCGGTACGCCTACCTTGAAAACGATGTCGGAGGCAGCCCAGAGATTGGCTGCGCCCTGAATGATCTCGGCGCCTGCGGCCCGATAGCTATCGTCACTGCAATTTGCCGCATCGCCAGCGCCGGATTCCACGGCGACCGTGAACCCCAGCTTGATGAGTTTTTCAACCACCTCCGGA
>JBAYVV010000116.1:0-12729 GCA_041674465.1 Sterolibacterium sp.
GCTTGTTGAAACTCTACTGTTCGTGTGAGTACTCGGTTTTTCCTACGCAGTCCGTATCGTGACTTCCGTCGCAGTTCCCGGTCAGTTCCCCAACCTCCGCCAAGCCTTTCAGCTCAACTCACCGCATCCCCTGACCTTCGATTCTCGATCAGCAAACCCAATACCTACTGCCGCCTTCCCAAGCACCCACACCTATCGGTTGTCTGATTTTTAAAGAACTATGTTGCCAAGCAACGAAGCCGACCATTATACATCCGGAACAAACAGGGTCAACACTTTTTCAAAAAAATTTCACGTGAGTTGATCTCTTCCTCAACGGGTGCGGCCAATCAGGCCAGAATGACTCGGGCAAACTTGCGCTTGCCGACTTGCACCACCACGCTGGCGCCGGCCTTCAGCGCCAGATTCTTGTCGGAAACTTTCTCGCCATCCAGGCGCACGCCGCCTTGTTCGATCATGCGCAGTGCATCCGAAGTACTCGGCGTCAGGTTCGAGAGTTTCAATATCTGCGCGATCGGCAGACTACCGCCGATGGTCGCCAAGTTAACCGTAGGCATGTCGTCAGGCAACACGCCACGCTGGAACCGCGCTTCAAATTCCGCCAATGCCTCATCTGCCGAGCTCTGATCATGGAAGCGTGCGACGATTTCCTTCGCCAGGAGCACCTTGACGTCGCGCGGATTGCGCCCTGCCTGGATCTCCTGTTTGAACTTGGCAATCTCTTCTACCGCACGGAATGAGAGCAATTCAAAGTAACGCCACATCAACTCGTCTGAAATCGACATCAACTTGCCGAAAATCTCGCGCGGTGATTCGGCTATGCCAACGTAGTTGCCGAGCGATTTTGACATTTTATTGACGCCATCCAATCCCTCCAGCAAAGGCATCATCAGCACGCATTGTGGTGCTTGACCGTAGTGCTTCTGCAACTCGCGCCCAACGAGCAGGTTGAACTTCTGGTCAGTGCCGCCGAGTTCGACATCGGCCTTCATGGCAACAGAATCGTAACCCTGGCAGAGCGGGTAGAGGAATTCGTGAATGGCGATCGGCTGGTTGTTCGCATAGCGCTTGGAAAAATCGTCGCGCTCCAGCATTCTTGCCACGGTCTGCAGCGCAGCGATGCGGATCATGCCCGCCGCACCGATATCGTTAAACCAGGTCGAATTGAAGCAGATCTCGGTTTTTTCTGGATCGAGTATCTTGAATACCTGCTTCTGGTAGGTCTTGGCGTTTTCCAGGATCTGCTCGCGCGACAGCGGTGGCCGGGTCGTGTTCTTGCCGGAGGGATCGCCGATCATGCCGGTGAAGTCGCCAATCAAGAACATGATGTGATGGCCGAGCTCCTGGAAATGACGCAGTTTGTTGATCAACACTGTATGACCCAAGTGCAGATCAGGTGCAGTCGGATCAAAACCGGCCTTGATGCGCAGCGGACGGCCGCTCTTGAGTTTCTCGACAAGTTCGGCTTCGACCAGCAGATCGTCGCTGCCGCGTTTGATGCGTGCAAGCTGTGATGCAATGTCCATGGAACTACCCAGTGTCAAATGGAGGTATCGGGCACCACGGGTTTTTGTTACACTCGCCGCGGCTAATGCACCGTACTTCGGATGATTAATCGAAAGTCCAGAATTTTAGCGCATCTCCAGGCCATTCGCCGCGCAACAACCGAGACCTTGCCTGCCGTGCCAGACACTTCAGGCATGCGGCTTATTGACCTCATTGGTTATTCTGCAAGCCGAAATTCCAAGCCATGGCCACATCGGATTTGATCGTTGGTCTCATGTCTGGCACCAGTCTTGATGGTGTGGATGCTGTTCTGGCGGACTTCACGGAAGCCATGCCGGCCGTCCTGGCCACTGCCTACGTACCTTATCCGGCCGATCTGCGGAGAAGGTTGCTCAGCATGCACCAACCCGGTCAGGACGATCTGCATGAGGCGGCATTGCTCGCCAACCAGCTTGCATGGATTTACGCCCAGGCAGTGAGCCAACTGCTGCAAGAGGCGAAGGTTCCCTCTTTGGCAGTGCGCGCGATCGGATGTCATGGCCAAACAGTGCGCCATCTCCCACAACAGGGCTATTCTCTCCAACTGAATAATCCATCCTTGCTTGCGGAAATGACCGGCATCACCGTAGTGTCCGATTTTCGCAGTCGTGACATCGCCGCAGGCGGGCAGGGTGCGCCGTTGGTCCCAGCGTTTCATGCCGCATTATTTCGCGATGAGCGAATCCATCGATCCATACTTAATTTGGGCGGCATCGCCAACTTGACCAATTTGGCACCGGGACTGGCGACAGCGGGATTTGACTGCGGCCCGGCCAACATGCTGCTCGACGCATGGGCCGAGCAGCATTTGGGAAGCCGTTTCGATGAGGGTGGCGGATGGGCCGCGCAAGGCCGGGTATTGCCAGCTCTGCTCGAACAACTGTTGCGGCATGATTTTTTTGCCCTGAAACCGCCGAAGAGTTGCGGCAGGGAACAGTTCAACCTGGCATGGTTGCAAAGATTATTGTCCGGCGCTGAGCGGGCTGTCGATGTTCAGGCGACCTTGTCGGCATTGACCGCAAGCGGTGTGCAGCAGGCAGTCACCCGGTGGTGCGGAGACGTCGATGAAATTTATGTCTGCGGTGGCGGGGCGCACAACGCACATCTCTTGCAAGAAATTCGGGAGATGTTGCCGCAGGTCAGGCTGGACACAACCGATGCTCTTGGCTTGGCGCCCGACTGGGTGGAAGCCGTGGCATTTGCCTGGCTAGCCAAGCGCACTCTGGCAGGGAAACCGGGCAACTTGCCCGAAGTAACCGGGGCAAGGGGGTTGCGGGTGCTTGGCGGGATTTATCCAAAATGACAAAGGGATGCTTGCGCATCCCTTTGTCGGCGATACACCGCTACGACGGTCAGGCGGAGAACGACGAACCGCAACCGCAGGTGGATGTGGCGTTCGGATTCTTGATCACGAATTGCGAACCCTCCAAACCTTCTGAGTAATCGATCTCTGCGCCAACCAGGTACTGGTAGCTCATCGGATCGATCAACAGCGTGACCCCGGCCTTTTCCAGAACGGTGTCATCATCGTTTTTCACTTCATCGAAAGTGAAGCCGTACTGGAAGCCGGAACAACCACCGCCGCTGACGAACACGCGCAGCTTCAGGTCGGGGTTTCCTTCTTCGGTAATCAGTTCCTTTACCTTGTTGGCTGCACTGTCGGTGAACAGCAAAGGCATAGTCATATCGGTGGGTGCGTTCATGTTCAGCTCCTATGAAATCTGTATTAGTGTCAATTATCTAGGTATTCAGCAAAACAGTCAATTGCTGGATGCCAATTTCAGTTCTACGGTTTTTGCGCCTGCTCCTTGATGCACCAGACGCCCCTGAACTACGGCACCCAGATGCATTTCAATCGTGTTGTACTGTACATCGCCCGTGACCCGAGCATGGGCTTGAAGCTCCAGCATTTCGCTGGAAAACAGCGGGCCGATCACTGTGCCGTTGATCACCAGGTGGGAAACCCTGACCTCGCCTTCGATCCGAGCATGTTCGCTGACTACCAGCGTACTGTGCTGCTCGCTTGAGTTGCTGGTCACATTGCCCTTGATTTCGCCATCAACCCGCAGGCCGCCTTCGAAAGTGACATCGCCCGCAACCTTGGTTCCTGCACCGATCAGGCTGTCGATTCGCCCCGGCGGTTTGCCGGCTTTTTTCAGAAACATGACCCCCCCCTTCTACAGTGAAACACTCTTGGACGCTTTGACCACGCCGCCCTGCAGCAGACGAACTTCCAGGTTTTTGATGCGAGCGCCCTGAGGAATCAGGAAAGTGCCCTGGATATGCCGGAAACGTTTGAAACTGACGTTGTATTGCTGTGAATTTGCTTCAGCCTGGGATGGCAGCAGGATCATAACATTTTTGCCATCTTGCAGCGCGTTGAGGGCCAACTGCAAATTGCCCTTGAATTCGACATCCTTCTTGTTGCCTTGGAGCGCGACCAGCATCCGATAACGGTACGCGTTGCTTGCCCCGCCGCCGGGTTCAACGCGAAGCTGGTTAATGCTGATGCTGCCTTCCTGTCCGTCGGCCAAAGCGAGATTTTCGTAGACCGACATATCTTCCTTGAGCCGGGCATTTTCATCCTCCAGCAACTTGACCTGGCTGGAAAGTTGCAGTTGGGCAGTATGCTCGATTTGCAGCTTGCTTTCGCTGGCGTCGGCCTGGCTGCGCAAATGCACGAGTTCCTTTTCAAGTTGCATTGTTTTGGCGCGCAGGGTATCCAACTCCTCCTCGGTTTCGCTGCGCTCGAACCCGGCAAAGCGCCTTCCGGCATCATATATCCAAGTTGCCAGCGACAAAGTCACCGCGAGAATCAGCAGCATCCCCAGGACGCGCCAATACCAGGGCAGATGCGTCCTGACCGCCACCCGCGGTGCGGAAATGCCGAATCGGTTGCGCCAACGGCGCAGGATCAGGGCAAAACGGGAATTTGCGTAAGTCCCGCGCACTCGTCACACCCAAACATCAGATTCATGTTTTGCACGGCTTGTCCTGCCGCACCCTTAACCAGATTATCGATGACAGACAGAATCACCAGCGTGTCGCCATTCTGCGGCCGGTGGACGGCGATGCGACAGGTATTGGCAGCGCGCACCGAGCGTGTTTCGGGATGGCTGCCGGGAGGGAGCACATCAACAAACGGTTCGCCCTTGAAACGTCGCTCGAACACGGCCTGAAAGTCTTCCTCGCGAGTGATGCGCGCATACAGCGTGGCATGAATGCCGCGCAGCAACGGCGTCAAATGTGGCACAAAAGTCAGGCCAACCAAGTGTCCGGCCATCTCGGACAGTCCCTGCCTGATTTCAGGCAGGTGTCGATGTCCGCCAACGCCATAGGCCTTGAAGTTGTCGGATGCCTCGGCGAACAGCAGATGGGTCTCTGCTTTGCGTCCACCGCCGGTTACGCCTGACTTGGCATCGGCGATGAGATGATTGTGATCGACCAGTCCGGCCTCAACCAGGGGCAGCAAGCCGAGTTGGACTGCTGTCGGGTAACACCCCGGATTGGCGACCAGACGGGCAGCGCGGATTTTCTCGCGATTAACTTCCGGCAGGCCATACACCGCTTGGGCGACCAACGCAGGACACGCATGCGGCATGGCATACCATTTTTCCCAGAGCGCCACGTCGCGGATGCGGAAGTCGGCAGCGAGATCGATCACGCGCACATCGGCCGCCAGCAATTCCGGCGCCTGTTGCATGGCAATGCCATTGGGTGTGGCAAAAAATACCAGGTCGCAATCCTGCAGAGGGGCTTTGGCCGGGTCGACGAACTTCAGCGCCACGTATCCGCGCAGACTCGGAAACATGTCGGCGACCGCCACACCTGCTTCACCGCGCGAAGTGATGGTGAGCAGTTCGACGTCCGGATGCTGCGCCAGCAGACGCAGCAACTCGACGCCTGTGTATCCGGTTCCACCGACAACGCCAACCTTGATCATGTCATCTCCAGATGAGTTGTTCGATTATGGTAAGCCAAACCATGCGGAAGCGGCTAATTTACAGGGTGGTGAAGAAAAAGCCGCCCGGGGGGCGGCTTTTCTGCGATCTTCCGACAAAATATCGGCCGTAGACGACGATCAGCGCTTGGAGAACTGTTTGCGCCGGCGCGCCTTGTGGAAGCCAACCTTTTTACGTTCGACTTCGCGCGCGTCGCGCGTGACGAACCCGGCCTTGGAGAGCGCCGGCTTGAGTGTCGCATCGTACGAGATCAAGGCTCGCGAGATGCCATGGCGGACTGCGCCGGCCTGGCCGGATTCCCCGCCGCCGATCACATTCACCATGATGTCAAAAGTCGCGCTATGTTGGGTCAATTCGAGCGGCTGACGCACCACCATGCGGCCTGTTTCGCGCGAGAAGAATTGATCTACGGGTTTATCGTTGACCATAAACTTGCCCGAGCCATGTTTGATGAATACGCGTGCAATCGCCGTTTTGCGACGACCAGTACCATAGTAATAATTCGCTGCCATGGGGTTTCCTATCAAACAACCAGCGGTTTGGGCTGCTGCGCGGTATGCGGATGTTCCGTACCGACGTAGCACTTCATTTTCTTCAGCATCGCGTATCCCAACGGTCCTTTGGGCAGCATGCCCTTGACCGCCTTTTCCAGGATGCGGCCAGGAAAACGCTTTTGCAACTTGGCGAAATTGGTTTCCCGGATGCCGCCAGGGTATCCGCTGTGGCGGTAATACATTTTGTCTTCGGCTTTGTTGCCCGTAACACGCAGCTTTTCGACATTGACGACAACGATGTAGTCACCTGTATCGACATGCGGGGTGTATTCGGTCTTGTGCTTGCCGCGCAGGCGGCTTGCAATGGTGGTGGCCAGGCGCCCCAGCACCTTGTCCGTCGCGTCGACGACGAACCAGTCGCGCTTGACTTCGTGCGGTTTGGCAGAAAAAGTTTTCATGAATTCCTCGACTTCCCTTGTTTCCCTTGCTCGTCCAGAATGTGACAGGCGCAATTTGGAAACCGCAAATTCTAGGACATTTCTGATCTGCGTGTCAAACCCAAGTGGATTTTCCTGGAAACGCAGCGGTTTGTGCGGCTGAATGTGGTGAATGGGAAGAATGAGCCTTGCGCTTAACGGCGACGCTACAATAATGGGAAAAATCGCATGAGGAAACCCCATGGAATGCAAGGTCAGTTGGTTCAGTGGCATGAGTTTCGTCGCCGAAACCGGAAGCGGCCACCTTCTTGCGATGGATGGCGCGCCGGAAGCCGGTGGCCGGAACCTGGCACCGCGTCCGATGGAAACGGTGCTGGCAGGAACGGGTGGATGCACTGCCTTCGATGTCGTCATGATCCTGCAAAAATCCCGGCAGGATGTCACGGGATGTGAAGTCAGCATGAGCGCGGAACGCGCCGAAACCGACCCGAAGGTATTTACCCGCATTCATATGCATTTCACCCTGAAGGGCAGGGGACTCAAGCCGGATGTCGTGGCGCGCGCGATCGGGCTTTCGGCGGAAAAATACTGTTCGGCCTCTATCATGCTGGCCAAAACTGCCACGATTACCCATGACTGGGAAATCGTGGATGAAACTGCTCACACGTAATACGCAGCCTTCGTCATTACTTTCGAGGTCAAACGCATCGCCAGTTTGACCGGCGCCGGCAGTTCCTGCGCGCCCAGGCGAACGGCGGTGTCGGCATGACTTTTTTCGTCGATTCGCATCTGCTCGAGTATTTCCCAGGAACGACGGTCCTCATGGGGCAGGCGCGTTTTGTGGTCTTCGAGGTGCGCCTCGACTTGTTTTTCGGTTTCGGCGAGAAAGCCCAGATTCCAGGCGTCGCCAAATTTGCCGGCGATCACGCCCATGGCGAGCGCGCCTCCGTACCAGAGCGGATTGAGGAAACTCTTGCGTCCTCCCAGTTCGGCGATGCGGCTTTCGGTCCAGGCCAGGTGCTCCGTTTCTTCCTGCGCTGCTTGCCGCAGTGCCTGTTTGATCGAAGCGTCGCGCGAGGTCAGCGCTTGGCCCTGATACAAGGCTTGAGCGCAGATTTCACCGCAATGATTGACACGCATCATGGCAGCAGTGTGTCTGCGTTGTACATCGTCCATGTCGGCCTCGGGCAAGTCTGTGCCGGGAATCGGCCGGAGCGTGGATGCGGGTGCGAAGACGGTGCGCAAGGCCTGGTCGAATTCTCTGATGATTCGATCAATCATGGCTTCTCGTATTTTTGAACATCGTGGTGCCTGCCGCGGCGCAGGGCGTCGACCCCTTCCTCCGCCGAATTTAGCGTGCGACTCCCCGGACAGAAAAAATTACGCGAAAGCGCCGCATGCTGGCTATTCAGGATTTTGTTCTCTATGTCGCGCCATTCGCTGACACGCGCCCTTGACCAGGTTTCGTCACTGCGTCCCGTAGCATAGAGCCGGACTTGCCGGGGGTCACAGCGAATGCTTTCGTAACTGATATTGGTCGAACCGCCGGAAGTCTTGATCACCATCGTGTAAAGCACGACGCCCTCCTTGTCCACTCTTAGGGACAAGGGATCGATGAAGAAATGATTCGTGGTCATCTCGCCCGCGTAAAATTCAATCAGGTTTTCCTGCTTGGGAAAGGCGGGCAAGAGCGGTTCCTTCTCGGCAGATTTCTGCTGCAGAGGCGCATCCTCGGCGGACTTGTTGTGAGGCGAGCCGCACCCGGCGAGGAGGAGAAGGAGCAGGCAGAACAACCAGGCTGGCTGATTCATATCAATTTTCGACCACGGCAGAACTGCCCCATCCCGGTTTCATCCGGGCGGAATGAAGGAACAGATGCCGGGCCAGTTCTGTCAGCGCCTGTTGATACACGCCGCGCTTGAAGCCGATCACCGCATCCAGTGGAACCCAATATTCGCTCCAGCGCCAAGCGTCAAATTCGGGATGATCGCTGGCGCGCAGACTGACGTCGCAGTCGCGACCAGTCAGGCGCAGCAAAAACCAGATCTGCTTTTGACCCCGGTACGTATTGCGCCATTCCCGCCGAACCCAGTGACGGGGCACATCGTAGCGCAACCAGTCGCGGGTACGCCCGAGAATCTCGACATGTTCGGGCAACAGGCCTATTTCTTCGTGCAATTCGCGATACATCGCCTGTTCAGGCGTTTCGCCCTTGTCAATTCCACCTTGCGGGAATTGCCAGGAATGCTCGCGAATGCGTTTACCCCAGAAGACTTCATTACGGCCATTCACCAAAATTATGCCGACGTTCGGGCGATAGCCTTCACGGTCCAGCATTTCAATACCCACAATTCTTAAATATCGTTGCCCTCATTTTTTCATATTTCCGGATGGAATAGAAGGCCTCGGAACTAAGTAATCTCGGCCACATTGCCCCAAGCTGCCGGCATCGGGCATCTGCGGCAGGCACGCGGTAGAATTCTCACTTCAAAAGTCTTCGTGTCCCCGGATTCCCCCATGCGTGCCAGCCAATTTTTTATCGCCACTCTCAAAGAAGCCCCGTCCGACGCCGAGATCGTCAGCCATCAACTCATGCTGCGTGCCGGTCTGATACGGCGCCTGGCAGCCGGGATCTATACCTGGATGCCGCTGGGGCTGCGTGTCCTGCGCAAAGTCGAGGCTATTGTGCGCGAGGAAATGAATCGCGCCGGCGCCATCGAATTGTTCATGCCTGCGGTTCAGCCGGCGGAGTTGTGGCAGGAGTCTGGGCGCTGGGAAAAATATGGCCCCGAGCTGTTGCGCTTCAAGGACCGCCATCAGCGCGAATTTGTCGTCGGCCCTACCCACGAGGAGGTCATTACCGACATCGTGCGTCGCGACATCAAGAGCGCACGCCAGCTGCCGCGCCATTTCTACCAGATACAGACCAAGTTTCGCGATGAAATCCGTCCGCGCTTCGGCGTCATGCGCGGCCGCGAGTTTCTCATGAAGGACGGCTACTCTTTCCACGTCAACTTCGAGGACCTGCAACGCGAATATCAGAACATGTACGCCACCTATACCCGCATCTTCACCCGATTGGGACTCATATTCCGAGCGGTTGCGGCGGATACCGGATCGATCGGTGGCACCGGTTCGCACGAATTCCATGTACTGGCAGATTCGGGCGAAGATGCCATTGCCTTCTGCCCGGATTCGGACTATGCGGCTAACGTGGAACTGGCCGAGGCGCTGGTGCCTTCGGCGGTTCGGGCTGCCCCCGGACTTCCGCTGGAGAAAGTGGCTACACCCGGCATGACACGTTGTGAAGACGTGGTCGAATTCCTCAAGCTGTCCCTTGCCCAGAGCGTCAAGGCGATTGCGGTGGTGCGCGTGCAGGACGGAAAACCCCGGTTCGTGCTGTTGCTGGTGCGCGGCGACCATGCCTTGAACGAAATCAAGGCGCAGAAAGTGATCGGCGAATTTCGCTTTGCCCAGGAGCAGGAAATCGTCCAGGCCCTGCGCTGCAAGCCGGGCTACATCGGTCCGGCGCTGCTGCACAGTCCCGAAGTGACGGTGATTGCAGATCGTTCTGTGGCAGCGATGAGCAACTTTGTCTGCGGCGCGAACGAGGAAGGTTACCACCTCACTCATGTCAACTGGGGGCGTGATCTGCCGGAGCCACAGCAGGTTGCCGACATCCGCAATGCAGTCGAGGGCGATGCTTCGCCTGATGGCAAGGGAAAGCTCGAGTTGTGCCGCGGCATCGAAGTCGGCCATATTTTCCAGTTGCGCACCAAATATGCCGAGGCCCTCAAATGCAGTTTCATTGACGAATCAGGCAAGTCACAGATCATGGAAATGGGTTGTTACGGCATCGGCATCACCCGCATCGTCGGCGCCGCCATCGAGCAATGCCATGATGCGCGCGGCATCATTTTTCCGGCCACGATTGCGCCCTTCTCGGCGGTCATTGTTCCGATGAGCTATGCCAAATCCGAGGCGGTGCGCAACGCGGCGGATTCGCTCTACGCCAGGCTTGCGGCGGCGGGTGTCGATGTCATTCTCGATGATCGCGACGAGCGCCCCGGCGTGATGTTTGCCGATTGGGAACTGGCGGGCATCCCGCACCGTTTCGTGGTTGGCGAGCGCGGCCTGAAAGAGGGCAAGATCGAATACAAGGGCCGCAACGATGCCGAAGCCAGCATGTTGCAGGCGAACGAACTGGACAGTTTCATTCGCGAACGCCTATGCAATTGATGCAGCGTTGCCGCAAGGCGCCAGGGCTGCTGGTGTTGGTCGGCTTGGTTCTGTCCCTTACCAACCCCGCGTTTGCCGGCAACCAGCACTACGAACCGCTTGCCGCCAGTGTCCAGGCGGCACTGCAGGCGGCGGTATCCGATCGTGCCTCGCCTGATCCGGAGTTTCCCAGCATCATGGAAAAGATCGACTGGCTCACGGAGATGTCGCGCCGACTGGAGAAGCGCATGCCTGACCGTTCCGCGCGTATCGAATTCCTCAAGACCGTGTATTACGAAGCCAAGCGCGCAGGACTCGACCCGCAACTGGTACTTGGCCTGATCCAGGTCGAGAGCGCATTCAAGAAATACGCGGTGTCGCAGGCCGGCGCACGCGGCTATATGCAGGTGATGCCGTTCTGGGTCAAGCTGATCGGGCAAAAGGACAACAACCTGTTTCACCTGCGCATCAATTTGCGCTATGGCTGCACCATCCTGCGGCATTACCTGGATATCGAGAAAGGCGATCTCTACCGGGCGCTGGGGCGCTACAACGGCAGCCTGGGCCAGGCGGAGTATCCCAATCAGGTCAGGACCGCGTGGGAGAAGCAGTGGAGTTGGGTTCAGCAACCCACCTTGCTCGGCCAGCACTAATCCCAACTTCAACGCCGGGGCGGCACCCATCGCCGGCTTGAACTTCGTTGCCGGCGTCCGCAACGACTCGATCGGATCAGCGAATCGCGACCGGGTTGATCATCGACTGCACCGAGCCTTGGTACTTGTTCTGACCGAGCACGAACATGAATTCGTAAGCCTTGTCTTTCGCCAGTTCTGCGGTGTTGATGTTCTCGAGGATGTAGGTTCCGCTCATCGGCAGGAGAATCTGGTGGACCTCAAATACGCCTGCGTCCTTTTCAAACGGGATTGCCTCGACCGCCCAGGTGTCAGCGCCCACGGCAACAATGCCCTTGGAGACCAGATAGCGTGCACCCTCTCGACCCAGCCCCGGTTCCACCGATGCGTACCGTTTCGGTTCCTTGTCGATCAGGCTGAGCCAGCCCGTGTGGAAGATCACGACATCGCCCTGCTTGATGGCCACGCCCTGCCGTTTCGCGGCACCCTCGATCTCGGCCGGGTTGAAGGCCGTTCCCTCCATGACCACCTCGACGCCAAAGTAGGCCGCCATGTCGAGCAGGACACCACGGGCCACCAGCGGCGGGATCTTGTCGGCGCCCAGTTTCTTCAGGCCGCTGATGCTTGCGAATTCGCCCCATTTGAGCCCGTTGTAGTAGCGATCGCCCACGCCAATATGTCCCAGCCCGTCAATCTGGGTTCCGATTCCCATCCAGCAGTTCAAGATGTCATCGTTGAAGGTGGTGTGAGTCGGACCAAGGCCTTCCGCCGATCCGGTCTGGCCGGGTTGCACGATGTAAAGGCTACAGCTGCGCGGCGGATAGGCTGGCGTGGTTGGGCTGACGGTGATGCCCAGGGAATAGACTTTTCCCGTTTTGACCAGTCGCGCCGCCTGCAGGGCGGTCTCGCTGGTCATGTAATTCGCCGTGCCGAGTTCATCGGCCGGTCCCCACTTGCTGGGGTACCAGGTGGTCTGGGCAGAAGCCGATAGGCTCAATGCCAGGGTGCATACGCCAAGCAAGCCTGTCCTTAACTGTTCCATGCCTTGTTCCTCCGCTGAGTGACGCTGATCGATATTTTAAGTCCGTGGTTCTTCAATGAACATGCGCATCAGGCGGGGGCAGGATGCGCGGCTCCCGGTTGAGCGCGTCGATTTCGCCAAGCAGGAAGGCGCTGTCCTGCCAGTGGCCGGAATTCTGCGCATCATCCAGCGGCAGCCAGCGTGCCCGCAGGTAACCAAAGCGATCGAGCAGAAATTCCATATGCGACGGCGCTTCCCCCAGAACGGTCCGGCCGGGATTGCTCAAAGTGCGCCTGAACAGGAGGTAGGCATTGGCCACCTCCTGCGCCCCATCTTGCACAAGCACAAACGGCAAGCCCGGGGGCAGTGCCACGGCTGTGCCTGGCAGCAGGATTGCGATCACTTCGACGTCACGTTTGA
>JBAYVV010000117.1:0-12596 GCA_041674465.1 Sterolibacterium sp.
CCAGAGGCTTCAACCGTTTCGTTACCTCCACGATTGCTCCAGTTGCTACCGGCCGGAGCGAAAATTGCCGGGTGGGGTTCGCACCCACTGTGAGACTGCACCTTTCCACGGCGCACTGAAATAACCAGGTTAGGCGCTTAAGCACCAAAGGTGTGCTACGGCACCGACTATTCTCATAGCCGGTTTACAAGGAATCCGATGGGAGCACCTAAGAAAGCCGCTGTAGCCTTCGGCGTATTTCTCAATTTGATCGACCGATATGTGCGCTTTCTGCATCGGGAGGGCGAGCGAATTCCCCAGACCTGCTGCGCTCCCCAGAGCAATATTTTCAGCGCATCGTCTGAACTTCAGGTGTTCTGCACCACGATGCTCGGGAATTTTGAACTCATGTCCTTGGCCTGCTCGGCGATCTTGACAGCCACGCGGCGGGCGATGCCGCGATAGATCTCCGCCACCCGGCCATTCGGATCGGCCACCACGGTTGGCTTGCCGGAATCGACCTGCTGGCGGATCTTGATGTCGAGCGGCAAGGAGCCGAGCATCTCGACCTCGTAGTCTTTGGCCATGCGGTCGCCGCCGCCGCTGCCGAAGATATGCTCTTCGTGGCCGCACTTGGAGCAGATGTGCAGGCTCATGTTTTCGACGATGCCCAGGATCGGAATGTTCACCTTCTCGAACATCTTGAGCCCCTTGCGCGCATCCAGCAGGGCGATGTCCTGCGGTGTGGTGACAATCACCGCACCGGTAACCGGCACCTGCTGCGCCAGGGTCAACTGGATGTCGCCGGTGCCCGGCGGCAGGTCGATCACCAGATAGTCGATGTCGCGCCAGCGCGTGTCGTTGAGCAATTGCGTCAGGGCCTGCGTCACCATCGGGCCGCGCCAGACCATGGGCGTCTCGGGATCGATCAGGAAACCGATCGACATCGCCTGCAGGCCATGCGCTTCCATCGGTTGCAGGCTCTTGCCGTCGGCCGAGTCGGGCCGGCCTTCGATGCCCAGCATTTGCGGCTGCGAAGGTCCATAGATATCGGCGTCGAGCAGCCCCACCGTGGCACCTTCGGCGACCAGGGCCAGGGCCAGGTTGACGGCGGTGGTCGATTTGCCGACGCCGCCTTTGCCGGAGGCAATCGCGATGATGTTCTTCACCCCGGGGATGAGCTTGACGCCGCGTTGTACCGTGTGGGGAACGATTTTTGAATAGACATTGGCGCTGATGTTGCCGATGCCCGGAATACCCTTGAGCTTGGCAATCACCTGCTGGCGCATGCCGTCGATCTGGCTCTTCGCCGGATAACCGAGTTCGATGTCGAGCGCCACGTCGGCACCCGTGATCTTGATGTTGCGCGCAGTGCGGCTGCTGACGAAATCCTTGCCGGTATTGGGATCGACGATTTCCTTGAGGACGCTCTGGACTTGTTGTTCTGAAATGCTCATGGTGACTCCGCAGAGATTAATAACCAATCAATTTTGTACAGTATAACCGATCCCGCTCGGCAGCTTCAGGCAGAAAGATTCCGCCTATCCCGGCCGTAGCGTGGAAATGATTCCGTATCGGGTGATTGGCTTGGATTTTAACAGGGCAGCGCAGGGGAGTGCCGTGCTCTTTCCTGATTGGTGTGTGCGTATTCAGCGTTTGCCGGGACTCGCCCGCCGGGGCGAGTCCCGGCAAAACGAAAGAGGCCAGGCACGGCCATCAAAGCTCTTGCGGGCTTGGACGAGTTTATGGATAGGACTAAAAGGGCTATGATTTGCAGCCTGCGAGGAGGAATCAATGCCAATTTTGTCGATGTTCTATGGTATCGTCATTTACATGTATGGCTACGACAATCGTCGGCATCATTCCCCGCACTTTCATGCCGTGTTCGCGGAATTTTCTGCGGCGATATCAATCGACGATGGTACGCTGCTCGATGGCGACTTGCCGAAATCAAAAATGAAGCTGGTACAGGCCTGGCTGGAGATTCATCGTGAAGATCTGCTGGCTGATTGGAATCTCGCGGTACAAGGTTTGCCGCCGCAGCGCATCAGGCCACTTGATTAAAAGGAAAGACCATGAATAAGGTCGTTGCTGTACGTGCCGAGTCCGAGGGACGCGTATTTGTGGAGATGGCGGATGGGCGGCGCGGTTTGTTTGATGTCCGCCCCTATCTGCGCAGCGAATTTTTCCGCGAATTGGAAAGCGAGACTTACTTTCGCCAGGTGCGGATTTTCTTTAGTGGCATTGGTTGGCCAAACGGGCAGGATTTGGGGCCAGATACGATTGCGGCTGATCTCGTCGAGATGAGCGCGCTGGCAGCATGACGGTATTCGGAGTTTGAGGCTTAAACAGGACGGACTCGGCAATCGGCGAATGAAGAACCAACACATTTGCTGACATGACGAATTTGCCTTGAATAGCCGCCGATCCGCGCAGTGCTGCCTGTCGCTCAGGTAAAATGTCGGGCTACGAAGCTTCTGGATACTCTTATGCCCGGCCGCCGCATCCTAGTCACCTCTGCCCTGCCCTACGCCAACGGACCGATCCATCTGGGCCATCTGGTCGAATACATCCAGACCGATATCTGGGTGCGCTTCCAGAAAATGCGCGGGCACGAATGCCATTACGTTTGTGCCGATGACACCCATGGCACGCCGATCATGCTGCGCGCCGAGAAGGAGGGCATCACGCCGGAGCAACTGATCGGCCGCGAACATGTCGAGCACAGTCGCGATTTCGCCGGATTCCATGTCGCCTTCGACAATTTTTATACCACGCATTCGGCCGAGACACGTTTCTTTGCCGACGACATCTACACCAAGCTCAAGGCCGCCGGCCTCATCTATCCGCGCAGCATCGAGCAGTTCTACGACCCGGTCAAGCAGATGTTCCTGCCCGACCGCTACATCAAGGGCGAATGCCCGAAATGCGGCACGCCGGATCAGTATGGCGACTCCTGCGAAGCCTGCGGTGCCGCCTATGCGCCGACCGAACTCATGAATCCCTGCTCGGCCGTCTCGGGCGCCACGCCGGTGCTCAAGGCCTCCGAACATTATTTCTTCAAGCTCTCCGATCCGCGCTGCCAGGCCTTTTTGCGCGAATACACCCAGAGAGAGGGCAGGCACGGCTCGGTGCTGCAGAACGAAGCTGCCAACAAGATGCAGGAATGGCTCGGGGCGCCGGGCGAGAACAAGCTAACCGACTGGGACATCTCGCGCGATGCGCCCTACTTCGGTTTCGAAATCCCCGACGCACCGGGAAAGTTCTACTACGTCTGGCTCGACGCGCCAATCGGCTACATGGGTTCGTTCAAGAATTTCTGCGACAAGCGCGGTATCGATTTCGATGCTTTCTGGAAACCGGATTCGGACACCGAGCTCTACCATTTCATCGGCAAGGACATCCTCTACTTCCACGCGCTGTTCTGGCCAGCGGAGCTGGAGCATGCCGGCTACCGCACGCCGACGCGCATCTTCGCGCACGGCTTCCTCACGGTCGGCGGGCTCAAGATGTCGAAATCGCGCGGCACCTTCATCACCGCGAATTCCTACCTGCAGCAGGGGCTCAATCCGGAGTGGCTGCGCTATTACTTTGCCGCGAAGCTCAACGGTACGCTCGAGGACATCGACCTCAATCTCGACGACTTTGTCGCCCGCGTGAACTCCGACCTGGTCGGCAAGTACATCAATATCGCCAGTCGCTGCGCCGGCTTCATCGCCAAGCGCTGCGACGGCCAGGTCGCCGATCTCGCTGCCAAGGATGGGCCGGCCGCAGCCGACTACGCCATGTTCCAGGCCAGCATCAAAGAATGCCAGGAACGCGTGGCACAAGCTTACGAGGAGCGCGATTTCTCCAGGGCGTTGCGCGAAATCATGGCGTTTGCCGACCAGGCCAACAAGTATGTGAACGACCACAAGCCCTGGGAACTGGCCAAGCAGGAAGGTAGCCAGGCCGAATTGCATGCGGTCTGCTCGCTCGCCTTGAGCCTCTTCAAATGGCTCACGGCGATGTTGGCGCCGGTCTTGCCGAAGCTGGCCGAGGCCGCGGGGCTGTTCCTCAATCTGCCCGGATTGAGCTGGACCGATAGCTGCACGGCACTGCCCGCAGGACATATCGTCAAGGACTATCAGCACCTGATGCAGCGCATCGATGCCAAGCAGGTGGCGGCGCTCGTCGATGCCAACCGGGTATCGCTGGAGCCTTCTGCCCCGCCCCCCCTCCCGGCTTCCCCCTTGAAGGCGGAGGAGAAGGGCGATGCTGCAGTTGGCGCATTTGCACCGACCATAGCCATCGACGATTTCAGCAAAATCGATTTGCGCGTGGCGCGCATCGTCAAGGCCGAACATGTCGAAGGCGCGGAAAAGCTCCTCAAGCTCACCCTCGATCTCGGTACGGAGATGCGCACGGTGTTTGCCGGCATCAAGTCCGCTTACGATCCTGCCGCTCTGACTGACCGGCTCACCGTGATGGTGGCCAACCTGGCGCCGCGCAAGATGAAGTTCGGCCTGTCCGAAGGCATGGTGCTGGCCGCGTCGCATGCCGATGGCGGCCCGGGGATTTTTCTGCTCTCGCCCGACAGCGGCGCGCAACCTGGCATGCGCGTGAAGTAGGCCGGAGGAGCCGCCGATTTGTTCAGCCGGTGATTGGGCGTCGTCGCTGTAGCGGTTGTCTCCGCGGCGATTCCAGCTCAAGGAAGCTTAGACGACGTTATCGGAAATCTTGGTCTGGTGCCTCCGGCCGCATCCAGTCATGGCTTTGCCGGTGGCCGCGAGTTCCATCATTTGTGCAAAAGCGGGGAAATCAAGGCCGAATTCGACCTTCAAGTCTCTGGCGCTCCGTTTCAGTTCGCTCCAGTCGGGTTTGAAATGCGGACGCTTGAAGGCGAACAGTACGTAATTCTCGTCGCGGTTGACGGACACCAGAATCGTTCGGCCGTCGAAGACGTCATTCGATTCCCTGATCAAACTGACATAGCCGGACTTGTCGCCCGCGAGGTTCATGACGAGGATGCCTGCCACGCTCAATCGGGCGTAGACTTGCTGCAGAAATTCGCGTTTCGCCAGCGAGTGCGCGAGACCGTGAACGTCGAAGGCGTCGACCAGCAGAACATCGATGGGGTCCGGCGTTGCCGCGATGAACTCGCCGGCGTCACCATGAATCACGCGAAAGCGTCGGTCGTCTTCGGGTATGGCGAAATGCTGGCGCAGGGCGATCACATACGGATTGATCTCGACGACGGCAATGCCGGCTTGCGGCAAAGCTCGATAGCAGAACTTGGCCAACGACCCGCCGCCCAATCCCAGCATAACGATGCGCGCGGGATGGCGCTCGAACAGCAGAAAGCCCATCATCTTCTGCGTGTAGCGGATATCGAGCGCATCGGGCTGGTCGATGCGCATTGCACTTTGGGTGTACTTGAAGCTGAAATGCAGGCTGCGCAGCTTGTTGTCTTCGATGATGAAAGGCTTGTCGTAGGTTTCATCGAGCAGGCGCTTGAAGAGCGCCAAGGGCGGGGTGCCGGGCGGCTCGATCACGCGTAGCCGGCTGAAATTGGGGCGGAAGGGACTGGGCAGATCCAGCAGTTGCAGCTCCGGCGAGGTTGTGGTCATGCCCGGAGCCATTGGGCGATGCAGGAGCTTGCATCCCGATTCCACGGCTCGCAGGATTCGACCCGGAAAGCAACCGGCGAAGCAAGCATACACATCTCCAAAATGACGTCCGGCAAGATTTGAGGCGCGACAGAAGTAATATAGCATAAAACGCACAATTAATGTTAATATAACGCATATTCAATCCGTGCCTAGTATGCGGTTGATTGCCAGAATCGCTATTCAGCGTTGCGATATCGTCAGGTTTGCTGGTCGAACATTCGTATCGGGATACCACGCCTGGATCGTATGATTGGTGATTTCCACGCTGATGGCGGGTTCTGTTACGCTTGAAGAAATTATTTTCCCGAGAGCCGATTCGATGGAAAACCGCACTTCCCGCCTCACGCTGCTGATCGATCCGGACAAGAAGCGCATCTTCGAGGAGATATGCGCCGCCCAGGATCTGACTCCATCGCAGGTGGTGCGCAGGCTGATCCGCCAGTACATGATCGATCATGCCGGTAATCGCGAGCTGCCGGCGTGGCTGGTCGCCAATACGCCTCAACGCGCGCCGCTGCAGTTGGCCGGCAACGATCAGCCACAGGCAGCGAAGCCTGATCAGGCTGCAGCAAATGTTTTGAAAGAATGAATACGTATGCCTAGCCCGGTGTCCTGGTTGTCCATCGACTGGCTGATGGCGCTGGTTGCCGCCTGGCTGCTGATCGGTGTGGCGGGCTTAACGGCGCCGCGCAGCCTGGGGTTTGTCGGCAAGACCCTGTATCCGCTTGGCGCACTGGTTGGCTTGGCAGTGGCGGCAGTCGCTTTCACGGCGCTCGGCGCCGTCCCGCAGACGGCAGTGCTGCCCCTTGGGCTGCCCGACTTGCCTTTCCACTTGCGGCTGGATTCTCTTTCTGCGGTCTTCCTGCTGCTGGTTGGCGGCACCGCTACGGGTATTTCCATCTATGCTTCGGGCTATCTGAGGAAAGGCGAGGGCACGGCGCCGGGCTTGCAGTGCCTGGAATACCACATCTTTCTCGCCAGCATGGCGCTGGTGCTGCTGGCCGACGATGCCTACGCTTTCATGGTGGCCTGGGAATCCATGGCGCTGTCCTCTTTCTTCCTGGTCACCTCCGATCACCGCATTCCCGAGATTCGTCGCGCCGGCTATCTCTACCTGCTGATTGCGCATATCGGCGCGATCAGCATCCTGCTCAGCTTCGGCGTGCTGCAAAGCAGCGCCGGCATGGGCGGCACCAATGGCGTCGCCGACTACACTTTCGCGCACATGCGTGCCACCGGCCACGACGCTTTCTGGGCCAGCGTGGCTTTCGGCTTGGCGCTGTTCGGCTTCGGCGCCAAGGCCGGCCTACTGCCGCTGCATGTCTGGCTGCCCGAGGCGCACCCGGCAGCACCTTCGCCGGTATCGGCGATGATGAGCGGCGTGATGCTCAAGACCGCCATCTACGGCGTCCTGCGCGTTTCCTTCGACCTGCTGCATCACCCGCTGTGGTGGTGGGGCGTCGGGGTGCTGGCGCTGGGATTGGTCACTGCGCTGTTCGGCGTCATATTCAGCGCCGTGCAAAGCGACATGAAGCGGCTGCTCGCCTACTCCTCAATCGAGAACATCGGCCTGCTCTTCGTCGGCATTGGCCTGGCACTGACCTTCCAGTCCTTTGGCATGCTCACGCTGGCGGCCTTGGCGCTCACCGCCGTGCTCTACCACTGCCTGAATCATGCGGCGTTCAAGAGCCTGCTGTTCCTGTGCACCGGTTCGGTGCTGCACGCCACCCGCGAGCGCAGCCTGGGCAAGCTCGGCGGCCTGATCCATCCGATGCCCTGGGTGGCCTGGCTGGCGTTGCTTGGGGTGATCGCCAGCGCCGGACTGCCGCCGCTGAACGGCTTCGTTTCCGAATGGCTGCTGCTGCAGGCTTTCCTGTTCTCGCCCGGCTTGCCGCACAGTTACATCAACATGCTGATCCCGGTGGCCGCCGCCGCAGTCGCGCTGACGGCGGCACTCGCCGGCTACGTCATGGTGAAGTTTTTCGCCATCGTCTTCCTCGGCCAGCCGCGCGAGGAAAAAATCGCGCAACAGGCGCACGATGCGGGCTGGCTGGAACGCATCGGACTCTCCTGGCTGGCCGTCGGCTGCGTGCTGCTCGGGGTGTTTCCCGTGTTTGTCATCGAGAAGATCGATACCGTCATCCGCACCCTGCTCGGATCCGGTGGCTACGTCACCCCGGGCGATGCCGAGCACACCAGCGACTGGTTGCTGCTGGCACCGATTAGCGCCGGCCGCGCCAGCTACGAGCCGCTGGTGTTCCTGCTGATGATCGCCGCCGTGATGGCCGCCACCTTCCTGATCGTGCGGCTGTTCTGGCACGGTCGTGTCCGGCGCAGTGCGGCGTGGGACTGCGGCTTCCCGTTACAGACGGCGCGCATGCAGGATACCGCCGAAGGCTTCAGCCAGCCGTTGCGCCAGGTGTTCGAGCCGTTCTATCGGCTCAAGCGGGAATTGCCGACCATGTTCGACAAGGCGCCGCGCTATCTGGTCATCGTCGAGGATCATTTCTGGTATTGGTTGTACCTGCCGGTGGCGCGCACGGCGGAGTTCGGCGCGCGCATGGTGGCTTTCCTGCAGCAGGGTCGCATCTCGATCTATTTGCTGTACAGCTTCATCACCTTGATCGTGCTGCTCATTCTGGTTCGCGGATAAGCCGATGAACTTTCTCATGTCCATCCTGCTGCAACTTTTGGCGCTGATCCTGGCGCTGGTGTCGGCGCCGCTCTTGATGGGCTGGGTAAACCAATGCCGCGCCTGGCTGCAGAACCGTTCCGCTCCGCCGTTACTGCTGCCGTATTACCAGCTCGCCAAGCTGTTCGAAAAGGATGTGGTGCTGGCGCACAACGCTTCCGGTCTGTTCCGCAGCGCGCCCTATTTCATCTTCGCGTCGATGGTGCTGGCCGCAACCATCGTGCCGACGCTGTCCACCGATCTGCCCTTCGGCCCGGCCGCCGACGCTATTGCCCTGGTCGGCATCTTTGCCCTGGCGCGCGTCTTCATTGCCCTGGCGGGAATGGATGTCGGCACCTCATTCGGCACACTCGGTGCGCGCCGTGAAATGCTGGTCGGCTTCCTCGCCGAACCGGCCTTGCTGATGTCGATTTTCACCGCATCGCTGATCTCGCATTCAACCTCGCTGTCCACCATCGTCGAGACGCTCGGGCATCGAGAATTCGTCATTTATCCCAGTCTGGCCTTCGCCGGCGTGGCATTCACCATGGTCTCGCTGGCCGAAAACGCGCGCGTGCCGGTGGACAATCCGGCCACCCATCTCGAACTGACAATGATCCACGAGGCGATGATCCTGGAATATTCCGGCCGCCACCTGGCCTTGATCGAATGGGCCGCCGCGCTCAAGATGTACGCATACTCCTGCCTCGGTCTAGCGTTGTTCTTCCCCTGGGGCATACCGCAGGGCGCCGTGCTGGGCAACCTGCTGGCGGCCGTGCCGAGCCTGTTCGTCAAGCTGGCCGTGGGCGGCTTCCTGCTTGCCCTAATCGAGACCCTCAGCGCCAAGATGCGCATCTTCCGCGCGCCGGAGTTCCTCGGCACAGCCTTCATGCTGGCGGTGCTCGGCATGCTGGTGCACCTGTTGCTGGAGACGGCGAGGTGAGTATCCGATGAGCCACTATTACGGCCAGTTCATCAATCTGCTTGCGGCGGCGCTGCTGTTGCTGTCCTTCGCCATGCTGGGGCAGCGCCGCATCCTGTCGCTCATCAACCTGTTCATGCTGCAGGGTGCCGTGCTGTGCATTTCGACCGCGGTAGTGGCGCTCGCCACCGGCCAGCCGCATCTCTACTGGTCGGCGTTGATCACCCTGGTGCTCAAGGTGCTGCTGCTGCCCTGGATCCTGCACCGGCTGATCCGGCGCCTCAACATCAAATGGGATATCGAGACGCTGCTCAACATCCCGACCACGATGCTGATCGGCATCGTGCTGGTGATTTTTTCTTTCAACCTGGCACTGCCGATTTCCGAGCTGGCCGGCACCGTCTCCCGCTCGACCATCGGCATCGCAATGGCTGCGGTGATGCTGGCGCTGCTGATGATGATCACCCGCTCCAAGGCGGTGCCACAGGTGATCGGTTTCCTGTCGTTGGAAAATGGCCTGTTCTTTGCCGCCACCTCGGCAACCTACGGCATGCCGATGGTGGTCGAACTGGGCATTGCTCTGGACGTGCTGGTCGGCATGGTGATCCTCGGCGTGTTCTTCTTCCAGATCCGCGAACAGTTCGATTCGCTCGATATCCGGCATCTGGAAAAGTTGAAGGAAGATTAGCCCAGTGGAATTACTCCTGGTACTCGGTTTCCCCCTGCTCGGCGGCCTGATTCTGGCCCTGACGGGCCATCGGCGCTACGCCGCCGAGCTGAACGCCATCTTCAGCCTGCTCACTTTCGTGGCCGCCATCGCGCTGACCGGGCGCATCATCGAAGGCGGGCCGGAGCGTTTCTATGACCAGCAATTTTTCATCGATCCGTTCAATGTCTTCCTGGTCGCGCTGACGGCCTTCGTCAACCTGACCACTTCGCTGTTCTCGCGTCCCTACATGCGCATCGAATACGCTCACGGGCGCCTTACCCAGCGGCGCCTGCGGCTTTACCACAGCATGTTCCAGATGTTCATGTTCACCATGCTGCTGGCCTTGACCACCAACAACATGGGCATCCTCTGGGTGGCCATGGAGGCGGCGACGCTGACCACCGTGCTGCTGGTTTCGCTCTACCGCAGCGCGGCCTCGCTCGAAGCGGCATGGAAGTACTTCATCCTGTGCGGCGTGGGCATCGCCCAGGCACTGTTCGGCACCATCCTCTTGTATTTCGCCGCCGAGAAAGTGCTCGGCCACGAGGGCGGCGCGCTGTTGTGGACCCATCTCGACGCAGTCAAGGGCCAGCTCGAACCCACGGTGATGTCGCTGGCCTTCGTCTTCCTGCTGGTCGGCTACGGCACCAAGGTCGGCCTGGTGCCGCTCCACAACTGGCTGCCGGATGCCCATGCCGAAGGCCCGACGCCGGTCTCCGCAGTGCTTTCCGGCCTGCTCCTCAACGTCGCGCTGTACGCCCTGGTGCGTTGCAAGGTGCTCGCTGACGGAGCGCTGCACAGCACCCTTGCGGGCACTCTGATGATGGGCTTCGGCTTGCTATCGGTGGTAGTGGCCGCCTTTTTCCTGTCGCGGCAGCGGGACGTCAAGCGCATGTTCGCCTATTCCTCGATCGAGCACATGGGCATCGTCACTTTCGCCTTCGGCATGGGTGGGCCGGTGGCGAGCTTCGCCGGCTTGCTGCACATGACAGTGCACAGCCTGACCAAATCGGCGATCTTTTTCGCCGTCGGCCATGCCACCCAGAAGAGCGGCACGCAATTGATGGAACACATCCGCGGCCTCATCAAACTCAGCCCGACCATCGGCTGGGGGCTGATGCTCGGCACCCTGGCGATTCTCGGCATGCCGCCCTTCGGTGTTTTCGCCAGCGAATTCCTCATCCTCACCACCGCCATGAAGCAGCAGCCTTGGGCCACGCCTTTCCTGCTGGTCGCGCTGGGGGTTGCCTTCGCGGCGATTTTCGGCAAGGTGCAGCCGATGGTGTTCGGCGAATCCAACCTGCGCAATTTGCCGTACAAGCCCGCCATGCTGCCGGTGTTTGTGCACCTGGCGCTGGTGTTGATGCTGGGCCTGTGGATACCGCCCTATCTGGCCGACTGGTATCAGCAGGCCGCGAGGTTCATCGGATGAAGCTGCTCGGCCAGTCGCTCGACTTCTCGCCGCTGGCCGGAGCGCTGACGGCCCACCGCGCCGTCGCAGACGAGGCGGGGTTGCTGGCCTTTGCGCAGGCGGTCAAAGAGGCCGGGGGCCGTTTCGTCGACTTGTGGGGCAGCGACCAGCGCGACCGTGATACCGGCTTCGAGCTGCATACTGCCTTCGGCATCGCCGAAGGCTTGGCTTTACTGACGCTGCCGCTGGCTGCGCAGAACCCGGAATATCCCGATCTGGCGGAGATCTTTCCGGCCGCCAACCGTCTCCAGCGCACCGCCTACGACCTGCTCGGCATCCGCGCCCGCGGCGGGGACCAGCGGCCCTGGCTGCGCCACGCCAACTGGCCGGCCGACTTCTTCCCCTTGCGCCGCGACTGCGATGCTTCGCAGCACTTCGACAGCGCGCAGGAAGATTATGCTTTCGTGCGCGTCGAGGGCGACGGTGTGCATGAGATTCCGGTCGGGCCGATCCATGCCGGGATCATCGAGCCGGGGCATTTCCGCTTCTCCGTGGTCGGCGAAAAAGTGCTGCGCCTCGAGCAGCGCCTCGGCTGGACGCACAAAGGCATCGAGAAGCGCTTCGAGCAGTTGCTGCTGGCCGACGGCTACAAGCTTGCCGGCCGGGTTTCCGGCGATACGACGGTGGCATTCTCCTGGGCCTACTGCCTGGCCGCCGAATCGCTCGCGGGGTGCGAGCCGCCGCCGCGCGCACTGTGGCTGCGCGCGCTGCTGCTGGAGCGCGAGCGCATCGCCAACCACCTCGGCGACCTGGGCTATCTCGGCAACGATGCCGCGCTGTCCTTCGGCCTTTCGCAATTCATGCGCCTCAGGGAAGACTGGCTGCGGCTGTCCGCCGCACTCTTCGGTCATCGCCTGCTGATGGATTGCATCGTGCCGGGCGGTGTCGCGCTTGACCTGCCCGCCGGCAGCGACGAAAAAATTCTCAGCCAATGCGCCAGCGTCGAACGCGAGGTGCGCATCCTCAAGGACATTTATGACGAGCACGCCGGCCTGCAGGACCGCTTCCTCACCACCGGCCGGCTCCAGCCGGCGCTGGCCAGCGAGCTGTCCGTGTCAGGACTGGCCGGCCGCGCCAGCAGCCAGGCCTGGGACTTGCGCGCCCAGAATGCCATCGCCCCATACAACCAGCTCGATGTGCGGATCGCCTCGCATCGCAACGGCGACGTCGCGGCGCGCGTGGCGGTGCGCTTC
>JBAYVV010000118.1:0-12563 GCA_041674465.1 Sterolibacterium sp.
CTCGATGTGGTCTGCCCCTCGGCCACCGCTTCATGCAACAGCGTCCAGGATTTCCAGGCGAAGAACAGGCAGAAGGCACTGCTCGCCGCATCCACCAGCATCAGGCGCCAGCGATTCACAGCGGGTGGCAGGATGCCCGCCAGCGCCTCGATGCCGATGTGGCCGCGCTGCGACTGCACATAGGCGCCGGACAGAAAAGTGGCGCCGACTAGCAGAAACACCGCGGCCTCGTCCTGCCAGTCGGTGGCAATCTTGAAAAAATAGCGGGCAAACACACTGTAGGTCAGGATGCCGGCGGCAGCCAGCAGCGCCAGCATGCAGGGCACCAGCAAGACACGGTTGATCAGAGCCATCGTCCGATCAAGGAGGCCCGTCGCCGCCCCATCCGCTGCGGGCAGGCGCGGGTCATAACCGTGGCTCAAAGCGTTTTCTCGGCCAGTTGCAGCAGTCGTGCGCAGTTGGACGATTTGGCGGCGTAGTCCTTCCAGGCAGTGTCGCGCGCCAGGGTCTGCCACTTTTTGATGGCCTTGTCGTCGAGGTCATACACTTTGGCACCCGCCTTGAGGTAAATTTCGGCGACCTGCTTGTCATCGACTTTCGCTTGCTCGGTGCCAAACTTTTCCATTTCGGCGCCGACCTGCAGGATCGCCTGCTGCTGCTCCTTGGGCAAGGCGTCGAACACGCTCTTGGCCATCAGCAACGGCTCCAGCATGAACCAGTAGGCCTTGCCCCGGCCGGTGGTGAGGTGCTTGGAGACCTCCTCGAGGCGGAACGAAATCAGGCTGGTAGAGGAAGTCATGGCTGCATCGGCGGCGCCGGTTTGCATGGCTGCGTAGATTTCGTTGGAGGGCAGGGACAGCACAGAAGCACCGGCAGCCTTGAGGATCATGTCCATCTCCTTGCTGCCGCCGCGCACTTTCATCCCCTTGGCATCTTCTGGATTGACCAGCGGCGCCGCGCGGCTGGCCACGCCGCCGGCTTGCCAAACCCAGCTGACGATGACGATGCCCTTTTCCAGCAGCACATCGTTGATCGCCTTGCCGATCTCGGCGGTCTTCCAGGTCGCAGCCTGTTCGTAGGAGGTGACCAAACCGGGCATCAGGCCGATATTGAGTTCCGCCACCTCGCCACCGGCATAGGGAATCGGGTACAGGCTCAGGTCCAGTGCGCCTTTCCTCAGCGCGGAAAACTGTGCGTTGGTTTTCATCAGCGAAGAGCCGGGGTAAATCTGGAATTTCAGCGCTCCCTTGGTACGCGCCTCGACATCCTGTGCAAATTTCCGGCACAGACGGTCGCGGAAATCGCCGCTATCAAGGGTGCCTCCCGGAAACTGGTGAGAAATTTTCAGCGGCTCGGCGCCCCAGCTCGGGCGGCCAAACATCAGCAATGGCACTGCGGCAACGGAACTCGCAAGCAGACGGCGACGTGTGATCATGGTATTTCCTCCTTTATATTGAACTTCTTGCCAGTCGCCGCACCGAAGCCGATGCGGCAATTCTTCCGTCCTGGCTGTATGACTCGACATTGTTTTCGATCTCTTCCGGATCGTACAAGTAATTTACCATCAGACCGAAGGATTGCTGGAGGCCTTTTGCACTGGTGTCGGCCAGCCAGTTGATGCGCTCAACGCGGGCGCCATTGCCAAGATGAAAGCGCGACACCGGGTCGAAAGGCAGTGCCACCGGCAAGTTCTGCCTGGCTTCGAGCAGGTAATGCGCGGCCAGTTGTTGCAAAGGATCGCGCAAGCGGCGGCACGACAGTTTGACGCCAGCCCATGCGCCGCTTTGCAATTCAGCCAGCCCCATGCCAATTGCGGCGAGCCGGTCAGGATGGCGTTTGATCCATTCAGCCATTTGCGGCAGGGGTGAAAGCGTGGCAAAAGTCTTCAACCGGGGGAAATCACGCTTGAGGTCGTCGATGACGCGCTTGAGCAGAAAATTGCCGAGGGAGATTCCGCGCAAACCGGCCTGGGTATTCGATATCGAGTAAAAAATCGCCGTGTCGGCGCGCCGTGCGTCGAAAACCGGCGCATTCTCGTCAAGCAGCGACTGAACGTTGTCCGCCAGGCGGTTGGTCAGCGCCACTTCGACGAAAATCAGCGGCTCCATGGGCATGCGCGGATGGAAGAAGGCATAGCAGCGACGATCTGAATCGAGGCGATTCTTGAGATCGGCCCAAGAGCGTATTTCATGCACCGCCTCGTAACGAATCAGCTTCTCCAGCAAAAGCGCCGGTGAATTCCAGGTAATCCGTGTCAGTTCCAGGAATCCGACATCGAACCAGGCAGTCAGACGGGCTTCCAATTCGCGATCAAGCGCCGCCAGTTCCGGATCCTGCTCGAGAAAGCCAAGCAAATCTTCGCGCAGATCAACCAGAAATTTGACGCCCTGCGGCAGGGCATTGAACTGGGTCAGGATCCGCATCCGCGCCGAACGCAGCGCGGCACGCAAGCCGGCCTCGGCATCCCACTGTGCCGGCGTGTCGATCGCTGCCTGATAAGCGCCATGGGCGCGTTCGACAGCGCCGGGATCCGGGCCAAACTCGAGCGCAATCAAGCGTAGCAATTCGCGGCGGCCACCCGCATCCAGACGCAGGTAAGTCTCCCCCAGGCGCGCCGCCCGGGCGCGCGCCGAGACTTCGCCACCATAGCCCTCGGCACACTCGCGCAGTTGTTGGCGCAGTAGCGATACCTGCTTGGCCGACAAGCTTCCAGGCACGGTGGATCCACCCACCCTACTGCGCATTTGCTTCAGGCCACGAGTCAATATGCCGTCATTCATCGAAGTGGATCACGCAGAATGAGAAAGAATGCACCGAACCTTTACTTCCAACCCAAGCCGCAACATACGAAACGGGTCCTATACTGTCAAGCTTCTGCCCGCTCTTTTTGAATCAAGGCGCTTATACTTGGCACCGATTGGCATCGGTATTTTCAGATGACGCATCCCAAGACGACCACGCATTGCCCGCAAGAGGCTACCCAGTCCGAGGTGGCCTATGGCCGTTTCGTGCCAGTCCAGTTTCTCCAGCTACTGGGCCGGCACAGCATCGTCGACGTCAAACTGGGTGATCACGTCGAGCAGGAAATGACTTTGCTGTTCTCCGACATTCGCGATTTCACCGCCTTGTCGGAATCCATCCTGCCCGCGGAAAATTTCCGCTTCATCAACTCTTATCTCAGCGTCATGGAGCCCGTGGTGGCCCGCCATGCAGGCATCATCGACAAGTATATCGGCGATGGCATCATGGCACTTTTCCCCGGTTCGGCCGATGACGGTGTCCGTTCCGGCATCGACATGCTGTACCAGCTTGCGGAATACAACCATGGCCGTACCCGCGCCGGCTACATGCCGATCCGTATCGGTATCGGCGTGAATAGCGGCCTGGTCATCATGGGCACGGTGGGCGGCCACAATCGCATGGACAGCACCGTGATCGGCGATGCCGTTAACCTCGCATCGCGCCTTGAAGGGCTCACCAAAAATTACGGCACGCCTTTGATCATCAGCGCCCACACCCTGCATGCGCTTGAGGATCACAAGAAATATTGCATCCGCTTCATGGATCGCCTGTTGATCAAGGGCCGCTATCAGGCGCAATCCGTGTACGAAGTCTTTGATGCCGATCCGGAACCGTTGCGCCTGGCAAAGCTGGAAACACTGCGCAATTTCGAGGACGCGCTAGCCTTCTACCATCTGGGCCGCAGCGATCTCGCCCAACCTCTGCTACAGGAATGCCTGCGCATCACGCCCGATGATCGCGCCGTGCGCGTTTATTTGGAGCGCTGCAAGGAGATCGCACGCCTTGGGCACCTGGTGGAAGCCGATCCACTGGGAATGGAAATCGGCTGGCGCGATGAATATTCTGTTGGCATCAGAGAGATCGATACCCAGCATCAGGAGCTCCTCGTTCGCGGCGCCGAACTCGTGAAGCTCGTTGGCAACGGCAGCACGCGCTTGCGCGACGTACTCGACAATATCACCGAGCAAGTGTCGTCCCTGTACAGTTCCGAAGAAAACCTGATGCGTCGCTATGATTATCCCTTCATCGAGGATCACATGAAGCAGCACAGTGCTTTCGACCGGTTCTTCGCCGAATTGCGCAAGGAAATTGAGGGGCTTGCGCGCGACCGGCTGTATCTGGTTTTCCGCATTCAGCTGATTCTGGTGGACTGGCATATCAACCACACCACCAAAAGCGACCTTCATCTTGGCAACTTCCTGCAGCGGGCGGGAGTGACGTGAGATGAGCGGAACGCTCTTCATCGTCGCAGCACCCTCCGGTGCCGGAAAAACCACGCTGGTGCGCGAATTGCTGACCCGCGACCAGCATGTAAGACTCTCGGTTTCCTACACGACGCGGGCGCCGCGCAAAGGAGAGCAGAACGGGCGCGACTATCACTTCATCAGGGTGGAGGAATTCGCTGCCATGCGCGAGCGCGGCGATTTCCTCGAGTCGGCGGAAGTGCATGGCAATTTCTATGGCACGTCGCGTTCCTGGCTGGAACAGGAAATGGCCGCCGATCGTGATGTTTTGCTTGAAATCGATTGGCAGGGCGCGCAGCAGGTCAGAAAATTTTTTCCTGCGGCCGTAGGAATATTCATCATGCCCCCCTCTCTGGAGGAGCTGCAACACCGCTTGCGCGGCCGCGGCACCGACAGCGAAGAAATCATTGCCAGAAGGCACCTTGCCGCACTGACCGAGATGAGGCACGTCAAGGAGTTCGATTACGTTATAATCAACAATGAGTTGGCGCAGGCGATCGGCGATCTGCTGGCGGCAGTTCATGCATCCCGGCTCAAGCTTGCACCTCAGCAGGCACGCTACCCTGAATTGTTTTCGCTTCTTTTCCAGGAATAAACCATGGCCCGCATCTCAGTCGACGATTGTCTCAAGCACATCCCCAACCGCTTCCAACTCACGCTCGTCGCAACCTACCGCGCGCGCCAGATCACTCTGGGCAGTGCGCCCATGGTCGAATTCGACAAGGACAAGCCGACGGTGATCGCACTGCGTGAAGTGGCCGCCGGCAAGGTCGGCCTTGAGATTCTCAATCGCGGTCAGGCATGATGTCCTGAGATACTCTCGCTGCGCCGTGTCCTTCTCTCACGATGACTCCGCCCCTGGCCGCTGCAGGCTTTGCCAACGACGAGGCGGTGCTGATTCCCATGGAGATGCACTCGCCGGTTGACCTGGCGGAGGATCTCGAGCGTTTCCGCAACAAACTTTCTTCCTATCTGAAACCCGACGAGGTGGCTCGCATCGAGTCGGCCTACGTGTTCGGCAACGCTGCTCACTTGGGGCAGTTCCGTTCGAGTGGCGATCCGTATATTTCGCACCCCCTTGCCGTCGCCGATACGCTGGCAGACTGGCATCTCGATGCCCAGGCGCTGACCGCGGCATTACTGCATGATGTGATGGAAGACAGCGCGATCCCCAAGCAGGAGATCGCCGAAAAGTTCGGCAAAGCCGTTGCCGACCTGGTGGACGGGGTTTCGAAAATCGACCGCATCGAAAACCAGTCTTTCGAGGAAGCCCAGGCCGAGAACTTCCGCAAGATGCTGCTGGCGATGGCGCGCGATGTGCGGGTGATCCTGATCAAACTCTCCGACCGCCTGCACAACATGCGCACCCTTGGCGCCGTGCCGCCCCACAAGCGCCGCCGCATCGCCAAGGAGACGCTCGACATCTATGCGCCGATCGCCAACCGGTTGGGATTGAACGCGCTCTATCGCCAGTTGCAGGAACTGGCTTTCCGCCACTTGCGGCCGTTGCGCTACCGCGTGCTGGAAAAGGCAGTGAAGCGCGCACGCGGCAATCGCCGTCAGGTGGTGGACAAGATCATGGAGGCATTGCGCCTGAGACTGCCGGAAGCGGGCATCGAAGCTGAAGTGATGGGGCGCGAAAAGCACCTGTACAGCATTTATCGCAAGATGCGCCAGAAGCATTTGTCATTTTCCCAGGTTCTGGACATTTACGGTTTCCGCGTGATCGTCAAGGATGCACCAACCTGTTATTTGTCGCTCGGGGTATTGCATGGGCTATACAAGCCGGTGCCGGGCAAGTTCAAGGACTACATTGCGATCCCCAAGGCGAATGGTTACCAATCCCTGCACTCGACCCTGATCGGCCCCTATGGCACCCCGGTCGAAGTGCAAATCCGCTCGCGCGCGATGCATCACATCGCCGAATCCGGTGTGGCATCGCACTGGCTGTACAAGGACGAAACTGCGCTCGACGAGTTGCAGAAGAAAACCCACAAGTGGCTCAAATCGCTGATCGAGTTGCAATCCGCCTCGGGTGATTCGACCGAGTTTCTTGAAAACGTCAAAGTCGATCTGTTTCCGGATGAGGTCTATGTGTTCACGCCTCTGGGAAAAATCCTGGTTCTGCCGCGTGGCTCGACCGCCGTGGACTTCGCCTACGTGGTGCATACCGACATCGGCAACCGTTGCGTCGCCTGCCGCATCAATTTTGAAATGATGCCCTTGCGCACTGAACTGCGAAATGGCGATCGGGTTGAAATCATCACTGCCGATCTGCCCAATCCGAACCCGACCTGGCTCTCGTACGTCAAAAGCAGCAAGGCGCGGGCGCAAATTCGTCACTTCCTGAAAACCCAGCAGACCGACGAATCGCTGGCGCTTGGCGAGCGCCTGCTGGGCCAGGCACTGCACGGGTTGGGGGTTGAACTGGATGATCTGAGCAACGCGGCTTGGGAGCGCTTCGTGCGTGGCTGCGGCGCAAAATCGAAGCAAGAGGTCCTGACCGATATCGGCCTGGGCAAGCGGCATACTGCCATTGTTGCACGCCGGTTGGTCGATGCACGCCAACTGGAGGGCGGCGTCCCGCTCAAGAACAAGCGGCAGGTCAGCATCCTTGTCAGCGGCGACGAAGGCATGGCCATGCAACTTGCCAAATGTTGCCGGCCGATACCCGGCGATCCGATTGTCGGCATCATCCGCAAGGGGCAGGGATTGATCATCCATACTCATGATTGCCGCAGCATCGGCAAGTCAGGCCACGAGCGGGACAACTGGGTGGACGTCGATTGGGCACAGGTGATAGAGCGCTTCTTCGAGGTCAATATTCGCATCGTGACCGAGAATCGTCGCGGCGTACTTGCTAAAATCACCAGCGAGATCGCTGCGGGAGGTTCCGACATCCAGAACGTCAGCATCGAAAACGATCCGGGCAGATACACCACACTCAATTTCACTTTGCAGGTGACCAATCGCATCCATCTCGCCCGCATCATGCGCGGTTTGCGGCGCATCACCGAGGTGGTGCGCATTACCCGCACCAAGGATTGACCCTTACTGTTTTTTCAGGAGAAACACCCATGTTCACCAGTTATTCATACGAATCCGAGCACACCAAATTCATGCGCGAATGGCTCAAGCAGCATCCGGAAGAACTGGAACAGCAGAAAATCGGCCGGGCACTCTGGTGGGACAAACCCCAGGATCAGGAGCAGCAGCGCCGCGCCGACGAATCCGCGGTCAAATTCAAGAGATAGTTGGACCCCGGAACAGCGCCAACGCGCTCAGTCCGACTTCTCCGGCGGCATCAAGTGGATCGCCTGGGACAGCAAGGTGACGCGTGCTGCCATGCCGGCGGCGATGCCGTCGCGTTGCGCAACATGGCTCGGAATTGAGAAACTCAGGGGTAATTCGCCGCCTTCCGGTAACAGGACCACCTGGGTATAGGGTCCAAAGGCAAGGCAATCGGCGACCAGGCCCGTGACCGGATTCTCTGCATCGCCTCGCGCAGGACGATCGCGCCGATGCAGCAAAATGCCCTCCGGCGGAATCACCCAGCTCACTTTGTCGCCCGGTGCAAAACCCGGGTTGTGTGCCACTTCAAGCTGCAGGCCAATACTCTCCAGGCGGGTCATTCCCGTTACGGATGGCGGCGCAATTCGGCCTTCAAACAAGTTGCTGAGGCCCACCAGGCGCGCGATGGCTGCGTTGGCCGGGCGGGTCATCACGTCTTCCGGCAGTCCGCTTTGCAAACTCACGCCGTGGTGCAGCAACACCATACGATCGGAAAGCATGCGCGCTTCGTCGAGGTCATGCGTCACGAGCACGATCGGGATCGCCAATTCGCGGCGCAGGCGGGCCAGTTCCTGTTGCAGCTTGCGCCGAGTCACCTGATCGACTGCCGAAAACGGCTCGTCCAGCAGCAGTGCCTGCGGCTCGCGCGCCAGTGCGCGCGCCAGCGCGACCCTTTGCTGCTGTCCTCCGGATAGCTGATTGGGTCGACGCTGTTCCAGACCTTCCAGGTGCACCCGCGCGAGCCACTCATTGGCTTTTTCAATGCGTTCACCTGCGGGCAGATGCTCCAGTCCAAGAGCCACATTGTCTGCCGCACTGAGGTGCGGCAGCAATGAATAATTTTGAAATACCATGCCGATGCGTCTTTGCTGCGGCGGCAAGGCCAGGCCCCGGGCAGCGTCGAACCAGACTGTGCCACTGCACTCCACCCGACCCTGCTGCGGTCGGTGCAAACCGGCAATGCAGCGCAACACCGTCGATTTGCCGCTGCCGGAAGGACCCACCAGGCTGATCAACTCGCCCGGGGCGCATTCCAGAGTGCAGTCGAGCGGGATCGGTCGCGTCTGCTGCAGCGTCACGGAGAGGGATTTAGAGCTCATGACCCGTATCCTGGCCACCTTTGCCGATACGGCGGGTGAGCATATTAAGACTGGCGATGGCAACGAAGGAGATCGCCACAAGCAGTGCCGACATAGTTGCCGCACCAGACTCGTCGAAAGCCTGAACCCGGTCATAGATGCTGATCGCCACCGTGCGCGTTTCATCGGCAATATTGCCACCGACCATCAACACCACGCCAAATTCCCCGAGTGTGTGGGCAAAAGTCAGCACGATGGCGGAAAGCAGGCCCGGCCAGGCCAGCGGCAGTTCCACCCGCCACAAGGTGCGCCACGAGGACAATCCGCAACACCATGCCGCTTCGCGTGCCTCGCGTGGCACGGCGTCGAACGCGCGCTGTATCGGCTGGACTGCGAAGGGTAGGTTGAAAATCAGCGAGGCCAGCAAAAGGCCGTCGAAACTGAATACCAGCGTGCGTCCCGTCAGGCTATGCCAGGCCCCGCCCAGCGCAGAGTTGCCTCCCATGGCCAGCAACAGGTAAAAACCGAGCACCGTCGGCGGCAGAACCAGGGGCAATGCAACCAATGCTTCAACCAGGCCTTTGCCGACAAAGTTCGACCAGGCCAAAGGGCGCGCCAGCAAAACAGCCAAAGGCAACAGCAACAGCGTTGTGGCAAGCGCAAGCTTGAGCGAAAGGGAGAGTGCCGACCAGTCCATCACGGCAAGGCAAAACCGTGGCGCACCAAGATCGCCTGTGCAGCCGGGGTTTGCATAAAACCATAAAACAAGCGCGCGGTTTCACCTCCCCCCTGGATCAGAACCATGCGCTGCTTCAAGGGCTGGTGCCAGGATTCGGGCAAGGTGACGAAGGCCCCCTTCGCCACCAGTTCCGGCGCACGGGCCAGCGTGAGGGGAATGAGACCGGCCTGGGCAGACCCGCTCGTTGCGAATTGCGCGGCCTGAGCTGCATTTTCTCCCAAGGCCAGTTTGTCGCTCACCAGCTCCCAGAGGCCATTGTGCTGCAACGCCTCGCGCGCGGCGCGGCCATAGGGTGCGTGTTCCGGATTGGCCATGGCCAGGCGTTTAAGGCGACCGTCGCGGGCTGCGGTTGCCAGATCGCGAAGATTGTTGTCGGCCTGGATCGGGGAACCGTTCGGAATGAACAACGCGATACGGCCGAGCGCATAAAGTTTGCCCGCATCCACGGTCCGTCCCGCTTGTTGCAACATCAGCACATAACTTTCGTCTGCACTGAAAAAAAGTTCGAATGGCGCACCCTGGGTAATCTGCTGGGCGAACATGCCGGACGAACCAAATGACAGCCGCAGCTTGCGTCCGCTGGCGCTTTCAAAAGCCTGTGCGAGTTCCGGCAAGGCAAACTTGAGGTCTGCTGCTGCGGCGACAGTCGGGGCGGTTTGGGCCGAGCAGAAGGACGCCATAACGCAGCAGACGACCAGGCTGCAAATCGTCAGCCAACCCTTGATGAGTGGTCGATCGCTCATGTATCGGGCGGGGTTAACCCGCTTTGAATAAAGGCGCCAAGTGCGACTCTCGCCTGAAGACGCTATTGCGCCAACAGCGGCCACTGCTGCGGCCACTGGGCGAGAGGGTTATCCTTGAAGCCGCTCTTGACGAACTGGTGCCAGCGACCCAAGGCATAGCAGCGCAGCAGGTTGGCGTGTGCGGCGAAATCATGATCGGTCGGCAGATCGCCTTGTGTCGCTGCCATGCGCAAAGCCTGTTTCAACGAAGCTTCGACACGATCCAGCAACTGGTTGATACGCGCCTGCAGCCGCTCATTCTCGTGGACCAGCGCATCGCCGATCAGAACGCGGGTCAGCCCGCGGTTTTTCTGGGCAAACCCAAGCAACAGGGCAAGCATCATCTGGGTTTGCTTGAGGCCGTTTTCCTCTTGAGCCGAAATTTTGTTGATCACCGAAAACAGCCCGGATTCGATGAACTCGATCAAACCTTCGTACATCTGCGCCTTGCTGGCGAAATGCCGGTAAAGCGCCGCCTCGGACACGTCGAGCTTTTTCGCCAGGGCAGCAGTGGTGACTTTCTCGCCGGCCGGATCCTGCAGCATCTCGGCAATGACCTGGAGGATCTGGAGCTTGCGTTCGCCCGGTTTGCTCGCCATGGTTTTATCTCGCTTGAACGGGTTGGGCTACTTGCTCTTGATCAGGGTACCGACACCTTCGTCGGTCAGGATTTCCAGCAGCAAGGCGTGCTCGACGCGGCCGTCGATGATATGCACGTTCCTCACGCCGTTGCGCGCGGCATCGAGCGCCGAAGCGATCTTCGGCAGCATGCCGCCCGACAGCGTGCCATCCTGCACCATGCCGTCGATTTCGCGCGGCGTAATCCCGGTGAGCAGTTTGCCATTGGCATCGAGCACGCCGGCGGTGTTGGTAAGCAGGATCAGTTTTTCGGCCTTGAGAATCTCGGCAATCTTGCCGGCAACCACGTCGGCATTGATGTTGTAGGTCTCGCCGGCACTGCCGACGCCGATCGGTGCGATGACGGGAATGAAGGCACCCGTGTCGAGCAAGGCAATCAGGGAAGGGTCGATCGCCACGACCTCGCCGACCTGGCCGATATCGATCAAGTCGCCGGGCTTGTCCTGGTTGGGCATCAGCAGCTTCTTGGCGCGGATCAGGTTGCCGTCCTTGCCGGTCAGGCCGACCGCCTTGCCGCCATGCTGGTTGATGAGGCTGACGATCTCCTTGTTGACCTGACCGCCGAGCACCATCTCGACCACGTCCATGGTCTCGCGGTCGGTCACGCGCATGCCCTGAACGAACAGGCCCTGCTTGCCGACACGCTTGAGCAGATCATCGATCTGCGGGCCGCCGCCATGCACCACCACCGGATTCATGCCGACCAGTTTCAGCAATACCACGTCGCGCGCGAAGCAATGCTTGAGGTGCTCGTCGGTCATGGCGTTGCCGCCATACTTGATGACGATGGTACGGCCATGGAAGCGCTTGATGTAAGGCAGTGCCTCGGCGAGAATGCCGGCTTTGAGATTGGGTGTCAGATTTTCGGACATGGGAGCGATGAGGCCGCGACGTCGAGTGGCAGAAGTCTCGATTCTACCGCCTCAGCGCATCATGAAGAAGGGCAGGAAGGCTCGTAACGCGAAGGCAACAACAGGATTGCGTCGCGATTGGTCCAGGAAAAAACCTTGTCTGCCGCCTCGCGCCACGGCAGCCAGAGATAGCCGAGATGTTCCAGCGGCGCGGTGACGATGAACGTCTCACGCGGCACACAAAGACTGAAGACATGTTCCCGATTATGCGTGATGCCCTCGGGATAGCGGTGGCGCCATTCCGCAAAGATCTCGTAGCGGTTTTCCAGACACCAGTCGCTGATATTCTCTGGCGCAACGACGATGCCGGTTTCTTCCCCAACTTCGCGCCTTGCCGTGTCGCGCAAAGATTCGTTCCCTTCCTGGCTGCCGGTGACGGATTGCCAGAAACCGGGCCGCATGGCACGTTCCAGCAGGAGGACTTCCAATGCTGGCGAGTGGATCAGCACCAGCACCGAGACCGGGTTCTTGTTGCCGGTCATCAGCAATCCAACAATGGCGGCAAAGGTGCGCTGCCGTCGGCTTGCATCGTCACCAGGCACCAGAATGCGACATTCTGTTCGCGCCAACAACCGGCGGCCTCGGCAAAAACATTGAGCGCCGTCGCCAGTTCGTTCCCGGCCCGCACATGGAGGCGGTCCGCATGATCCAGCAAGAGCAGATAGCCCTCGGCCGGACGCCAGCCAAGGTCTGTCAGGCAGTCCGCCAGCGCATCCCAGTTCTGTCCATACCATTCGGGGAAGGCCATGTCTCTGCCGATGGCAGCCAGCAGGCCTTCTTTGTTCCTTGCTGTGGCAAGATTGACCCGAAACACGAAATAACCGCAGGCTTCGGCGGCAATGATGAAAGGCTCGACA
>JBAYVV010000119.1:0-12264 GCA_041674465.1 Sterolibacterium sp.
ATGAACTCGACCTCCTCCTCGCTGTTGCGCCCGGTGCCGTGGTGCCAGAACTGCGTCAGCAGATGGTCGCGGAACTGCCGCACCGGCTCGGCGCGTTGCTCGACCGGCAGCCAGGCCAGGAATGTCGCCCAGAGCGGGTCGTAGATCGCGAAGTCCTCGTCGCGCCGGTAACGGGTCTGCACCGCCATCCAGTACCAGCACTCGCCGAACATGCGGTGGAGCAGCGTCGCAGTCGCCTTCTGCTCCTTGCTCAGCCAGCCGTCGAGCCGGTCGCCGTACTTGTCTTCCAGGTAGTACTGGATCAGCTGCGTATCCGAGATGCTGGTGCCGTCACTGTCAATGATCCAGGGCAGCTTACCCTTGGGCGTCGCCGTGAGATCGCCCCGGTACAGGGTTTCGACCTCGAAAGGGATTTCCGACAGGCGCAGGTAGGCGTCGGTATACGAAACGTAGGGACTCATGTCCGAGAGGCCCCAGGCCGGGATGTAGCCATACATCTTGATCATGATTTCCTCCTATTGTTTGAGGTCTTGAAGCCTCTCGGGTTAATTACCAGGGTAGGGTTTCGCCATTGGCGTGGCGAAACATGCCGGTGCTGGCAAGCGTCAGTTCATCGAGGCGGGCCATCAGCCCACGCGCGGCGACCGCGCAGTCGACCATGGCTCCGACGGTCGTGGCATCAGACAGGCCGAGCGCCATCTGGGTGCGCACGCTGCCGGGATGCAGGCAGACGACGGCGATGCCGCGCGCCTTGAGGTTGCGCGCCAGATTGAGCCCGGCCATGTTCGCTGCCGCCTTGGACATGCGGTAGCCGTACAAGCCACCGCTGCTGTTGTCGCCCAGCGAGCCGACCCGGCTGGTGATCACGGCAATTTTTGATCCGATCCCCAGCAAAGGCAGCAGCGCCTGCGTGACGCGCAGCGGCCCCAGCGCATTGACCGCATATTCCCGCTGCATCGCCGCAAAATCGAAGCTGCCAAGCGGCGCCTCGACAACCAGGCCGGCGTTGTGAACCAGGATGTCGATGCGACGGCCGGCCAGCGCTGCCGCGAGTTTGGCGACTGCCGCATCCGCGGTGACATCGATACCAGCCACGACTTCGACGCCATGCTCGCGCAGCAGCGAGGAATCGCCTAGGCAGGCGCCAATCGCTGCATCACCGCGCGCGGCGAACTCGACACAAAGCGCTTCGCCGATGCCACGATCTGCCCCGGTCACCACCACTGTTTTCAAATCGACCTTCCTTCCTCGTTCCGGTCCATTAGCGGCGACATCAGTTCTTGATCATCCGTTTGGCGGCTTCAAGCAGATCGCGAACGTCGGATTTCTTGCCGCCAGGCACGCACAGACCGCGATCCACTGCCGGGCGTTGGCCGATGCGTTCGAACCAGTCCTTCATGCGCGGCAGTTCATCCAGGGACAGCCCGGCCCATTCGTGATAGTTGACCCAACACCAGGCTGCGATGTCGGCAATCGAGTAGTCGTCGCAAATGTAATCGCGGCCTTCCAGCCGACGCTCGACCACACCGTATAAACGCTTGGTTTCATTTTGATAGCGTTCGATGACGGCCGGCAGCTTTTCCGGAAAATAACGCAGGAACACATTGGCCTGGCCTTGCATGGGACCCAATCCGGACATCTGGAACATCACCCACTGGATCACCCGCGAGCGTCCGTTCTTGTCGGCCGGCATGAAGCGGCCGTACTTCTCGGCCAGATAGATCAGGATGGCGCCCGACTCGAATACCGGAAAGTCATCGTTATCGCGGTCCACGATGGTGGGAATGCGACCATTGGGATTGATCAACAGATACTCGGGCGCCTTCTGTTCATTCTTGCCCAGGTCGATGGCATGAACGGTATACGGCACACCAAGTTCTTCGAGCAGGATGGAAACCTTGTGGCCGTTGGGCGTCGGTGATGTATAGAGATCGATCATGGGCAATGGGCTGGGTCTGGAATGGGAGTTTGCGATGGTACCCCGCCACCTTCGATGCCAGCAGTCTGAATTGTCGGGAGCAAATCATGCGCAGATGCACACCCCTGAGCGGGCCTCCGCAGCGACTCCCTGGCCATGCATTTTGATGCCGGGAAAATCTCGGTCAGCTTACAGGGCGTCAGCGGTTCACCCGGTCGTCAAGCGTTGCTAGTCCACCTCGACACGATTGCGGCCCGCCTGCTTGGCTCGGCGAAGGGCCAGTTCCGCACGGGCAAACAGGGAATCGAGCGTGTCACCGTTTTGCAATAGCGCCACGCCCAGGGAGATAGTGGTACTGGCTTCGCCACCGTCTTCGCCGATGGGCAGGCTGGCCTCTTCCGCAACCTGGCGCAGACGCTCGGCAATTTTCATTGCATCCGGTGTATCGGTTGCAGGCAGCAGGAAAACGAATTCCTCCACGCCATAACGCGCCAGCATGTCTTGCGGCCGCAGGGCATCGGCCAGCTGCCGCGCCAGCAGGCGCAGCATGTTGTCGCCATGCAGATGACCATAGGCCTGATTGAAGTGCCTGAAATTGTCGACATCGCCCAACAGCAGGCAAAGCGCCGCATCGTCGCGCTCGCAGCGCTGGATGACGCGCGGAAAAGCATCGGCGAACCAGCGCCGGTTATGCAGGCCGGTCAAGGCATCGACGGCGATCGCCCGCTCGAATTCGAGGCTGGACTCGCGTGCCGTGATCAGGGCAATGTTGTTGAAACGGATCCTGCCGGAGAGGATCGCCAACAGGTTGCGTGCGATGCCGTAGGACAGTTCGATGAGGGCCCATACCACCTCATGATCCACCGCGAGCAGGCGGGTATTCTGCGCCGCGATCACCAGTGCCGAGGCGCGCTTGCCATCGATCAGCGACATCTCTCCGACACATTCGCCGGGATTGAGAATGGCGTGTTCGGGAAGTTCGGTGCCGCCCAGATAGACGCGCAACTGACCTTCCAGAACCAGATACAAGGTGTTGTTGGCGACATCCGGACGCAACAGGGTATCACCCGCGGCCAGCAGCGTTTCCGGGCAGTTGTCGAGCAGGTGTTCTATGCCATCCAGATTGATGTCGAAAAACAGCTGGCTGGATTCGAGCAGCAGACGATCAGCGTGGTCCATTGTGGCGCCCTGCAGTTCGAGAGAGCGCAAGCATAGCGCGTTCGGTGACGGGCGGGAATAGATCAGGTGAAGACACGCCAGTTGTCCTCAGTTCAGGGCAATTCTCCACTGAGATAGGCAGCTGCTTCGACTGACTGAGGCTGGTGGAAAAAGTTGGCGGCCGGTGTGCGTTCCGTGATGCGCCCCTGGTGCAGAAAAATGATTTCGTCGGCGAGCCGCCTGGCCTGGCCGAGGTTGTGCGTGGTCATGACGATGGTGGCGCCGGCTTGATGAATATCGCTGACGATCCGTTCGACCTCGCGCGCTGCGCTTGGATCCAGGCTGGCAGTCGGCTCGTCGAGAAACAGGATGCGCGGTTCGAGCGCCCAGGCCCGTGCCAGCGCGATGCGCTGCTGTTCGCCGCCGGACAGGACGCGTGCCGGACGCTCGGCCAGATGCGCCAGACCGACATGTGCAAGCGCCGCCTCCGCCCGCGCCTGGCGCAGTGCTTTGGGCACGCCGAGAAGTTTGAGCCCGTATTCGACATTGGCCAGGGTTGACCGCCGCAGCATCACCGGCCGCTGGAAAACCATGGCCTGAGCGGCTGGCCGGGCCGGGTTGCCATTCCACAGCACGCTGCCGCTGCTCGGCTTCAACAAGCCGTGCATCAGGCGCATCAGCACGCTTTTCCCCGCACCGTTGGCGCCGAGGATCACACTGCGGGCACCGTCGGCGATGCGCAGTTGCACATCATGGAGCAGTGACACGCCGTCAGGAGCAAAGCCGACATCGGTGAGTTGGAGCGGGAATATGTCCTTCATCCCAGCCTCCGCTGCGCCCAGTTGCCGATGACGAAGGTCAGCGCATTGATCGCCAGCACCAGCGCCACCAGGATCACTCCCAGGGCCAGGGCCAGCGGCAGGTCGCCCTTGCTGGTCTCAAGCGCAATAGTGGTGGTGATGACACGAGTGACGCCATCGATATTGCCGCCAACGATCATCACCGCACCCACTTCGGCAACCGCGCGGCCAAAACCGGCCAGCAGCACGGTGAGCAAGGAATAGCGCGCATCCCAGAGCAGGGTCGCAGTCGCCTGACTGGATGTGGCGCCAAGCGAGCTGAGCTGTTCTGCATATTCACGCCAGACATCGGCGATGATTTGCCGGGTCAGGGCGGCCAGCAGCGGGGTCACCAGGATGGCCTGGGCGATGATCATGGCTGTCGGCGTGAACAGCAGACCCATGGAACCGAGCGGTCCGGCGCGCGACAGCAGCAAATACACCAGCAAGCCGACCACCACCGAGGGCAAACCCATGAGGCCATTGACGATGACGGTCAGGCTGCGGCGCCCTGTGAAATCACCCACCGCCAGCACAGCGCCAAGCGGCAGGGCGAGCAGGGTCGAGAGCATGACGGCCGAGAAGCTGACACGCAAGCTGAGCGTGATGATCTGTAGCAGTCTGGCATCTGCACCGGCCACGAGGCTGAATGCGGCGCTGAGTGCATCCATGAGTCTTTGCGAATAAGCGGATTGGTGGTCGAATATAGCCTGTTCGCCACTGACGACAAATATGAAAAATTTTGCATTATTGCCGAGCCTGGTCTGGCGCTGGACCGAAACGGGTGAGGCGCAGCGCAACGAGGAAGGCAGTCTGCTGGCACTGCTGGCGGGAATCGCCGAGACCGGCTCGGTGGCGCAGGCGGCGCGCGCTAGCGGCTTTTCCTACCGTCACGCCTGGGGACTGATCCGGGCCTGGGAAGAGCGCCTGGCGCAACCGCTGGTGGACATGGCGCGCGGCCGCGGTTCCAGCCTCGCGCCCATGGGCTTGCAACTGGTGCAACTCGATGCGCGCCTGCAAAGCCGCTTCGCAGCGCAATTGGCCGAAGCCACGGCGGAAGTGCGCCGCGAATTGAAACAGTACCGCAAGACCAATACACCGCGCGTGACGGTGCATGCCAGTCACGATCCGATGCTGGCACGTCTGCCCGAAGCACTGCGCGAGCACAGAGTGGCTATGGAAACTCATGTGCTCGGCAGCAGCGAGAGTCTTGCCTCGTTCGCCGCCGGACGATGCGACCTGGCCGGATTTCATTGCCCCGAAGGCCGGCTGGGAAAACCCATCTGGCAGGACTACCGGAAATACCTCAATGCACGCAGCCATGTCCTGATCCAATTCGCCAAACGCTTGCAAGGATTGATGCTGACACCAAGGACCGCCGAGCTTTTCGCCCAGACACGAAGCGGCAAGCAGCTGCCCTTGCGCAATCTGCAAATCCTCTCAAAGCACCGGCTACGCTTCGTCAACCGCCAAGCCGGTTCAGGCACGCGCATGCTGCTGGACCTGCTGCTCGGCGAGAGCGACATCAAGTCGAGCGACATCAACGGTTATGCCAATGAGGAGTTTACCCATGCCGCAGTTGCGGCGACCATCGCCAGCGGCGCTGCCGATGCCGGCCTGGGTGTTGAAGCGGCAGCGCATCGCTTCGGCCTCGACTTCATTCCGCTGGCACGTGAAAACTATTTTCTGGCGGTGCGGCGCGATGCCTTGACACATCCCGGCCTCATTGCGCTGATTGAAGTGTTATCCGCGCCAAAGTGGCAAGAGGTGCTGGCCGCAGAACCGGGCTACGACGCCCAGGATTGCGGCATGCTCGTGGAATGCGTCAGCGCCTGGCGCTAGGGGGCCGACTGATCCTGTAAAATCACGTCTTTGCTGGCATTGCCAGCCCTTATGCTTCTTGCACAAACCGCCATGCCTCTGACCCATCAAGTTGACGACGTCCGCATCAAGGAAATCAAGGAGCTGTCGCCGCCCGAACAGATTCTGCGCGAATATCCGGCGACCGAGTCGGCATCGAATACCACTTATGCCACGCGCCAGGCCATCCACCGCATTCTGCATGGTGCCGACGATCGTCTGCTGGTCGTGATCGGCCCCTGCTCGATCCACGAGCACGACGCGGCGCTCGAATATGCGCGCAAACTGCAAGCCGAATCATTGCAGCACAGCACCGATCTGCTGATTCTGATGCGCGTCTATTTCGAGAAGCCGCGCACCACGGTCGGCTGGAAAGGCCTGATCAACGACCCGCGCCTCGACGGCAGCTTCAAGATCAGCGAAGGTCTGCGCCTGGCGCGCCAACTGCTGTACGAAATCAACGAACTCGGCCTGCCCTGCGCGACCGAATTCCTCGACACCATCACACCGCAATACACCGCCGATTTGATCAGCTGGGGCGCCATCGGCGCGCGCACCACCGAATCGCAGGTACATCGCGAACTGGCATCGGGCCTGTCCTGTCCGGTCGGTTTCAAGAACGGCACCGATGGCAACATCCGCATCGCGGTCGACGCGATCCGCGCTGCCGCCAGCCCGCATCACTTTCTCTCGGTCACCAAGGCCGGCCATTCGGCGATCGTATCCACCAATGGCAACGAGGATTGTCATGTCATCCTGCGCGGCGGCAAGGCGCCCAACTACGATGCCGCCAGCGTCGAGGCTGCCTGCCAGGAACTCGGCAAATCTGGCCTGGCCGCACGCGTGATGATCGACCTGTCCCATGCCAACAGCAGCAAGCAGTACCAGCGCCAGGTCGATGTGGCGCAAGAAGTCGGCACTCAGGTCGCGGCGGGTGACGACCGGATTTTCGGCGTGATGGTGGAATCGCACCTCAAGCCGGGGCGCCAGGACCTGCTGCGCGGCAAGCCGCTCGAATACGGCCTGAGCATCACCGACGCCTGCATCGGCTGGGAAGACAGCCTCAAGGTGCTCGACACCCTGGCCGAAGCCGTGCGCCGCCGTCGGCTGCGGCTGGCTGACGCATGACCGGCTGAGGCCGGCTGTTGCCAAACTATGAGCTCTGGGGTCCCTCAAAAATTCCAAGGAGCGCCGCTTTGGCTGCTGGTGATCACCATGTTGCTGACCGTCCTGGCATGGTCGGCATGGAATATCTATAACGATTACCAGACCCTCCTGGAACAGGAGTACCGGCTGCTGGAGGTGCGGGCCCGGCAGCGCGAAGCCCGCATTAGCGGCACATTGCGCAGCGTTAATCTGATGATGGGCAGCATCATCGACGACCTGCGCGATCGCCCGAAAATGCCCGACGCAGACCAGATCCATCTCTTGAGAAACTATCTGCGGCAGCTCCCTGAAATTCGCAGCTTGCTCGTCACCGAACCCACCGGGCGCATTCGTGTGCATACCAATGAGAAGGTCATCGGCTTCGATGCGTCAACCCGCGAGTATTTCAAGACCCATCTAGACGATCCGACAACCGATCGTTTCCACATATCCTTGCCTTTTCAGACGGTCACTGGCATCACGGCCACCACCATGTCGCGCGTTGTCCGCGACACGCAAGGGCGCTTTGCGGGCGTCGTTGTGGCGACCCTCGAATCCGGTTTTTTTGCCGAGGCCTTGAAACTGAGCGTTTTTGAAGCGGGGGTTCAGTCCTTATTGATCAATCTGAATGGCGACATCATCAGCATGGTTCCACCCTCCGACCTGATCGGCAAGAATCTCAGGGGAGGAATTGCCTATACCGAGCACATCAATACCGGCCAGGCGACGACACGCCATCTGAACCGGGTCAAGCTTGAACAGACCTTGAAGATATCGGTATTCCATGACCTGCCGAGCACGCCACTGGCAGTGATTGTTTCGCGCGACCATGACAGTTTCTTGACCGAGTGGCGTGATTCGCTGTATTCCTCCATCGCCAGCTTCGTATTACTCGCTTGCACAGCGTTGCTTCTCTTGCGGCTGGCTGCGCGGAGACAGACGGATCTGATCCGTGCGCAAGAAAGGCTTGCCACAAGCGAATTTGAGTTGCGCACCATCGTCGAGACCGAACCCGAGTGCGTCAAAATTCTTGCGGCAGACGGTTCCCTGCTGAAAATGAATCCGGCCGGACTGGCGATGATCGAGGCCGATTCCTGGGAACAGGTCGCCGGGACAAAAGTGCCGAATATCATCGCTCCGGCCTACCGGAAAGCCTTCATTTCTCTGATCCGGGATGTTTGCGCCGGCGGTTCCGGCCAGCTGGAATTCGAGATCATCGGACTCAAGGGCGGACACCGCTGGCTGGATACCCATGCGGTACCGATCCCCAACCCCGGTGGCGAGGGCATGCTGCTGCTGGGCGTGACTCGCGACATCACGCAGCGCAAACAACTCGAAGCCGCGCAGGATGAGTCAAGAAGGGAACTCGAACTGAAGCTGTCACAGATTACCGAGCTGCAGCTGCGCCTGAAGGAGCAGGCGATCCGCGACCCGCTCACCGGACTCTCCAACCGCCGCTATCTCGATGAAACCCTGCCGCGCGAGTTGTCGCGGGCCAAGCGCGAAGGCTATTCGCTGTCCCTGATCATGCTCGACCTGGACCATTTCAAGCAGGTCAACGACACATACGGCCATGCCGCTGGCGATGAAGTACTGAAAACCCTGTCGGCACTCCTCAAAAAGAGCGCCCGCGAAAGCGACATCATTTGCCGTTACGGCGGCGAGGAATTCCTCGTGGCCCTGCCGCGGATGTCTCCTGAACAGGCGCTGCAGCGGGTCGAAGCCTGGCGCCTGGAACTTGCGGAAACTTCCGTCCACCACGGCGACCTGAAGATGCGGGTGACGCTTTCGGCCGGCGTCGCCGGCTTCCCCGATCATGGCGCAGACATCGACAGCCTGCTCTCACACGCTGACCAAGCCTTGTATCACGCCAAGCATGGGGGGCGTAATCGCGTCATCTGCTATACGCCGCCCTGAGATTCAATCCCGCGGCGCCAGCGCCGCGATACTGTGAGGCAAAAGATCCCAGAGACCGCCCGATCTTGAAAACTGACCGCTCATCGGCTTATGCTGGCAAAGTCGTCAAACGTAACTACCATTCGTACTGAAAAGGAAAATCCCATGAAAAAACAGCCTGGCTTCACCCTGATCGAAGTGATGATCGTCGTGGCAATCGTTGCCATACTTTCAGCAGTTGCCATGCCGGCCTACACCGACTACGTCGTCAGAGGAAAGATTCCGGAAGCGACTTCGACGCTGGCCATCAAGCGGGTGCAAATGGAACAGTTCTTCCAGGACAATCGCACCTATGTCGGCGCCCCTGCCTGCACCGCGGACAGCACGACCAGCCAGTTTTTCGATTTTTCCTGCGCGGTGCAAACCGCCACGGCCTACACCCTGCAAGGCGTCGGGAAAACAAGCATGCTCGGCTTCACCTACACGATCAACGAGTCCAATGTGAAGGCAACGGCCGCCGTGCCCACCGGCTGGACCGCCAATGCGACCTGCTGGGTCACCAAAAAGGGCGGGTGCTGAGGATCTCATGATGCCGCGCGGCGCGACCCTGGTCGAATTGATGATCGGTCTGACGATCGTTGCCTTGCTGATGGCGATGGGCGCACCGAGCTTCTTCGCCTGGATACAGAATTCCCAGATTCGCACCTCAGCCGAGGCGATTCAAAACGGTCTGTACCTGGCACGCGGCGAAGCTGTCAGACGCAATACCACCACACGCTTCCAGCTGACGACGACGCTGAATTCATCCTGCGCCTTGTCCGCCTCAGGCACCAACTGGGTGGTGAGCCTCGATGATCCTTCGGGCACCTGCGACAGCGTGGCTTCGGATACGGTTGCGCCACGCATCGTACAGACCCGTGCCGGGGCAGAAGGCACGACCAATGCGGTTGTAGCGGCGACTCAATCTTCAATCGCCTTCAATGGGCTGGGGCGCGTGACCCCGGTGCCCGTTGGCAACATCGACATCGATATCAGCAACCCGACCGGCGGCGCCTGCGCGACCGCGAGCGCGGCCGGCATGCGTTGCCTGCGGCTCCGCGTCTCGGCTGGCGGCCAGATCCGCATGTGCGACCCGATCCTCGCCAGCACCGATCCACAAGGATGCTAGGATGAAACAGCCCCCACGCTCACGCCGTTCGCTGCCCCCAGAGGGCGTGCCAGTACCTTGGGGCGGCCCGGCTGTACTGACATGAAACAGCCACCGAAAACATTTTCGCAACAATGCGGCTCGATGCTGCTGGAAGCATTGATCGGCATTCTGATTTTTTCCATGGGCGTCCTGGCTGTCGTCGGCATGCAGGCTTCCGCCGTGAAAGCCTCGCGGGACGCCAAATACCGCTCCGATGCCAGCATGGTGGCGAACCAGTTGATTGGACAGATGTGGGTCGGCAATCGCACGCCCGCCACCATGCAAGCCAATTTCCAGGGCAGTGCCGGTTCCGGTGGGACGGCTTACACGGCCTGGCTGGCGGAAGTTCAGGCCGCCCTGCCCGGCGCCGTGGCGAATCCGCCGACCGTGCTGGTGAACGCGGCCACCAGCCAGGTCACCATCACGGTGTTCTGGATTGCCCCGGGTGAGCCAGAAGGGACCACGCCGCATAATTTCGTCGTGGTCGCTCAAATCATTTAGGGTACAGCGTGACTCGATATCAACTTTTCCGTCGCCGTTCCGATCGTGGTTTCAGCCTCGTCGAAATCATGGTCGGCATGGTTATCGGCATGCTCGGCATCATCGCCATGATGCAGGTCTTTTCCCTCGCGGAAGGACAAAAGCGTGCGACCACCGGTGGCGGCGATGCCCAGAACTCAGGAGCGATCGCACTCTACGGCCTGCAGCGCGACATCCGCCAGGCCGGCTACGGCACCAGCGAGTTGCGCCTGATCGGCTGCAATGTGGTGCTGCGCACCGGCGTGACCCTGAACGTGATGGCGCCCTTGACCATCAATCATGCCTCGGTGCCCGCCGGCGACACCGACACGGATACCCTGCTGGTGGTGTACGGCAATACCAATGGCACCACGCAGGGCGACGGCATCATTGCCGCCTCAGCCACGGCCAACACCTATCCGGTGCAAACGCCGACCAGCCACAACGCCAATGATTACGTCATCGCCGTGCCGCAAGTCCGCCCCACGCCCTGCAACCTGAACCTGATGCAGGTTGCCGGCAGTTATGTCGGCGCCTCCAACAACTCCAGCCTCACCCTGGCGAGCAACGATCCTGCCTTGACGACCAGTTTGGCCAGCATGCGCAACGGCACACTCTACAACCTGGGGCAGTCGCCCAAAGTACTGGCGTATGCCATCCGCAACAGCAACCTGACAGTTTGCGATTACCTGGTCAACAATTGCAGCGCTGCCGGCAGCACCCCGGACAGCACGATCTGGGTGCCGATCGCCAGCAACATCGTCAGTCTGCGCGCCCAGTACGGCCACGATGCCACGACGCCGATGGACGGCATCGTTGACCTGTATGACCAGACCACCCCGACGACCGCCTGCGGCTGGGTCAAGACGTCGGCGGTGCGCGTGGTGCTGGTCGCCCGCAATGGCTTGCTCGAAAAAACCGCGGTGACCACGGCCGCCCCGGTCTGGGCGGCGACCATTGCCGGAAGTCCGACGGGTAGCGCCAGCACCCCGATCGTGTTGACGAGCAATACCAACTGGCAGAACTATCGCTACCAGATATTCCAGACGGTCGTGCCGATGCGCAACGTCACCTGGCTGGGAGTGCAGGCAGGATGTTGACCCCGACCCTCTCCCGCGTCGCCCAGGGCGCACCGCGCATTCGTCAGCGCGGCGTCATCCTGATGATTTCGATGATCGTGCTGGTCGCGATGACTCTGGCCGGTATTGCGCTGGTGCGTTCGGTGGACACGTCCAACATCATCGCCGGCAACCTGGCCTTTCAGCAGGCGGCCATCAATGCCGGCGATGTCGGCACCGAGACCGCCGTCACCTGGCTGCAGAACAATGTTGCCGGCACCACCTTGCAGCAGTCGATTCCGGCACAAGGCTACGTGGCTTCCCGTCAGGATCCGGCCGCAGGGCAAAGCTGGGATGCGTTCTGGACCAACACCCTGGTCCCGGCGGGTCAGGTCGTGGCGCTGACGCAGGATGCGAACACCGGTAATACCGTGTCCTACACGATCCAGCGCATGTGCGCCCAGGTCGGCGACCCGGCTGTGCCTCTGACCGATTGCGCCGTGTTGCAGACCGTCGGCAGCAGCGCCGGCAGCAGCAAGGGTTCCGGCGTGATCGCGTTGCAATACAACAGCCAGGTGTATTACCGGATCACTTCGCGCATCGTCGGACCGCGCAATACCGTTGCCTACGTCCAGACCATCGTGGCGTTGTAGGGCATCTTAGGAGAAGGTCATGAGCGCA
>JBAYVV010000120.1:0-12056 GCA_041674465.1 Sterolibacterium sp.
GCTTGTTGAAACTCTACTGTTCGTGTGAGTACTCGGTTTTTCCTACGCAGTCCGTATCGTGACTTCCGTCGCAGTTCCCGGTCAGTTCCCCAACCTCCGCCAAGCCTTTCAGCTCAACTCACCACATCCCCTGACCTTCGATTCTCGATCAGCAAACCCAATACCTACTGCCGCCTTCCCAAGCACCCACACCTATCGGTTGTCTGATTTTTAAAGAACTATTCAGCAACATAAATTGCTGTCCGCATTAAGCAGAGAAATGAGATTATAGAGACGAAACTAAATCTTGTAAACACCCACGACATCAAGTAATGTAATCACTTGCGTATTGCTTGATCGGAAGGCCGAGTCGGCAGGCAGGGATTTTTCATAAAACCTTAGTAAACAAATTCATGAAATATAAAGTTCATGAGGAATAGCATCTCTACTTCGAACCTGGAAAAGCACACTCCGATGATGCAGCAATATCTGCACATCAAGGCGCAGCATGCCGATATGTTGTTGCTCTACAGGATGGGCGACTTTTACGAGCTGTTTTTTGCCGATGCTGAAAAGGCTGCACATCTACTCGATATCACCCTGACACGTAGGGGCCAGTCTGGCGGGCAACCGATTCCCATGGCGGGGGTTCCCTACCATGCTGTCGAGCAATATCTCGCACGCCTGGTGAAACTTGGCGAATCAGTCGCGATTTGTGAGCAGATAGGCGACCCTACAACAGCCAAGGGGCCTGTTGAACGAGCCGTAACACGCATCGTCACGCCAGGCACATTGACTGACGCAGCCTTGCTCGATGACAAGCGCGATTGCCTTCTGCTATCGCTGGTAATGAAAAAATCAGGTCGGGGCACAGATATCGGGCTGGCGTGGCTAAATCTGGCCAATGGCGATCTGCGGCTCCTGGAATGTGCATCCAGTAAATTGGCTGCGCAATTTGAACGTTTGCGCCCCTCCGAGCTGTTGCTGCCGAGCGATCTGTCCTCCGACATTCCTGAACTCAGTGGCTTGACTACCAAGCGCCTACCCACCTGGCATTTCGACGCAGAGTCCGCCGCAAAACTTTTAACCGATCATTTTGGCACGCGCGATCTGTCCGCTTTCTTACCCGAGGGTGCTGAGGGATTGTCGCTCGGTCTTGCCGCTGCCGGCGCTCTCTTCCTGTACGCGCAAAACACACAGCAGCAGGCATTGAAACATGTCACCAGCATCAAGATAGAGCGAGATACAGAGTACTTGCGCCTCGATGCTGCAACTCGCCGCAATCTTGAAATTTCCGAAACATTGCAGGGCGAACCCTCTCCCACTCTCCTCTCGATACTCGACAGTTCGGTAACCAGTATGGGCGCCCGCTGGCTGCGTCATTGCTTGCATCACCCGTTGACTGACCGGCACGCAGCAGCTTTACGCCACCAGGCTGTCGCCGAGCTTATGGAGGCAATGACAGATACTCCGCGCCATGTCGCTTTTCGCAAAAACCTACGCGGCATTGCCGATATCGAACGGATCACTGCACGCATAGCACTCAAAAGCGCCAGACCACGCGATCTTTCGGCCTTGCGCGACAGCTTGTCCATGCTCGGGCAACTGACCCAGACACTCGATGCAGCGATTGCGCCGCTGCTGCAGGAAATTCTTGCTGCGCTCGCCACACCACATGATGCACTCGATCTGCTGAAACGAGCCATCCTTGCTGAACCTTCAGCAGTAATACGAGAAGGCGGAGTAATTGCGAACGACTACGACGCGTCACTCGACGAATTGAGAGCGCTACAAGGCAATTGTGGAGAATTTCTCCTGGAACTCGAGTTAAGGGAAAAAGCACGCTCAGGAATTGCCAACCTCAAGGTCGAGTTCAACAAAGTGCATGGCTTCTATATTGAAGTAAGCCACGCCCATGCTGCGAAGGTTCCGGATGACTATCGCCGGCGCCAAACCTTGAAAAATGCCGAACGCTATATCACGCCTGAATTAAAGAACTTCGAAGACAAAGCCCTCTCGGCGAACGAGCGGGCACTGACGTTGGAAAAGCAGCTCTACGAGGCGTTGCTAACCCAGCTTGCCTCATTTATCCCCGAGCTACAACGCATCGCCCGAGCATTGTCTTTGGCTGACGGGATATGCTGTTTCGCCCATGCTGCGCAGTGCTACGATTATTGTCAGCCACAATTCCAGGAAGCGTCTGGAATCGAAATTGTAGACGGCCGCCATCCGGTGGTGGAAGTAAAACACGGCATCAGAACCGGAAAATTTATCGCTAACGATACCCACTTTTCCCTTGCGCGAAGGTTGCTTCTAGTCACCGGACCGAATATGGGTGGCAAATCGACCTACATGCGCCAAACTGCGCTAATTGTATTGCTTGCCCACTGCGGCTGCTTTGTTCCGGCAAAATCGGCCTGCCTGGGCCCCATCGACGCCATCTTCACCCGCATCGGCGCATCTGACGATCTGGCGTCGGGCCGTTCAACTTTCATGGTTGAAATGACGGAAGCCGCAGCCATACTGCATGATGCAACCGAACGGTCTCTGGTACTGATGGATGAGATCGGCCGTGGCACATCAACCTTTGACGGGATGGCTTTGGCCTTTGCGATCGCCTGTCACCTGGTGGAGAGAAACCGCGCTTACACCCTGTTCTCAACTCATTACTTTGAGCTCACACGGTTAACTCGAGATTATCCCGAGTGTGCCAATGTGCATCTTGACGCGGTCGAGCACGGAAACAACATCGTCTTTTTGCACAGCGTAGAAGAGGGGCCTGCCAGCCAAAGCTACGGCATCCAGGTAGCTGCACTGGCAGGGATTCCTGGAAGCGTGATTCGATCAGCAAAACGACGGCTTAGCACGCTGGAAAATCGGGAAATAGCCTCGGCTGGAAACAGTATGCAGGCGGATCTGTTCGCCAATACCAATGAACCTGTCGCGGCAGAACCACATCCGGCCCTGGAAATGCTCCGTGATCTGGAGCCGGACTTACTCACACCTCGCGAAGCCCTGGAAAAACTCTATCAGATAAAACGCCTGACCAACCCAGAGTAACCAGCAACTGCTAATGATGATGCCCTTGCGGTCCATGCACGTGACCATGAGCAAGTTCATCAGCAGTTGCCGGACGCACATCCACTACGGTGCAATCAAACACCAGTGAAATGCCGGCAAGGGGATGATTGCCATCGACGACAACTTTGTCGCCTTCTATATCCGTGATGGTGAATAGCATGTCTTCTTCATCGTCTTCGCTGCTGCGCTCGAATTGCATGCCAATCTCTATGTTTTCCGGAAACAGGTTGCGTGCTTCGACATTGACCAATTCAGCGTCATATTCGCCAAAAGCTTCCTCCGGTTCAAGTTTAAGTTTAAGCTTACTGCCAATATCCTTGCCATGCAGTTCTTCCTCTATTCGCGGGAATATGCCGTCATAGCCACCATGAATATAGACGAGCGCCTGATCTCCTTCGTCAATCAGATTGCCATCAATATCGTGCACTTTATATTCAAGAGTCACTACGGCGTTTTTCGCGATTTGCATGGCTTCTCCAGTTGTTTCACAAGTTGCAGCACTTCGGCAACATGCCCACGGGGCTTGATGTCGTACAGCGCGTGTCGAATGATCCCCGTACAGTCAATGACAAAGGTAGAGCAAACGATGCAATGCTTGCGCATGCCATTTTTCTCTCGGAGTTGACTGACGCCATATTTACGACTCACTTCACCATCGTCATCCGACAGCAAGCTGACTGAAAGCCCGTGTTTGTCTCGAAATTCCGCATGGCTCAAACAGTCATCCCGGCTGATACCCACAATCACACAGCCCAAGCGTTCAAACTCTTCCTCATGATCACTGAAATCGATAGCTTCGAGGGTACAAAACGGACTATCGTCCCTGGGATAGAAAAACAGCACAGCATGCTGCTTGCCATGCAGCGATGACAATGCAAAGGTCTCCATATCCGCATCGGACAGGGTAAATAAAGGAGCAGGTTGACCGGCTTGCAGCACTATCACTATCCCATGAAGTGACAGCCGGATTCTAACCGAGGCTTTTGAAGAAAAACCAGAATCGTGCGAGTCAAATAAGCTGACGAGGCAACCCCGAAGTGCCCCTGACGAACAGATGGAAATTCCCCCTCTCGCTGAGACAGCAACCGATTGGGATAACTTAGTCCGAAGGAATCAGAAATGCAGCGGACGCTTGTCGACGGATAGTGCAGCCTCGTGCATCGCTTCGGATAGCGTCGGGTGTGCATGGCAGATGCGGGCAATATCTTCTGAAGCAGCACCAAACTCCATCGCCACCACGGCTTCAGCGATCAGTTCGGAAGCGTTGTTGCCGATGACATGCACGCCAAGTATCCGGTCACTCTTGGCATCGGCGAGCATTTTTATGAATCCGGCGGTATCGCCCTGTCCAAGTGCGCGCCCATTGGCCAGAAAGGGCATCTGGCCAACACGATAATCGACGCCATCGCTCTTCAACTGCTGTTCCGTCTTTCCAACCCAGGCAATCTCCGGGTGCGTATAGATGACCCAGGGAACCGTGTTGTAATCGACGTGCCCTGCCTGACCGGAGATCAGCTCCGCCACCATGACGCCCTCTTCCATGCCTTTGTGCGCCAACATCGGCCCAGGCACCACATCGCCAACAGCCCAAACGTTCTCCAGATTGGTTCGGCAGTGTTCATCGACTGCGATGCGTCCGCGTTCATCCAGTTTCAGTCCGACGCCATCGCACCCCAACCCGTCGGTGTTGGGTAAACGACCAACTGAAACGATCAGTTTGTCACATTCAAGCAGAGCGGTTTCATCGCCGATTTCGTATTCAATACTGACTGATTTCTTGCCGACGCTCACCGTGGTAATCTTGACGCCCAAGTGAATATTTAGTCCCTGCTTGCGAGTAAATATTTTCCATGCTTCATTGGCGACCGCCTGATCGGCGGCTGCCAGGAAATCCGGCAAGGCCTCCAGAATCGTGACTTCTGCACCTAACCGTTTCCAGACGCTGCCTAACTCAAGCCCTATGACGCCTGCCCCGATGACACCCAAGCGCTTCGGCACACTCTCCATGGAAAGAGCCCCGACATTGTCGCAAACGATTTTGTTATCGACAGGCACTCCCGGCAGGTGACGCGGTTTGGAACCAGTGGCAATGATAACGTGCGTCGCTTCAACGATTTCGCTGCCGCTACCAGAAGCTATCTCAATCTGCCATGGCTCGTTCTCGCGGGGATTATCTGCGCACCCCTCAAAGCTTGTGTTGCCCGGCGCTGTAGAAATTCGTTTGGGTGATGCTACAAACTTGCCATGCCCAACCAGCAAGGCCACCTTGTTCTTCTTGAAGAGCCCCCTGATGCCACTGGTCAACTGCGTTACGATGTTGTCCTTGCGACGCACCATTGTGGCAACGTCCATTTTGACGTTGTCACAAGTGATGCCGTGCATCACAAAAGCGTGATTTGCCTGGTCAAAGTACTCAGATGACTGGAGTAGCGCCTTGGACGGAATACAGCCAACATTCAAGCACGTGCCGCCAAGGCGTACTTCGCCCTTGGGATCGGCATACGACTGAGATTCGACGCAAGCCACAGTCAGTCCCAACTGTGCGGCACGAATTGCAGCCACGTAACCGCCAGGGCCGCCGCCAATGACGATCACATCGAATTGCTTTGGCATCTATTGTTCTCCTCAAACTTCCAGTAACAGTCGGGTCGGATCTTCCAGCATCTCTTTCATGGTCACAAGCCCGAGCACAGCTTCGCGTCCATCAATAATCCGATGGTCATAGGACAGGGCAAGATAGTTGATCGGCCGTACCACTACCTGGCCGTTCTCCACTACGGGCCTATCCTTAGTGGCATGCACGCCGAGAATCGCTGATTGCGGTGGGTTGATGATCGGGGTCGACAACATCGACCCAAATACGCCGCCGTTTGAAATAGAGAACGTTCCACCGGTGAGTTCTTCTATGGTCAGTTTGCCATCCTTGGCCTTGGCGCCAAAATCCGCAATGGTTTTTTCTACCGCAGCCAACGACAACTGGTCTGCATCACGCAAAATAGGCACGACCAGTCCACGCGGGCTACCGACGGCAATACCGATATCGAAATAGCCATGATAGATGATGTCATTACCATCCACGGATGCATTAAGTAGTGGGTATTTCTTGAGGGCTGCCACCGCTGCCTTGACAAAAAAGGACATGAAGCCCAAACGAACGCCATGTTCCTTCTCGAATTTTTCCGCGTACAGCTTGCGCAACGCCATGACCGGCGCCATATTGACTTCATTGAAAGTTGTCAGAATGGCGGCCGTGGATTGCGACTGCACCAGGCGTTCGGCGATACGGGCACGCAAGCGTGACATTGGCACACGCTGCTCGGGGCGGTCAGCCAGGATGCTATCGATATTCACCGCTGCAGGTTGAGCCAAAGCAGGTTTTGTAGTCACTGCCGGAGACGAAACTGCAGAAGGTGCGACTACAGCAGCCGGACCACCCGCCGTACCCAAGGCATCGGCTTTGGTGATGCGGCCATCGCGGCCCGTTCCTTTGATGCTAGCAGGATCCACTCCCTTTTCCGCCATGATCTTGCGCGCTGCAGGCATGGGGTGCGGCGCACCTCCGGCAACGGGCGCCTCCGTGGCAAGCTGTGTTTTGCTTGGTGGAGAAGGCGCTGCAGACTCGCTGGCCTTGGCATCGCTGTCGATTTGCGCGATGACTTCTCCACTAACCACCAAGGCACCATTTTCCTTGAGAATTTTTACGATAACCCCTGCACCAGGGGCTGGCAGTTCAAGGACAACCTTGTCTGTTTCAATATCGATCAGATTCTCGTCTCGGGCGACAGCCTGGCCGACTGCCTTATGCCATTTCACCAGTGTCGCTTCGGCCACAGATTCGGAAAGCTGCGGTACTTTTACTTCGATAAGCATGTAGACTCCCTCGTTATTCCGCAGTTGATTTGAGTTTTGAACTGATACCCAGCGCGGTTTCAATCACGGTTCTCTGCTGTGCGTTATGCTTTGCGTAGTATCCCACCGCTGGCGATGCCGACGCAGGGCGAGCAACGACATGCAGCGTCTGTCCATCACGCAATCCAGAAACCAGGTGATGCCGCGTGGCAAACCAGGCTCCCTGGTTTTGCGGCTCTTCCTGGCACCACACCAATTCTTTGGCATGAGGATACTTTTTCATTTCGGCAGCAAAGAGTTTTGCTGGAAATGGGTAGGGCTGCTCCAGACGCAGCAAGGCGATATCCAACAATTTTTTCTCACGCCGCTCAGCCAGCAAATCGTAATAAATCTTGCCGGAGCAGAGCACGACACGCCTGACTTTCTTCGGATCGATTTCGTCGCTGCTGCCAGTCTCGCCGATGATGGTCTGAAAGCTTCCCTTGGCCAAATCATCTAAGCTGGACACGGCATCCTTATGTCGCAGCAGGGATTTCGGCGTCATCACGATTAGAGGTTTTCTGACCGAGCGCAGCATCTGTCGGCGCAGCAAGTGGAAAATCTGCGCAGGTGTGGATGGCACGCACACCTGCATGTTTTGCTCTGCGCATAGCTGCAAGTAGCGTTCCAAGCGCGCAGAAGAATGCTCTGGTCCCTGGCCTTCGAAACCGTGCGGCAGCAGCAGAACCAATCCGCACAAGCGTCCCCATTTGGCTTCGCCCGAACTGATGAACTGATCGATGACAACCTGGGCGCCATTGGCAAAATCACCGAACTGCCCTTCCCACACCACCAGTTCATTCGGCTCTGCAGTAGCATAGCCATATTCGAAGCCAAGCACTGCCTCTTCGGAAAGTACTGAATCAATAACAATGAAAGGCGACTGCTTTTCCTGAATGTGCTGCAGAGGGATGTAATTTCCCGCATCCCATTTCTCGCGGTTCTGATCGTGCAGCACGGCGTGCCGATGGAAGAAAGTGCCGCGGCCGCAATCCTCTCCAGAAACACGCACACCATAGCCTTCAACCAATAGCGAGGCATACGCCAGATTTTCTCCCATGCCCCAGTCAAGGGGCAATTTTCCGGCACCCATCGCCTTACGATCATTATTGATTTTCTGAACTCTAGGATGCAGCGTGAAATTCTCTGGAATATCGGTCACTCTTTGCGCCAAACGCTTGAGATCAGCAAGTGGAACCTTGGTGTTGGAATCGTCGGTGTATTTCTGGCGCAAGAATGGCGTCCAATCCACCGCGAAATTGCGTTGGTGGTTGGACAGCACCGGGTTTTCCACCAACCGCCCCTCGTCCAAGGCTGCGCGATAGTCCTTGATCATTTGGTCCGGCTCTTCGGCCTTGAGCACACCTTGACCGACCAGTTTGTCGGCGTATAGCTTGCGCGTACCCGGATGCGACTGTATTTTTTTGTACATCAACGGTTGAGTCACCATCGGCTCATCCTGTTCGTTGTGTCCGAGCTTGCGATAACAAACCAGGTCCACAACCACATCTTTCTTGAATTCCTTGCGAAACTCCATCGCCATCTGCATCACCAAAGCCACAGCTTCCGGATCGTCGCCATTTACATGGAAGATTGGCGCTTCCACCATTTTGAATATGTCGGTGCAATATAGCGAGGAGCGATAATCACGCGGATCGGAAGTTGTAAATCCGATCTGGTTGTTGATTACGAGATGTACTGTCCCACCAGTACCGAAGCCACGTGTCTGGGAAAAATTGAGCATCTCCTGGTTGACCCCTTGACCCGCCACAGCTGCATCGCCATGAATCAGGACGGCCAACACCTCTTCGCCGGACTTGTCGCCACGCCGACGTTGCCGCGCGTAAACTGACCCCTCCACCACGGGATTCACAATCTCCAAGTGTGATGGATTGAACGCCAGCGTCAGATGGACAGCGCCACCAGGTGTTGCAACATTTGAAGAGAAACCGTTGTGATATTTGACATCACCAGCCGACAATTCGTCGGCATGTTTTCCCTCGAATTCTGAAAACAGTTCCTGTGGCGACTTGCCGAGGATATTTACGAGCACATTGAGACGGCCACGGTGAGCCATGCCAATCACCACTTCCTGTATCCCAAGGCTACCGGCACAACGTACCAGTTCATCCATGGCAACAATCGCGGACTCGCCACCTTCCAGCGAAAAACGCTTCTGTCCAACATATTTGGTGTGCAGGTAGCGCTCCATGGTCTCGGCGGCGGTGAGCCGCTCGAGCAAACGTTTCTTCTGCTCCGGCAAAAAGGGCATATTCCCGCGCAAAGGCTCCAGCTTGGACTGTATCCAGCGCTTGTGCGAAATATCGCTCATGTAAGTGTACTCGGCCCCGATCGTGCCGCAATAGGTCTGCCGCAAAGCGTCGAGAATCTCGCGCAGACTGGCCTGCTCCGGTCCAAAGGCAAACGAACCCGTATTGAATACAACACCAAGATCGGCCTCGGTAAATCCATAGTACGCCGGATCAAGCTCAACAATGTTCGGACGCTCGGTACGCTTGAGCGGATCGAGCTGTGCCCAGCGATTACCAAGAAAACGGTAGGCATTGATCATCTGCAGGATCTTGACCTGCCTGACATCGGAGGGCGGGGTTGCGGCCTGGCGCAAAGTCCCCAACTTGGCACGCTGGGCAAATGAAGCCACGATCGGCGCATGAGTCACGTCTGGTGCGATATTGGTACCAGCGCTGGGAAGATTCTGCAACTTATCGAAATAATCGCGCCAGGCTGAAGTGACCGAACCGGGATTATTCAAGTAGGTTTCGTAAATCTCTTCTATATAGGGCGCATTAGCCCCGAATAGATAGGAATTGGACAGCATCTGTTTCATCATGGTGTCACCTGCTGTGATAAGGTCATCATCTCTTCTCATTATGTCACCCAGCCCACGGTGCGCGCCAGCGAGAAGTTGTGTGGGTGCTCCCGCCGGGGTGCCGAGCACATTTTTCCCGATGCGCCCGTAGAGGTCGATACTGGAACCGACTTTGTTCTCAACAAATCGACATTCTAGCGCCACCTCTGCCTGCGTCGTCGCCAACTCAAACAAAGGACCGTTTTTAGCCCCAGTTCGCTAACGACTTGAAGCGGGTTTTGCGTCTGTGATTGGCTCCCGGCTCAGGGCTTCTGAACGCACAACAGCCACAATCGATCAGGTTGCCCGTCAGTTTGACGTTGCCAGATCTATTCCACGGACAGCTTTTGGCGAGCCAGCAAATCGAGCAGGAACGGCTCAGTTTCATGGAATTCTGCGGGAGTGGCGAAGAACTGGCGTGCGCTGGCCAGATGGGTAGGTATCTGCGGGTCGAGTCCAGTCTCAATGAGCTTTCGGGCGACACGGATGCATTCGTCGCGAACCATGCGCGTAAAGCGCTCGTGGTCACGATCGCCCTCGGACACTTCCTTGAAATCGAAGTAATCCGCCATGTTCTGAGGGGGCTTGAGAATCAATACGGGCTTTTTCAGGTCGTCCTCTTCCAGACGTCCGCGATGAACCGCCTGAAAATACATGGGCGTCAGATCTTCGTGCGTAATGTTCCATTCGCGCTGATAGGGCTTGACCGTGAACATCTCGACCCGGTCTTGCTCGGTGACGGCGATGGCAAATATGCTACCGGGAAACTGCGCGGTGGAGCTCCGAAACGTTTCCAGAACCAATTTACCGCAAGGACGCTGCCGTTCCAGGCCTTCAGTTGCCGGCGCCAAGCTCGTTTGAGCTACTTCTAAGGGGACGGTCACTGCGGGAGCAGATGGAGCAATTTCTGGAGGAGCTTTCACCAAGGCAACATCCGCAGCGAAGGATCGGTACTTCTCCGGCAAGCGGAACATTTCCTGGCGCGACGGATCCAGAGAGTCGGCAGTCTTACCCTGCAGGTAGGGCAAGAGAATCGTCATGGTCGTACCCTTGCCCACGGTACTTTCGATAGACAGTTGACCACCAAACTCGGCAACCGTCTGGCGAACGAATACGAAACCGAGCGAATGCAGTTCTCCGTCCAGGGTCTGGCGGTCGGAGAGCAATTGTTGAATCTTCTCGGGAGTCATGCCCGCACCGTCGTCGCGAACGCGCAGCGCCACGCGGTCACCCTCTTTGGCTGTGCTCACGTTAAGCACACCCACCTTGCGTTCGCCCATGGCATCGACGGCGTTCATGACCAAATTAAAATACATGCGGCGAAAACGTTGGCGGTTGCCGGCGATAACCGCCGAATCAAGCCGGTTGAACTGCAGTTCGACACGCGCTTCGGATTTCTCTATGACATACCCACGCACGACATCCTGAGTGAAATCGCGAATATCTTTTGCGATGTCAAACTCTTCCTGGACATTCTCGTCATTGAACTCTTCTCGAAACGCAGCAATGCGCATCTGGACGCCGTACAGCCAACTGATGCTGTTGCGGTAGTGACGCCGCGAACGAACCGAACGAGATTCTTCGGGCAGGAAAGACAATACCTGATCCGACCTCCCCCATAGCGGGCTAAGTACAAGATGGCAGGTCTCATGGATCGTATCAATGTAGCGGCGGCCAAGAAGCAGAACCGTACGGTCCGGCGAAAAGCTCTTCACTGCATTCGAATAGTCATGGAATACCCGGCGCAAGGCGCCGAGCTTCGCCTTCAGTTCCAGGAGATCCGCCTCGTGCAAGGCTTGCGCCTGCTCCAGGTTGTAGATCTCGAGGTCGGTGTTCAACGTGACGTGGTAGTGGAGAATGTCATTGAAAGACCCCTCAACACGCAGATCGTGGATGAGGAACTTGATCTCGGCGACTTCCTTCTTGATCCCTTCCGAATAGTCCGGTGTGGCGGAAGATGAAATGTTACGTGGATCTGTTGTCATCGTTCAGCCCCTAACGGTAGGCAGTTCAAGCCGCATCAGCATGGAAGAGCAGTGGCTCCAATGATGGAGCCACTATATCTCGCCTGACAGAACCAATGCTACTTGATCCCGCCTTCGGCTGCCCATTTCTCGAGCATGTCGGTGGTAACGGACTTGGGACGCTCAAGGGCATAGCCGAGCGCGCGATCCCAGGTAATATTGGCCATGCAGCCAAGAGCACGACCCACGCCGAAAAGGACAGTGTAGAAGTCCCA
>JBAYVV010000121.1:0-11955 GCA_041674465.1 Sterolibacterium sp.
GTGTGCGCGCACCAGCCCGGGTTCGGCGTGGATCAGCGCCATCACATCCTGCAACTGGTCGCGAAAACCGAAAGCCCCGCCTGACTGGTAGTAGCCACTGCGCGCCCAGAGCCGGCAGGCCATGGTCTGGTACACCAGCCAGCCGTTGGCCAGCACATTCAGTGCAGGATCGGGCGTGTCCACCTGGACAGCGCCAAGCGCATGGTTCCAGTGCAGCCAGACAGCCTCAAGCGCGCTGCGTGCGGCGAGCGGGGTACGGAAGCGTTGCACGAGCTTGGCTGCATCGTCGGTGTTGCGTCCGACGCCAAGCCGGAAGACGATCTCGCGCTCCTGGCCATCGGCCAGTTCAAAGCGTGTCTGGATTGCGGCACAGGGATCGAGTCCGGCGCCCACTTTGCCGGACAGGCGTGCATGCTGCATGGCTGCCGGATTGCGCAGCGTGCCGTTGCGCCCGATGAATTCCTTGCGATCCCCGCTCAGGCTGCGTTGCGGGTCATCCACATCGAAGAAGGCCACCCGATCGGCAAAGGCCTGGTTGTAAGGGTTGCGCGCATAGAGCGCGCCGCTCCTGGGCGCTATTTCACTGACCACGTGCATCGCTGATTTCGCCTGCAGGTCTCCCAATACCCATTCGACATAGCCGGTTGCCGAGAGTTTGCGCGCCCGTCCCGAGGCGTTGCGCACTTTCAGCACCGAAAACTTGACAGCGGCATCCATCGCCACGTAGACCCAGAGCTCGGTATGGATACCTGCCTCGCTGGTCTCGAACACGCTGTAGCCGAAGCCATGGCGGATGACATAGGGCAGTGCGCCACGGACGGGCAGGGGGGTGGGCGACCAGACGTGGCCGGTTTCTTCGTCGCGCAGGTAGAAAGCTTCCCCGCTGGAGTCGCCGACCGGTTCGTTGTGCCAGGGTGTGAGGCGGAATTCGTGGGCGTTTTCGCTCCAGGTATAGGCACTGCCATTTTCCGAGACGATGCTGCCGAAGTTCGGATTGGCCAGCACGTTCACCCAGGGTGCTGGCGTCTGTTGACCAGGTGCCAGCACAATCACGTATTCGCGCCCGTCGCGGGTGAACCCGCCGAGGCCGTTGCCGAGGATCAGATCACGCTGCGCCAGGGTGTCACTCGCAACCGCCAGCAGGTTCTCGGCTGCAGGTGGGGCGCGGTAGCGGCGGCTGGGGATGAACTGTGCGGTATCCGGTTCAGGCGCACCATACTGGTCGAGTTGTTCTTCCAGCGTTCCCCGCCCATCGGTAATGATGGCGCGAGCCACCGACTGCAGCAGGATGCGGTCCTCGCTGGAAATTTGATCCGCCGGTCGGACGAAGATGCCGCCGGGACGATCGATCACGCTGGCTTCGATGCCCGAAGTGATCATGCCCATGATCTGTTCCTGCAGTTGCTGCCGGTAGCCGGCGTGATCCTCGTTCCAGATTACCAGGTCAACGGCCAGTCCCTTGAGGCGCCAGTAGGCATGCGCCTGCACCATTTGGCGCACCAGGTCGATATTGGCGGCATCGCCGATCTGCAGCAGCACGATCGGCAGATCGCCGGAGATGGCGTAACCCCACAGCCCGGACTGCCCGCGCCGATTCTTGACCAGCACAGCCGGATCGGCACGCAAGGCGTCATTGGCATAGATGACGACGCCGGCCAGACGCGCATAGATTTGCGCGTCGGCTTCGCTGGCATTGAGTTGCCGCAGCACCACCTGGCTGTGGGTCCATGCCAGTTCAAAGACGCGGTCGGCGAGAGGCCGGTCCTGGTATTTGTGGATCAGGCCCAGCGCCAGCTCGCGGGTTTCGCTCATGCCCGTCACCATGTCGATCGTCGCCGACTGCTCCGGTTCCAGCGTCAGCAAACAGCGCATGGCGATGATGGGATCCAGCACCGAGCCGTCACTGCCGGAGAGCGCTGTCTCTTGCCGCAACGCCAAAGGCGCGATGCTGCTGCTGGAGCGGCCGATGAAACGCAGCCGGTCCGTCTCGTAGGACACCTCGGCGATTTCAGCGCCGTGAACCGCCATCAAATGCATCATCCAGGGCGCCTGTTCGCCGCGTGAGCGGGGGCGGCGCGTACACAAGATCGCGCGGCGGTCACGCAGGATTTCCGTTTGCACGAACAGGTTGCTGAAGGCCGGATGCAGGGCATCCGCAGGCGCAGGCGCGAGTACCACTTCGGCGTAACTGGTGACTTCGAGCTTTCTCTGCTGGCGTGAGCGGTTGGTGATGCGGACACGACGCAACTCGATATCGTCTTCCGGCGACACGACAATTTCGGTGTAGGTCTCGAAATGTCCATCGTCGTGGGCAACGGCATCGCGGCGGCGAAACTCGGCACGTCCTTCGGAGAAGATCGCGGCATAGCTCAGCGCCGGCTTGAGCGTCGGCTGGTGGGTGGTGGACCAGAACGAACCGCTGGCCGCCATCTCGCGGATGTAACAGAAAGCCCCCCAGTTATCGCAGGTGCCGTCCTCACGCCAGCGCGTTACGGCCAGATCTTTCCAGCGGCTATAGCCGCCGCCGGCATTGCTGATCATCACGTGGTAGCGGCCGTTCGACAGCAACTGCACTTCAGGCAGGGGTGTATCGGGCGTGCTGAAGACCCGGATCGGCGTGTCAGTGACCACTGAAGCCGAGCGCATGTCGGAAAGTTGATCCGTATGCGAGAACAGGGCGGTAGCCTTGGGTATGCGTTCCTGGAGCAGCAGCATGACCGCCTGGAACAACCGGTCCGATTCGAAGCGCCGCTGCATCGGCTGCTCCTGCAGCAGGTAGTCGAGCGCGAGCAGGCTCATGCCCTGGTGATGGGTCATGAATGACTGCACCACCGTGTTTGTTTGGCCGCGCCGTTGGCGTGCCGGCGTGTAGTCGATGGCTTCGAAAAAACCGAACTTGCCGAAAAACCCCTTGGCGGCGAGCCGTTGCAGATTCTGGCAGGCTTCTTCGGGGGCCACCATCAGCGCGAGCACCGAGGCATAGGGCGCGACCACCAGGTCTTCGGCCAGGCCGCGCTTGAGTCCCAGGCCCGGCACGCCGAAAGCGCGATACTGATAATTGAAATGCACGTCGACCGCGTTGTAGCCGGATTCCGAGATGCCCCAGGGCACACCGCGCTGCTGTCCGTATTCAATCTGCCGGGCCACCGCTGCCTTGCAGGTCTGGTCCAGCAGCGTCTGGTCGTAGGTCGGCATCACCAGCAAGGGCATCAGGTATTCGAACATCGAACCGCTCCACGACAGGAGCACCGCTTCCCCGCTGGTGCTGGTGAGCAGGCGCCCCAGACTGAACCAGCTTTCCTGCGGCAACTGTCCCTGTGCAATGGCGACGAAAGTGCATAAGCGTGCCTCGGAAGCCAGCAGGTCGTAGTATCCGGGGTCGGCACGTCGCTCATCCACGTTATAGCCGATGCTCAGGAGATGGCTTGCTGCGTCGAACAGGAAGTCGTATTCCATGCCGGCCAGTTCACCACAGTGCTGCGCCAGCCGATTGACCGCCGCCATCCGGTCCTTGGCCGGGGAGTTGCCGGCCCTGGCCAGCGCACGCAGGCTGGGCATGGCCTGGCTTGATGTGATTGCGGTCGTGGCCAATATCGGCCAGGGACCAAGAAAGTTCAATTCATCGAGTGCTTCGCGACATTGCCGGGCCAGTGTCATCACCCACGTGCTGAGCTCGCTTTCGGGTGAAGAGTCACTTCTCAAGACCTGGGTGACCAGTTCCGCAGAACCTGCCTCCAGTCGCTCCAGGCACGAGCGCACTGTGGCGAGTGTCGTCGGCGGCTTTGTGGCTGCGAACGCCAGTGCCTTGTGCAACTCGGTCAGTATTTCCGCAACCACATTGTTCCCGCCACAAGTCTCCTCCGCCGCTTCTGCAACAATCCTGAAGGTGTCGCTCAAGCCGTCGAACAATCTCGCCGGCAATATTGTTTCGTCGGCCAGCGCCAGCAACCCCGCGCGCAAAGTCAGCAAGTGACCGGCGAGGTTGCCGCTGTCCACTGTCGAGATATAGCGTGGCGGCAGCGGCTGCAAGGTCTGCGTGTCATACCAGTTGTAGAAATGACCGCGGTGCCGCTCCAGGCTGTCCATCGTGCGCAGGGCCTGTGTCGTGCGTTCGATGAGTTGTCCGGCCAGGATATAGCCGAAATCATAGGCGGACAGATTGGCCAGCAGCGCCAGCCCCATGTTGGTCGGTGATGTGCGATGCGCGACTACGGCAGCGGGATAGTCCTGAAAGTTGTCGGGTGGCAGCCAATGATCCTGCTCACCGATGAAGTTCTCGAAGAAAGACCAGATCCGCCGTGCCAGCGTGCGCAGGAAGAGCGTCTGGACGATGGTCAGGCTTGCTTTGCGGCGACTCAAGGGCCGGCTGATCCACCACGCGATCGCGGGAGCAGCGCACCACAACAGCAGGATGATTCCTGCCACTGTCAATATTTCCGGTGTGGCGACCGCCAGATGCAGCGCGACGCCAATGGCGATGACGGGAGCAGCCCACATCTTCCGGAAAGATTCGACGAGGCTGTTATTGCCGCGTTGTGCGGATTGTCGATCGGCTTCGCTGGAGGGATTCCATTCGAGCAGTCGCCGGTGCGTGACCTGCATCCGCCAGGCCGTGCGGGACATGGCATCCAGACTGAAAAATGCTTCGTAGGGGAGGCAGGCCAGTTCCATTGCAACCTGCAGCAAGTGCCGGACAGCCGAATGCGCGGCAGCAGCGATGTGCTGACGCGGCAGCACTTCCGCCGGCTTGCGGAAGAGTGCGAGGATGGCGGAGCACAGGGAGGGAATCAGCAGAATGCCGAGTACCGTCCAGGTCCATACTTCGGGGGAGCCCAGAAAGGTCCAGCCCGACAGCAGCAACATCGTTAATGCGATGGGTACCAGACTGCGCCGCAGGTTGTCGATGAGCTTCCATTGCGACAGCATCGAGAGCGGATTTTTTTGCGGGTTGTGAGCTGCGCTCGCAGTCGGGCCGATGATGGTCCGCGCTAGCCAGCCCACCAGTTGCCAGTCGCCGCGTATCCAGCGGTAGCGGCGACTGACGTCGTCTCCATAGCGTGCCGGGGTGTCCTCGAACAATTGCACATCGCTGAGTAGCCCGGCGCGGGCGTAGCAGCCTTCGAGGAGATCGTGACTCAGGACGCGATTTTCCGGGAAGCGGCCCGCCAGGGCTTGTTCGAACGCGTCGACGTCATAGATGCCCTTGCCGATGAACGAACCTTCGCCGAACACGTCCTGATACACATTCGAGACGGCGCGGGTGTACGGATCGATCCCGGCGCCTCCGCCATACAGGCGCGCATAGCGGGAACGGTTGGTTCCCGGCAGGCTCACCGCCACGCACGGCTGCAGGATGCCGTAGCCCGCGACGATGCGCCCCAGCGCGGGGTCAAAGACTGGATAATTGAGCGGGTGCGCCATCACGCCAACGAACTGGCGGGCGGCATCGCGCGGCAGTTGGGTGTCGGTGTCGAGGGTAATCACGTACTTCACGCCGGACAGCACAGTGCTCTCTCCGACGACCAGAGAAAAGCCGTTGTGGGCTGCGGTATCTGCAGCATGCTTGCCGCTGCGCAGTAATGCGTTCAAATCGGCCAGCTTGCCGCGCTTGCGTTCGTAACCCATCCAGATGAGTTCCTGCGGATTCCACAGCCGCGGACGGTGGAAGAGAAAGAATATGTCCTTCCTGCCGCCGTTGCTGGCGTATTTTTGGTTCAGTTCGGTGATTCTCGCTTGCGCCAGTTGCAGCAGCGGACCGTCTTCGGCAACAGATTCATGCTGTGCATCGCAAAAATCGGTCAATAAGCCAAAATGCAGATGCTCATCGCGATTCGCCATGAACCTGACTTCCAGGGCCTCGACCAGATCCTCGAGGCCGGCAGCGCTGTTGAGCATGGTGGGAACCACCACCAGCGTGCGCGATGACGCAGGGATGCCCAGCGAGAAATCCAGCCTGGGGAGTGCGTGCGGTGTCACGAACAGGGTTGCCAGCCAGTTCACCAGCGCTACGGCCAACTGACTGGTTGCCAGCAGGAGGATGAAGCCGACCGGCAGCACAGACCAGTACCAGGCCCCGTCGAATGTGCCGTCGCTAAACGCCTGCGTCAGCAGGCTGGCGGTGATGATTGCCGTGATCAGGGAAATGCTGCCGAGGTACAGGATCAGCGGCAATCGCCCGGCCTTCCTGCGCCAAGCGGCAACGCCGGAGAGACGAACCTGCAGCAATCGCTCCAATTGCGCCCGACCCTGGTCGATCAGGTAGAAGCCGACATGCTCTGCGCGCTCGCCAGCGCTACTGCAGATGTCGGATCCGGCGCCAGACTGCGCGAGTTCGATCGCCTGGCGGGCCACTTCCTCTTCCGAGCGTGGGCCCTGTTTTGCGATCTGCTCCGTGGCATGACGGTAGCGATCGCGCGTGGCGAAATCCATCCGTGCATACACGCCACCCGGATCTTCACGCAGCGTGCGCTCGACGATGCTCATGCTCTCGACGAACTCGCGCCAGTCGATGGCGCCGAGCAGCCGCAGGCTGCCGATGCTGTTGCTGATGGAAACCTGATCGGCGGCCTGCTGCTGGTTCTCCCACTGGACCAGTTGCTCGATGGTCTGGCCGGTTTCGGAAAGCCGCTGCTCGATCCAGGTCAGCGGCAAGGCCAGGGTGGGCCCCCTGCCTTGCAGGCGGCGGGTGAGTTCCGCGACGAAGGCCCCGACCATGGGCGGATTGGAGCGCGCCATGTCGGCGATCACCAGGATCAGGCTCTTCGGATCCTGCGTGGCCGTCTCCATCATCTGGTCCGCCCAGGTGCCCGCCAGGTTGCGCTCGCTCCAGCCGGTTGCGATGCGCACGCCGACGCGCCTGAGATTTTCGATGACCGCCAGCCGCAGCATGATCGGAATGGCCCACAACTCGCCGAGCTTCAGGACTGCCTCGGTCTGGTAGGCCGCCACGAAGCGGCAGAGGCTCTGTATATCGACGCGACCGTCGCCATGGGCAATCGTCTCCAGCGCAATGTCATACACACGCGGTCGATCGTCGGCCGGTCTGTCGTCCAGGCGCGGGAGTTCCCGGCTGTAGCCTTTCGGCAAATGCCGCCGGGCGGTACGAATCTGTTCTTCAATGAGGTAGAAGTTGTCGAGTAGCCATTCCCCTGCCGGCGTGATGCGGCGCTTCTCGGAAACCGCCGCCATGAGCAGGGTGGAGACACTGGCCAATACGCATTCGTTATCCGCCAGGCGGGCCAGCAACTGGTCCGGCGCACGCCCTGCGGCCAGCCGATGGGTGCGCGCGAGGATCTTGCCATGCTGCTCCATCTGATCGGCGCTGTACAACTCCGATCGCAGCGGTGGATCTTCGATGACAGGCGACTTGCTCAATCCACAGAGGCCAAGCCGTGCTTTCAGCTTTTGAAAATTGGCGATGAGCGTTTTGCCGGCATTCAATTTGGAGAATCCATTCTGGCGAGGCTGGCCGACAATTTCAGGACGAGCCCACCGCAAGCGATGCCGGAATCAGCCGTTGCTGGCGCTGTCCGGTCGCGGCGATGCAAACCGCCGGCAGCACCCCGGCCGGCTCAAGATGTGCAGAAGGCCTGCAGGAGCTTCCACTGCAGGCCTGTCGCGGTCAATTGACTTACTTGAGGCGCATGTCATCCTTGACCGACACCACGCCGCCGACGTTGCGAGCGATCTCGACCGCCTTGCTGGCCGCTGCCTGCGAGCTGACGAAGCCACTCAGTTGCACTGCACCCTTGAAAGTCTCGACATTGATTTCGGCGACCTTCAGGGTTTTCTCTTCGAGTATGGCGGCCTTCACCTTGGTGGTGATGACGCTGTCGTCGATGTACTGGCCGGTGCCTTCATGCTTGGTCGTGGACGCACAGCCAACGACGGTCGACAAGGCAACAGCCAGGAGAAGTGTGGAAAGATGCTTGGTAAGTTGTTTCATGGTTGATATCTCCAGAGGTAAAAAAGACAGAATTGCCTGATTCGATTCCGGACAAGTGCTGCAAGTGTTGCAAGCGTCGCGTCGGAATCTTGAAGGCAGCATAGTCACGCTGCCCGGCCCGGTCGGTACGCTGGCGCACAGAAGAATCCCGTGGCATGCCCCAGCATAGGCTTCGCGCCCTGAGTCTGAGTGTTTCACTGGCTCAGCGGCACGCAGATTTGTTCAATGACCTGTTAGGAGAAATTTATGATCCGTAATTGCACCCTCGGCACCCTCGTACCATCCCTGCTTCTCGCCACCATGCTGGCTTTCCTTGCCGCACCCGTTGCCGCCGCCAAGCACAAATGCTCTCCGATGGAGGCCCATGGCGACTTCATGGAGCACCGCACCGACCGCATGGAACAACATCACAAGAAGCTTCATGCCGCATTGAAGCTGACCACCGAACAGGAGGGAGCGTGGAAGAAACTCATGGACTCCGAACCGTCGATGGCCAAGGCCAAGCCCGAAGACATGGCAAAGCTGACGACGCCTGAGCGCGCAGAAAAAATGCTGGCGCAGATGAAGGAGCATCAGGGGCAACAGGCCGACCACGTTGCCGCCATCACCGGTTTCTATGCTGTGCTGACTCCCGAGCAGAAAAAAATCTTCGACGATTTCCATTCTGGACCCAAGACAGGCATGCGCGGCAAGCCGGCACATCACGCGGCAGGGCATGCCAAGGCGCCAGCCAAAGACACGGACGCAGGTACCCAGACCAAGCATGAAAGCGCAGGCGCGTATCTGGACGACAGCGTCATCACCACCAAGGTGAAGGCTGCCGTGTTGAACGAGCCCACGCTGAAATCGGCCGAGATCAACGTCGAGACCTACAAGGGCGTGGTGCAACTGACCGGTTTCGTCAGTTCCCGTGCCAGTGCCGACAAGGCTGCCGAAATTGCACGCGGCGTCAAGGGAGCGACATCGGTCAAGAACGACATGATCGTCAAGGGCCAGCAGTAAGCGCCCCATGCGCGTTGCTCAAGCAGCGCGCATGCGGAGTGCCTCATGGGCTGCATGCCTTGTCTTTTTCGCATCATCCGCCATGCCGGGCTGATTGGAATCGGACTGCTGCTTGCCGCCTGTGCGGCGCTGCCGGAAGTTCGTGATCTGAAACATTCGCTGGCGGCACCGGCACAGCCCACGGTCACCAATGCGCAAGGCACCCTCAGCGCAAAGAAGAGAAATTCATTGCTGGCCCGGCGCTGGCGCAATTCTTACGCGGATATGGCAGCCCTGGCGGCGCTGGAAGAGGCGGCGACCGGCAGCCCGCTGATCGCCGGCAACAAGGTCACCTTGCTCTACGATGGCCCGCAGACCATCGCGGCGATGATCGAGGCGATCAATTCGGCCAAAGATCACATCAACCTGGAAACCTATATCTTCGACCAGGATGAACTCGGCATCCGCTTTGCGGAACTGCTGATCGCCCGCCAGCAGGCCGGCGTCCAGGTCAATGTGATCTATGACAGCGTCGGCACGATCGGCACGCCGCAGGCCTTCTTTGACCGGATGCGTGACGCGGGCATCCATTTGCTGGCATTCAATCCGGTCAACCCGCTCAAACTGACGGTGCCGTGGGCACCCAATCAGCGCGACCACCGGAAAATCCTGGTGGTGGACGGCACGGTGGCCTTCACCGGCGGCGTGAATATCAGCAACGCCTATGCCAACAGTTCACTGTTCCGTTCGAAAACCAGGCGCAACGACAAGGTCGGCTGGCGCGACACCCATGTCCGCATCGAGGGGCCGGCGGTCGCCGCCCTGCAGTGGGCATTCCTGGAAAACTGGGCGAGCCAGAATTCCCCCGATCTGCCCGACAGCAATTTCTTTCCACCGCTCAAAGAGGCCGGCGACAAGCTGGTGCGGGTGCTGGCCAGCGAACCCGGCGGCGATTACGAGATCTACAAGGCCTATGTGCTGGCGTTGCAGGAGGCCGGGCAGACGGTGCATATCACCTCCGCCTACTTCGTGCCGGACCTGCAGATCCTGCAGGCGATGAGCGAAGCGGCGCGGCGCGGCGTCGATGTCAAAATCATCTTGCCCAGCGTCACGGACAGCGGCCTGGTCTTCCATGCGGCGCAATCCTTCTTCAGTGAGATGCTGGCCAGCGGCATCAGGATCTATCGGCTGCAGGTTGCCGTGCTGCATACCAAGACTGCAGTGATCGACAAGCTCTGGGCGACGGTGGGATCGGCCAACATCGATACCCGCAGCTTTCTGCACAACAGTGAAATCAACGTGGTCGTATTCGGCGCGGAATTCGGCAATGCCATGGAAGAGGCCTTTGTCGAGGACTTGCGCCATTCGGATGAAATCACTCCGGCAGCCTGGGCGCAGCGTCCGCTGACAGACCGGCTCAAGGAATGGGCCGCACGACGGCTCGAATATTGGCTTTGATGGCGCGGCAATGCAGATGGCTTGTGGGCCTGGCGAGCTGCGTCATGGTGCTTGCCTGCCCGGCTTTGGCGCAAACGGATCCCACTGCGGCCCTGCGGGAAAAATACACTGCTCTGGCGGAACAACTGCAGCAGAATCAATTCAGGCAGCCGCTGGTCCTGGTTTCCGTTGAAACGCAGCACAGTCTGCAAGGCGACATCTATGCCATCGTCGCTTATCCCTTCGGCGTGGTGAGGGATGGCCTGGACAGTCCGGAGCACTGGTGCGAGGCGATGATCCTGCATATCAACACCAAGTATTGCCATGCGCTGACGACGCCATCGGGCACCACCCTCAGGGTCAATATCGGCCGAAAGACGCCCGAAGAACTGGCTGATGCCGTGCGGGTCGAATTTGTGTACAACCTCGCCACGATGACCCCGGACTATATTGAAATCAAGCTTGCAGCAAAGGACGGTCCGCTCGGTACCAGCAACTACCGCATCCTGCTGGAAGCGGTGGCGCTACCCAATGGCAAATCCTTCGTGCATCTGACCTATGCCTACAGCATGAATTTCGCGGGGCGGGCGGCGATGCAGATGTACCTCGGGACCATCGGCAGCGGCAAGATGGGATTCACCGTCATCGGCACCGACGGTGCAGGGCATCCCGACTACATCGGTGGGGTACGGGGCCTGGTGGAACGCAACACGATGCGTTATTACCTGGCAATCGATGCCTATCTGGGCGCCACACAATCTGAAACGCGACTGCAAAACTGGTTTGCCGCGACCGAGTTGTATCCGCAACAACTGCATGAAATGGAACGCGGCGAATATCTGGAAATGAAGCGCGCCGAAGTGCTGCGCCAGCAGACGCTGCGCTGACGCATCTCCCCGGAGGGTCAGAGAGAACCCTTGTAGCGATAGTCCTTGTTGTTCTTGGCAAAACGCCGGAGTTGCTGGTCAGCTTCCTGGTTGGTGTTGCCGCAGTCAACCTGAATCCGTCCCGCCATCGTGAGCCGCATGCCGGCGATGACTCCTGGGCGGTTGCCGGTGAACCGGTTCCACTGGGTTTTCAGATAGCCCTTGATCAGCTTCCAGTTGCCCGCAACGATATCCCGGTTCATGTTTGACCCCTTCAATGATTTCACCGCGGTCAGCTTGCGCCAGGCCAGGCCCGATGTCTGTGCGCCAGCGCACTAAATCCGCGAATATCCCAGCATTGTGTGAGTTGGCGCACAGAGGTTTTTGGATGGATGAGTAGCATGGCGTTTTATTCGGAGGACACGATCATGAAACAACTCAAATGCTTTTCCACCCTGGCACTGACCACCGTTCTGGTTGCCGTCGCCGGTTGCGCAGGAACACCGCGGCAGGAGTCGACCGGTGAATTCATCGATGACGCGGTCTTGACCACCAAGGTCAAGACCGCCGTGCTCAATGACCCCAGCCTGAAATCCGCCGAATTCAATGTCGAGACCCACAAGAGCGTGGTGCAGTTGAGCGGCGTCGTCAGTACCCAGGCCGCCATCAACAAGGCGCTCGAGCTGGCCCGCACGGTTCCCGGCGTGACCGCCGTCAGGAATGACA
>JBAYVV010000122.1:0-11917 GCA_041674465.1 Sterolibacterium sp.
ACAGGCCAAGCAGTTGCAGTGCCCTGATGACGCCGTTGTAGAGGCCGCCCTGAAGGATCAGGCCGACCCCGGCAAAGTCGCCGGGGAAGAATTCGTTGAGCTTGTGTTCGCGAATAAAGCGCAGCGCGGCCGGCCAGCGGTCCTTGATCTTTTCCTGCTCATGCAGAAAGGTTGAGGGCGGCAGCACGATGCGGCTCAAATCGCGCCGGGGATTCTCCAGCGCCTGCTGCAAGGTGTATTGCGGTCGGCGATTGGCCTTGGTGATGAAACGGCCATGGGCATGGCAGGAACGAATGCGCACCTGGAGCATGACCGGCGTATGGCTGGCTTCTGATAATTCGAAGCCGTTCTCCACCGCTTGGACGATGGATTCGAGATTGGGTCGTGGATCAAGCAGCCACATCTGCGACTTCATCGCGAAGGCGTGGGAGCGCTCCTGCATGATCGAGGAGCCTTCGCCATAGTCTTCGCCGACGATGATCAGGGCCCCTCCGGTGACGCCGCCGGAGGCCAGGTTGGCCAAGGCGTCAGAGGCGACATTGGTGCCGACGGTCGATTTCCAGGTTACGGCGCCGCGCACCGGATACATCACCGAGGCGGCCAGTGTTGCCGCTGCCGTAGCCTCGGAAGCGCTGGTCTCGAAATGGACACCCAATTCCTCGAGGATTTCGCCGGCATCGGCCAGCACGTCCATCAGATGCGAAATGGGCGAACCCTGATAGCCGGCCACGTAGCTGACGCCGGACTGGAGCAGCGCTTTGGTGATGGCCAGGATTCCTTCACCGCGAAATTCCTCGCCGGAAGGAATACGCAGTTGCTCGACTTCCTTTTTGAACGAACGCTCAGCCATGATAATTTTTTGGCGCCAAAAAATGTGGCGGGATTGGGTGGGACAAGTTATTCCCCCTGTAGTTCATACCGAACGGGGATCGCCTGTCAGGGGAAATGCAACAATACTAATATATTTAGATATATATAATTTATTACTGCTTGATCCTGCTTGTCAACTAAATCAGATCGAGGAGCAGTCATTGGTGATGCCTTCATGCCCCGTCGGTTCCTCGACTCTATCGCCCTGTCATAGATGACTTCCGGTTCTTAAAAGTTAGGCGCTTATTGACGCATCTGCCAACCGACACCGACCACACATTTGTCATATTGCTATAACAATGATCTCAATAGCGTATTGATTTAATTGAATCTATCTTACGTACTACGGCCTGGGCCGGAAGCGACGCAAAAGATACGCAAGTTGCATGGTTCCCGGAATACGCCAATTCTAGCCATGACGGCCAACGCTATTGCTTAAGACCGGGAACGTTAGGTTTGTACGCAGCCTGCCCAGCAACCTCTGGCGCACCTTGATCGGCCTGCCACTGCGGACAGGCAGCGTACAAACCTAAACGCGAAGAGCCAGTGACGCTCAAGAACTCGCAGCCGCAAAGGAACCATTGGATTTTCACTCCTCCAAAGCCGCCGTTCCCGAACGCTAAGTACTAGCAAGGAAGAGACACTAAGTCTTCTGGCGCGAGCAGCTACAGTCGCGTGTAAACTGGTCTGTCACAGCGCCTGCATTTTAAGGACAGCGCTGTGCAATCAGCCAGGAAGATTGCAGGGAGTCTCAGTTCTGGTCGGGGAGCAATTCTTGTAGCGCGATCAAACGTGTACAATACTGGCCAGGCCCGCAATGCTGCGGGCTTTCTTGTTTGTGCGCCGGGCGAACGATGACGAGTTTGAGCGCCATCCGCCAAGCAATGCATTCGTTTCTCTCTATAGCCTGGCGCTCCCGCCTGCCCCCATAATCAGCATGAAGCCTATCCCGCCAGTTGCCCTGTCCTCAGTCACACCTGCTATTGCAATCCCGGCAGCAGGTGGTGGACCTAACCTGTCGTTTGCGCAGTTGCCGCTGGCACCCGCCACGTTGCTCAACCTGCAGCATTTAGGCTACCAGCAAATGACGGCGATTCAGGCAGCCAGCCTGCCCCTCGCACTTGCCGGTCATGACCTGATTGCTCAAGCCAAGACTGGCAGCGGCAAAACAGCGGCCTTCGCTCTGAGCTTGCTGGCCAAGCTGAACCCGCGTCGTTTCGCCGTGCAGGCACTGGTGCTTTGTCCGACGCGGGAACTGGCCGACCAGGTGGCACAAGAAATTCGCCGCCTGGCGCGCGGCGAAGACAACATCAAAGTCCTGATCCTGTGCGGTGGCAGCATGATGCGGCCGCAGATTTCCAGTCTGGAACACGGCGCCCACGTTGTGGTCGGCACCCCGGGCCGTATCATGGATCACCTGCAACGCGGCAGCCTCAATCTGGAAGCGCTGAGCACGCTGGTGCTGGACGAAGCCGATCGCATGCTCGACATGGGATTCTTTGACGATATCGCTGTCGTGGCGCAGGCTTGTCCCAAGGAGCGACAAACTCTGCTGTTCTCGGCCACCTTTCCCGAAGGGATTGCGGCCCTGAGTCAGCAATTCCTGCGCCAGCCACAGCAGATCAAGCTGCTCGAACAGCACGCAGACAGCAAGATCCGCCAGCGCTTTTATAGGATAACCAATGACCAGCGTTTTTCCGCTGTCGCGCAGTTGCTGAACCACTATCGGCCAGTCAGTGCCCTGGCATTTTGCAATACTCGGCAACAATGCCGTGAACTGTTGCAAGCATTGCGTGCCGACGGTTTCGTTGCTTTGGCGTTGCATGGCGAGATGGAGCAGCGCGATCGCGACCAAGTCCTGGTGCAATTCGCCAATCGTAGCTGCTCGGTATTGGTCGCCACCGATGTGGCCGCGCGCGGCCTGGATATTACGCAATTGGAAGCGGTGATCAATGTCTATGTCACGCCGGACACTGAAGTGCATGTTCATCGGATCGGTCGCACCGGGCGCGTCGACCAGGCAGGATGGGCGCTCAGTCTGGTGAGTGACCCAGAGATGCGGCGTGCTGGCTGCATCGAAACAGCGCAAGGCAGTCGCCTCGAATGGCATAGTCTGGACAGCCTGCAGGCTTCCTCTGACCCAGCCAAAGTGACACCGACACCGCTGACGCCGCCCATGGCCACTTTGCAGATCCTGGCCGGTCGCAAGGAAAAAATTCGTCCCGGCGATGTACTGGGGGCTCTCACGGGAGAAGCCGGATTCAGCAAGGAGCAAATCGGCAAAATCAATGTCACCGAATTCACCACCTATGTCGCTGTCGAGCGCAGCATTGCGCGGGAAGCGCTGCGCAAGTTGTCGGCCGGCAAGGTTAAAGGCAAGCAGCTGAAAGTACAATTTCTTCAGGGCCAGGCCGAGTAGGCCCGCGCTCATGAAAACCCCGAAGAGACTGCAGACACTGGTTGCCGAAGGCTTGGTAGACGAAGTCATGCGGCAGTTGATGAGCGGCAAGGAGGCCACCGTATATATGGTCCGTTGCGGCGAAGAGATCCGCTGCGCCAAAGTCTACAAGGACACCAAGCAGCGCAGTTTTCGCAACAATGCGTCTTACCAGGAGGGCCGCAAGGTCAAGAACAGCCGGCAGGCGCGCGCCATGGAGAAGGGAACGCGCTATGGCCGCCAGATGCAGGAAGAAGCCTGGCAAAGCGCAGAAGTCGATGCCCTGTATCGCCTGGCCGCCGCCGGTGTGAGCGTACCCAAGCCGTATATTTGCTACGAGGGTGTACTGCTGATGGAGCTGGTGACTGATACCGAAGGCAATCCGGCGCCGCGGTTGAATGATATCGAACTGTCAGCGGAACAATCGCTGAAACTCTACGCCGGTCTGATCAATCAGGTTGTGCGAATGCTGTGTGCCGGTATCATCCACGGCGATCTGTCCGAATACAATATTCTGGTCGGCAGCGACGGTCCGGTAATCATTGACTTGCCACAGGCCGTTGATGCCGCCGGCAACAGCAACGCCGCCAGTATGCTGGAGCGGGACGTCGCCAACCTGACAAGCTACTTCAGTCGTTTCTCGCCCCAACTGGCTTCCCTTCAATATGGCAAGGAAATCTGGCGGCTCTACTTGGCAGGTCAATTGACTCCCGACAGGGAACTGACTGGCCACATCGAAGCGGACCATCGCATCGCAGATGTGGCTGCAGTTCTGGAAGAAGTAAAGCTGGCGCTGATCGAAGAAGAGCGTCGGAAGTTGTACCAGGCCGGCTGAGCGATATCCCGCGTCAGTGGACAGCCAGACCGCTCGGGACGCAGAAATCAGCGCTGCCATCAGAAAATGGGTGGAGCGCGCTGTGATTGGATTGAATCTCTGCCCCTTTGCCAAGGCGGTTCATATTAAAGGCCAAGTTCGTTATGTCGTCAGTCATGCGCAGACCGAAGATGCCTTGCTCGACGATCTCGCACGGGAGCTGAAATTTCTGACCGAAGCCAGGCCCGAAGACGTCGACACCACCTTGCTCATCACGCCTGACGTTCTGGACGACTTCGCCAACTTTGCACTCTTCCTCGATCTGATCGAGGTCGTGCTTCAATCTTATGGTCTCACCGGCATTCTCCAAGTAGCGAGTTTTCATCCGGACTACGTGTTTGCTGATGCCGAAGCGGATGACGTTGCCAACTACACTAATCGCGCACCATATCCCATTTTGCACTTGCTGCGCGAGGCTAGTCTGGTCCGGTCTACGGCCGCTTTTCCCGATGCGGCATTGATTTACGAAAGGAATATCGAAACTCTGAACAAGCTGGGAATTGACGGCTGGCGTGAGCTTGACGTGGATGCGCCGTCGAAGAAACCTCCGGGCACTAGGTAGTCTTTTCACCTCGGGTGCTGCGGTCCCATCGAAATACGTTCTAACAGATTCGATTAATTCTATCGATATACTAGCCAGACCATAAAGCGGGTCAGCGTGTAACCGAACTCTACATCGCCTTCTTCAATCGCGTTCCCGACGCGGATGGAATCAGCTACTGGATTGACGAATACAATTCCGGGAAGACCCTTGCTCAGATTTCCGAGACGTTCTACAACATCGGGGCTTCTGATCAATATTCGTCCAAGACGAAGTTCTCTACGACCATGTCGAACACCAATTTCATTAATGTCTTCTACAAGAACGTGCTGGGACGGCCGGATGGGGCAGATACAGATGGTCTGGCCTATTGGGGAGGAGAACTTGCGAGCGGCCGATCGACGCGCTGGACGCTTGCCCAGGACCTCCTGAATGCGGCGCATACGTTCAAGGGGAATGCCACTTGGGAATGGGTGGCAGATCTGTTGGACAACAAGGTGACGGTGGGCAATCCTAAAGATCGAAGCCGGGGTAAAGCGACGATCAGGATACCGAATCAAGCTGGAGACTTCTATTCTCCCAGCAACTCGGCCACCGGCTCCAGTTGTTCGACATGCTCAGCCACCACCTTCAAGATGACCGTGATCGGAATGCTCAGCAGCATGCCCCAGATGCCCCACAGCCATCCCCAGAACAACAGCGAGACGAACACAGCCGCCTTGTTCATTTTGGCAATTCTGCCGGTCATCCAGGTCGTGACAAAGGTTCCGACAAAGGTGGCAATCACCAGTGAAGCGCCGGCGAACAGCAGTGCCGACACCAGGGAGTCGAATTGCATGAATGTCGCCATGCCAATCGCGGCAGCGGTGATTGCCGGGCCAAAGTAGGGGATGACGTGGAGCAGGCCGGCAGTGACAGCCCAGGCGCCGGCATTCTCCAGACCGAACCAGCGCAAGGCGATCCAGGTGAGCAAACCCACCAGCACGTTGGTTGCCAACAGCATGAACATGTAGCGCTGAATGGAATCATTGATGCCATCGAGGAGGTGTACGGTGATTTTTCTGTGCGACAACGAGGGTCTCGTCACACGCACCAGCTTGCGCTTGTATGTGTCGCCGGTCAGCAGGAGGAAATAGGTCAGGAAGACTACCATGGTTGCCTGGCCAATCAGCCCTGCCACACCCATTGAGCCTGCCCAAAGGAAGCTACCAATTTTGAAATCTGGTGCATCGATAACAACATGCCGTGTCGGTTGCTTCGTCGCCGCCGGAATACTTGTCGGCTGGCTGGTCGCCTTCTCGATCTCGCGCGCAACGGTTTGCATTTTCTGCATGGTACTGGTTTCACCCCGGTTCGAAGTGGTCAGACTTGCCGAGATCCTGCTCACCGTTTCGGGCAACTGATCAAGGATCGTCTGTATCTGCCCATGCAAAGAGTAGCTGCCCAGAACTAGTGCGCACAAGACAGTCACCATCACCAGGCTGGTGCCCGCCACGCGGGGAATCCTGAGCCGTTCGAGCCATACGACCAGAGGGTTGAGGGTGTACGCGAAAAGAATTCCGAGCAGCAGCGAAATCACAAAACTCTGCGCCCACCTCAATGCGAACACTACTGCGAGGGTGGCAAGTATCACCAGCGCCAAGTGTTTTCCTGCCCCGGCCGCAACGATAGCAGTCGGCCCAGTAGCCAGCACGGGAATCGCAGGCGATGCGCTCCCGACCGGGACTTCCGCTTCCAGCGTCGCCGCGATCACCAACGGCTTACTTGAGTCGCATGTCATCTTTGACCGATTTTCCAGAGGTGGACAACGCTAAGATTCCTGATTTACTGTCGGCTAGTGCCCTTCGTGCGGCGATCTTCAATCGCCAGCCGAGCCAGGCAATCTGGCCGATGGCGAAATCATGCGGGCAACATAGTCTCTCAGCCAGGTAGCGTCGGTACGCTGGCGCACGAATAATTCCTGACAGTCTCCTAGCACGCAAGTAGCCGCATGACTGGCCTCTACGTCAGTAACCAGCAAAATCCGGCCAGTGGCAATGCCGCCAGGAAGGACGGCTAACCGGCGGAGACCGGCCTCTCGATGGTCGAGGCGACAGATGCTCCCGGCTTTTTGAAAACTCATTAACCTAACCTTGCTAAAGGCTTCTTTGCTGGTGCATGCAAGGTTCGGAGCTGAAATTGATGCAGTGCTTGCCTCGTGATCATCGAACGCCGTCATCCGGGCAGGAGAAGGCTGGCCTCGAGGCCACCTTCTGGTCGATTCCTTAATGTGATCTCCCCCCCATGTGCGCGGGCAATGTTGCGCGCGATGCCCAGGCCCAGGCCGGTGCCACCGGTTTCGCGGCTGCGTGAAGATTCGCCTCGATAGAAGGGCTCGAAGACCTTTTCGAGTTCGCTCTCAGGGATGCCGGGGCCGGTATCGCGGATCCGCAGCAGCATGCCCCCTCCTTGTTCTTCTATCTCGATCGTGGCCTGTTGCCCATAGCGCAATGCGTTATCCACCAAGTTTCCCAGGCAGCGCCGCATGGCCAGCGGACGGACGAAATATGGCTGCCGGATCTCACCGATAATTTCAACGATTTTGCCCGTGTCGCGGTAGTCGGCCTGCATGCTCTCAAGTAAGGCCATGAGGTTGACGGGTTGCATGGCCTCGCTGGCGCTGCCATCGCGCATGAACTCCAGCGTCTGTGTCACCATCGCTTCCATTTCATCGAGATCCTGCACAAACTTTCGCTGCGTGGACTCATCGTCAAGCATCTCCGTACGCAACCGCAAGCGCGTGATCGGCGTCTTCAGGTCATGCGACATGGCGGTGAGCAGACTGGTGCGCTCGGAGATAAAGTGCGCCAATCGGCGCTGCATGGTGTTAAAAGCGGCTGCCGCACGTCTGACTTCGGTCGGACCGGTTTCGGGCAGAGGAGGTCTGTCGATGTTTTGGCCGAGTTGATCGGCCGCCTGGGCCAACGAAGACAGCGGGTTGACCAGCCAACGCACAGCCAGCAGCGCGAGCAGAACGACACTACCCAGCAGCACCAAGAGAGTTAATGCCAGGCGCAGTGGCGGAGGCGTAGTCTGCGGCGACAAGGTTGTGTCGAAGGTCACCAGTACGCCGTCTTGCAGGGGAATTTGAACCAGGAAGGAGGGTCCTGCGGGTGATTGTGGCGGCATGCCTGGACCACCCATGTCATGTCGGCCGCCCATGCCCCACGACTGGCCGCCGAATACTCTTGGCGGTGGGGTTTCCTCCATCCATCTGATACTGATCTTCGTCTGCTCACCGAGCGTCCTTTGCAGCACCGACTTGAACATGGTCTGACGAAAATCCGAATCCTGTCCTTCTTCGTCTGGAGTCAAAGGGGGTGAATCAAGTGATACTCTCAACGGAGGAGTATTAAACAGCGCCACAACCTTCCGCCTCTCGGTGTCGGGTAATTTGTCGAGCAGCTTGACGATGTCGGCGATGCGTTGCGCAAGACGCATTCCGCCAGCACGAAACAGCAACTGATCGCGCTCAGTGCGGTTAATGAGAAACGTGGCGGCTTGCGCTAAGAGTAAGCCGCCAAGCAGGACCATAACAAGCCTGCCATACAGGCTCCTGGGCAACAAGCGCAGCCTCATGTCATCTCCACAGCGGCGGCAAGGAAGTAGCCTTCCCCACGCACCGTCTTGATGATGTGCGGTTCGGCAGAATCGTCGCCGAGACGGTGGCGCAGACGGCTTACGCGCAGATCAATTGTCCTATCCATGGGATCGGCTTCATGCCCCTTGGCAAGCAGCATCAACTGGTCGCGCGTTAGTACCTGACCGGCATGGCTGAGAAAAATGCGCAGCAGTTGGTATTCGGCGCCGCTCAGTGAAACGACCACGCCCTCGGCCGAAACCAGATGGCGTGCCGCCGTATCCAGCGACCATCCGGCGAAACGCAACACGCGGGCATCGTCGGCGCGGAGGTTTTGTGGCAGGCTGCGGTAACGCCGCAGCACGGTCTTGATGCGCGCCAGCAACTCGCGCGGACTGAAGGGCTTGGCCAGATAATCATCGGCGCCCATTTCCAGGCCGATGATGCGGTCTGTCTCTTCGCCGCGCGCCGTCAACATGATCACCGGAGTATCCGCTTCTGCGCGAAGCCTGCGGCACAGGCTCAGACCATCCTCGCCAGGCAGCATCAGATCGAGGACGATCAGGTCGATGCGGCTGCGCGTCAGGGTGGTACGCATCGCCTTGCCATCGGCCACGACCGTAACCTGGTAGCCATTCTTGCGCAAGTAATCGCCGAGCAGATTGCGTATCTCGACGTCGTCATCGACGACCAGAACGTGGTCCATAGTTTCCATGTCCGCATTTATAACCGCTTGAGCGGTGATTTTTGTACCCTAGTGTATCAAGCCGCAACAACAACGCCGTGGCGTACAAATCTCCTACGCCGTTTTTACATTGCGCTGCTCAAATAGCCGACAGCAACAGAGCAACCCTTAATTCACGCATAGGAGAGCATCATGAAACGCACACACAAACTCGTCATCGGCGCAGTCGCCGGTCTGGGACTGGGTCTTGCCACCTTCGCTAACGCCAATCCCGGGTTCGGCCCGGGTCCCGGTTTTGGTCACGGCTGCATGCAGGAACAGGGCGGTGGTCCCGGAATGGGACCGGGTTTCGGTCCCGGCATGGGCATGGGACGCGGCGCCGGTTTCGGCAACCCGCAAGCCATGACAGAAGGCCACTTGGCTTGGCTCAAGGCCGAGCTGAAAATCGCGCCAGCACAGGAAGCCGTTTGGAAAACCTTCTCCGACCAAAAACGGCAACAAGCCGAAGCGATGCAGTCTTGGGCGAAGAGCATGCAGGAGAATGCTCCAGCCACGGTGCCGGAGCGCATGGAGGCGCGCAATCAGTGGGCCAAGAAGCGCATCGAGCAGGGAGAGCAGATGACGACAGCATTGAAGACTCTGTATGCCGCGCTGACGGCTGAGCAGAAGGCTATGCTGGACAAGGGACTGATGGAAAGCGGGCCGGGATTTCACGGTGGCCCCGGTGGCCGCTTTCGCTGAACTTCAAGCCATCGAAGCAAGGGCATGACCATTCCCAACGGCCTGCATCCCCATCTCCTGCAGGCCGACCCACTCATTTTCACCTGCCGCACTGGCAATCACACTAAAGCGGTGAGCCAATTCCTCAGTGACCAGGCCGGTTACGTCAAAGTCTTTAACGCAAAAACCGGTATTGCGGCTTGGGCCAAGGACGGTCGAATGCTTGCGACTGTCTTCCGGAACTTAGCCAAGTGTAGCAATACGGAGAATTGCTGAAAGTGGGTGAATAACTGCGAAAGCGCGATTCATCCTGCGTGGGACGGAACTGTAACTGGTTCAAGTTATTCTGCCGTCGTAGGATCAATCACTTCACGGACCTGGGAAATCTTGTTAGCAGGAAACCGGTTGTAGACAAAATTGCTGCCAACGACTCCTTGATGGCGCGAGCCGAAATTGAAAACTTCAAACTCGCTTCCGGAAAGCCGATATTAAATTTTCGATGCTCCACTACGGACCTTCACGATCGCGAAGTAACAGCAAGGAGCCGTCATTACCTTCGTTACTGGGAACGACGGCAAACTGGTGAACACCGGCCCATCGATGCCCCGAATGACGGTAGCCTCTCAAATTATCTAACTCAAAACCTGAAAGATCCCAGCATAGAATTTTGGCATCTCCGAACCCGCCTGGTGACAACGGAATATTTGCCGCAACCAGTGAATCGCGATCTGATTACGACTATCCTACGCAAATGAAACGTCTGGCTGAACTGATACAGACGGCCAAGGGCCCAAGGTAAGACGCTCAGCGGCCAGTTCCCTTTTTCTAGCCTGTGCCTTCTGTTTGAGGTTCCAACGCAATACTACTAAGATTCCAGAACACAAGCCGATCAACTTTGGAGAGTAATGTGATGACCAACCATGTATATAAAACGATAGAACTGACGGGTTCCTCCAAGGTAAGCATGGAACATGCTGTGAGCGGAGCTATTACCAAGGCAAATGAGACGATACGCAACATCAGTTGGTTCGTTGTCACTGAGACCCGTGGCCATGTAGTTGACGGCAAGGTTGATCATTGGCAGGTAACACTGAAGGTGGGCTTTACGCTGGAGTAGAGGCCAAACGCAGGGGTAGCGCCAAGTACGATTTACTCGGATTCTTCCTCAGCAATCGAGAAAATAATCTTTCCTGCCCTGCCTTTTCCCCGGCCTAAATCTCGATTCCCAGAGGCCGCCATCGGCCAGCACCAACAATCGGCCATAAGCGGACAACAGTTCTGATACCATTTGCTAGTTACCATAAGGAAGTGAGGACGACCTCACCGCTCCATTTCGCATCGGGGACGGCCCCTCATCATTAGGAGCGTTTCATGAACTGGGGAATCCTGTTGGTCGCTGGGCTCTTTGAAATCGGCTGGGCGATTGGACTTAAGTACACCGAGGGCTTTTCACGGACGTGGCCTACTGTCTGGACAATTTTGTCCATGACGCTCAGCGTCGGGTTGCTCGGCGTTGCCATGAAAACACTTCCCGTGGGGACGGCTTATGCGGTGTGGGTTGGTGTCGGCGCCATTGGCACTGCAATATTGGGCATGGTCTTGTTTGGCGAACCGGCCAATGCAGTTCGACTACTGAGCCTCACTCTCATTCTTGCCGGTATCGTTGGCCTCAAATTGTCCATACCTTAACTGTCCGCTTAGGGTAGAAAGTTACGATTCAACTTTTCGAACTCGGTGCTTGCTGTCGTTGAATATTGGAGTCTACAGACCATAAGACGCGAAAAATTCGCGCTTTCATCTGTCGGCAGCAATTACCCGACCGTGCCTGAATTGTCAGTTTGGTCCGCTACCTGTTTGGACACCGGCCGCTCGCTGGTCCGAACCAAAGTTGAGGAAGGCACGCTCACGAAATGTGGGGCGTTACTGGTCGAGGAAACTGAACAACGAGAGACTGCTACTGTTACCCGTCGTAGAACTCTGCTGCGAGGAGTATGCCTTCACCAATGCATTCGCCTGGTTCGTGAGTGCCGTGGCTAGTTTGGTTTTCCTGGTGTTGATCGTCGAGATGTCCTTGTTGATGGCCGCCGTATCCTTTTGGATGCTGCCACTGGATCCGACCATGCCCTGAATCAGGCTGACCAGATTGTCGGCAATCCCCTTGCCACTGCTGC
>JBAYVV010000123.1:0-11863 GCA_041674465.1 Sterolibacterium sp.
CTTCTGCCGGTTTGACTTCAGCCTTCTTTTTACAGGCGTAGTTGAACACGGCTTCGACCGGTGTTTCGGGGACGATGGGAGTTGCGTTCGTGGCGTCGAAGCCTTCCGACTTCAGTTCGCTGTTGCTGGCACCATAGAAAATTCTGCGTATTGGTGCATTCAGACGCTTCTCACACTGGAATGCGGTGAGCTGCTTGACGCTGCTGTAGGAAAAAGCCCAGGCTTCCTGCAGTCGCGCTGGCGTATAGGTCTCCCGGTGCCAGACAAGTACCTTGCCGTCGGGGCTGCGCTCGATGCTGGCGGTGTCGACTTCAACTTTTCCCTTTTTGTCCGGAACGACGGTAAGCCATTGCGCCGCGTAACTCGTGCTGCATGCCAGCGAGCCAAGCAGTATGGCTGCACAGGCAAGCGAGGCCGACGCAGTGAGTGGTTTTGGCCGGGCGGGTGACGCCGCCAAGGGTTTGCTGAGGCAATGTGTATTCATAAATTGGAAAGCGTCTCGATGCATCCGGGATGCAGGCGATTATAGGCGCCGGGCCTCGGCAGAGGGAGCTTTCGCGATAAAATCCGGCTCTTCCTTGAATGCACTCAGGCGTGAGGTTGCACTTGCCCGATTCCTTGCTGGCTCCCGAGTTCTGGGTTGCCGTTTTCCAGATCATCATGATCGACATCGTTCTCTCCGGAGACAATGCCGTCGTGATTGCCCTCGCCTGCCGCAATCTGCCGCCGGAGCAGCGGCGCCAGGGCATCCTCTGGGGCGTGGCTGGTGCAGTTGGCCTGCGCATCGTGCTGACCATGCTGGCCGCGCTGGTGTTGAACCTGCCCTGGCTCAAGCTGGTCGGCGGCATCCTCCTGCTCTGGATCGGCATCAAGCTGTTGGTGCCGGATGACGGCGAGGGACATGATATTTCCCCGGCTGGTCATTTGTGGGGAGCGGTGCGTACGATCATCGTCGCCGACTTTGTCATGAGTCTGGACAACGTGATCGCCGTAGCGGGCGCTTCGCACGGTAATCTCTTCCTGTTGCTGTTCGGCTTGCTTGTCAGCATTCCGCTGATCATCTGGTCCAGCCAGGTCATCCTGCATCTCATGGAGCGCTGGCCGGTAGTCGTTGTCGTCGGTGCCGGTCTGCTCGGCTGGGTTGCCGGCGCCATGATCTGGAGCGATCCCGGGATCGCTGGCTTGATTGCACCGCTGCCTGCATGGATCGGGACAGCCGTCGCCGCAGCCTCTGTGGTGCTGGTGGTGGGCGTCGGAAAGTGGCTTGAGCACCGTAGCCGGCGCCAGCGCGATGTGGTCGTCGACTAGTCGGAAAGGCCAGCCGCGCGCGACGTTGTGGCACGAAATCCCGTCAGTTGCCTGGTGCCGACATTGACTGTTTTGAGGCGTCACGGTAAGAATGCTGGGTAGTCGCCTGTTTTTCGGCTATTTGTTGCTTGTTTCTTGCCGAATTTCAGGTTGGATAGACGCTTCGCGAGGCGCTATTCCGGAGCAGTCGATCAATAAAAATAGCTGGTACCAAACCGGCTGACGGAGGCAGGTATGCGCAAGACCGGATTCTGGAAGGCGGACTGGTTTTTCGGGCTGATCGTTTCAGTGGCCATGCTCGTGCTGGCCAATGGCGACCTGGTCCAGAGCCTGGAGCGCAAGGCCTACGACTGGGGGGTCCAGTCTTCTTCACGCGACCCACTGGCCCGCGTTGCCGTGATAGCCATCGATGATGCCTCGATTGCCAACCTCGGGCGCTGGCCCTGGCCGCGTGATCTACACGCCAAAATGACCGATCTGCTGACGACGGCCAAGGCCAAGGTGGTTGTCAATACCTCCCTGTTTTTCGAGCCGCAGGTCGATGCTGGCTACGGCTATGTCACCAAGCTGACCGATCTGCATGGGCAGGTGCTGGCTGCTGGCGTTGAAGCGCCGCAGCTGGTCGAAATGGGCAATCTGCTGGCGGAAGCCGAGCGTACGCTCAACACGGACCGGATTCTCGCTCAAAGCGTCGAGCGCTCGGGGGCTGTGGTGTTGCCGATGCTGTTTACTCTGGGTGACCCGAAAGGGCGGCCAGACAAGCCGCTGCCGGAGTATGTGGCAAGGAACCGACTGCCTCAGGTCAGCGATGCCAATGGGGATGCCTGGCCAACCGCCTCCGTGCTGATGCCGATCGAGGCTGTGGGAATTCACGCCTCAGCCATCGGCCACCTCAATGCCAGCGCCGATGTTGATGGCGGCATTCGCGCCGAACCCCTGCTCTTGCGCTATTACGATATTTATTTTCCGTCACTTTCCCTGCTGGTGGCGGCCCGGAGTCTGAATCTCGGTCCGGCCGACATCAAGGCGACGTTGGGCGAGGAGGTTCGCCTCGGCAACCTGCGCATCCAGACTGATGGCATGACGCAGATGAATACCTTCTTCTACAAGGATCGTGGTGATAAGCCGGCCTTTCAGGTTGATTCTTTCTACGATGTCCTGACGGGCAAGATCCCGGCGGGAAAATATCAGGACAAGATCGTCCTCATCGGTGCGACAGCAGCAGGTGTCGGTGCCAGCCAGGTGACGCCGGTGTCGCCGGCGATGGCGCCGGTGCTGACGTTGGCGCATTCCGTCTCGTCGATCCTGCAGGAGCATTTCTTTGTCACCCCGGTCTGGGGGAACTATGCCTCGTTCGCTGCCTTCCTGTTGATCGCCGCCTATATCATTGTCCTGCTGCCAAGGCTTTCGGCGGGTTTCGGCGCCCTGGCTACAGCCCTGTTGCTGGTGGCGCTGATCGGTACCCACTTCGGGTTGATGGTCGGCGCTGGCATGTGGATACCGCTGATGGCTGCAGCATCGTTGCTGCTGGTCGGCCACCTGTTGCTGACGACCAAGCGTTTCCTGGTCACCGAGCGCGGGAAAGAGAAGTCGGAGGCTGATTCTGCCGAATCCAACCGCATGCTCGGCCTGGCCTTCCAGGGGCAGGGTCAGCTCGATATGGCTTTCGACAAGTTCCGCAAGTGCCCGCTTGACGATGCGCTGATGGAAAACCTCTACAACCTGGCCCTTGATTTCGAGCGCAAGCGGCAGTTCAACAAGGCTGAGGCGGTGTTCCGCTACATGGCCGAGTATCGCCTCGACTTCCGCGATCTGGCGCAACGTATCGCCCGTGCCAAACAGATGTCGGAAACGGTCATGCTCGGTGGTGGCGGTGGCAGAACCAATGCCAGCACGATGATTCTTGATAACGGCGATGTGCAGAAACCCATGCTTGGCCGCTATCAGGTCGAGAAGGAGCTCGGCAAGGGCGCCATGGGTGTCGTCTATCTCGGTCGCGACCCGAAGATCAACCGCGTCGTGGCGATCAAGACCATGGCGCTGTCACAGGAATTTGATGAGGACGAACTGGCTGACGTCAAGGAGCGCTTCTTCCGCGAGGCAGAAACCGCTGGCCGGCTGAATCATCCGAACATCGTGACCATTTTCGATGCTGGTGAGGAGCACGACCTTGCCTACATCTCGATGGAGTTTCTCAAGGGGCATGACCTGGTGCCGCAGACCAAACCGGCCGGGCTGCTGCCGTTGTCGCAGGTGGCCAGCATCATTGCCCGGGTTGCCGAGGCGCTGGCTTATGCACACAAGAACAGCGTGGTGCACCGCGATGTGAAGCCGGCCAACATCATGTACGAGGCCGAGAGCGATCAGGTCAAGGTGACTGACTTTGGCATTGCCCGCATCACCGACTCGTCGAAGACAAAAACCGGCATGGTTCTGGGAACGCCGAGCTATATGTCGCCGGAACAGCTGGCCGGCAAGAAGATCGATGGACGTTCCGATCTCTTCTCGCTCGGTGTTACCCTGTACCAGATGTCATGCGGGCAGTTGCCGTTTTCCGGAGAATCGATGGCTCAGTTGATGTTCAAGATTGCCAACGAGCCACATGCCGATATTATGGAAAAGCGGCCCGATGTGCCGCCGTGCCTGGCCGCGATCATCGACCGGGCGCTCTGCAAAAACATCGAGGAACGTTATCAGACCGGCGATGAAATGGCCCGCGATTTGCGTGACTGCATGAATACAAAGCCATCGGGGACTGCCCCCGATGTCGATATCAACCTCTAGGAGAGAGCGTGGGGACAAGTCTTTCTGAAGCGCTCGAGATTGTCGTCAAGACCGATCCGGGCATGGTGCGCTCGCACAATGAAGATTCGGTCTTCGGCAACCCGCATCGTGGCCTGGTTATCCTGGCCGACGGTATGGGTGGTTACAATGCCGGCGAAGTGGCCAGCGGCATGGCTACGACCGTGCTATCGACCGAGTTGGAGGCGGCCTTCGTCGCCCGTGCTCCCGACACCGAAGAAACGGGTGGTGTGCCCTTTGCCCACACGGCGATTCTTGATCGGGTGGCGCAGACCAACGCGGCGATCTACCATGCGGCGGAAAGTCAGCCGCAGTATGCCGGCATGGGAACAACGCTGGTTCTGGCCTTGTTTCACAACAATACGCTGACTGCGGCGCATATCGGCGATTCTCGCCTGTACCGCCTGCGCGACGGCGATTTCGTGCAGCTGACACGCGATCACTCGTTGTTGCAGGAGCAGATTGACGCCGGCATGATCACCGCTGAGGATGCCCGCCATTCGCAGAACAAGAATCTCGTTACACGTGCGCTTGGGGTGGATCCCGAGGTGGAAACCGAGTTGCACGATCATGAGGTGCTGCCGGGCGACCTTTATCTGCTTTGCTCCGACGGTCTGAACGACATGGTCGAGGATGAAGAAACGGCGATGACGCTGCAGATGCTCGGGGCAAATCTGGAGCTTGCGGCAACGCAGTTGATCCAGATGGCGAACGACAATGGCGGGCGCGATAACGTGTCCGTGATTCTGGTGAAAGTCTTGCGTGAATTCCCCACTGCCAAAGGCTGGTGGGCAAAACTCCTCAACTGGTTCAAGTAAGGGACGGGAAGAAAATGGCGAAGATGATTCTCTCCATGGACGGTCTGGTACTGAAGGAAATTCCGCTCATCAAGGAACGGATGACCCTCGGGCGCAAGCCGCACAATGATATCCAGATCGACAATCTGGCGATTTCCGGCGAGCACGCGGCGATTGTGACGATTCTCAATGATTCATTTCTTGAGGATCTCAACAGTACCAACGGCACGTTGGTGAATGGGCAGCCGGTCAAGAAGCATTTCCTGAAAAATGGCGATGTCGTCGAGCTCGGCAAATACAAGCTCAAGTACATCGCCGAACAGGCTGCGCACGTGACCGATGCGGCCGATTTCGAGAAAACCATGGTGCTGCGGCCGAACATGATCCGCCCGGCGCCAGCGGCTGAGCCAGCGCCCCCTCCGGCTGCTGCTGCGGTTGCTGCGGCAGCGGCAAGCCCTGCAGTCGGTTCGGCAACTGCACCGGCACCAAAGACCTTCGGGGATACCCATGCCGGCGGCTTGCAGGCACAACCGGCTGCTGCGCCGGCGCCGGTCGTCGCACTCGCCGCATCGATCCAGATCCTGAACGGGGCAAACGCCGGCCGCGAACTGGAGTTGACGAAGACGCTGACGACGCTTGGTAAGCCAGGTGTTCAGGTCGCGGTCATTGCCAAGCGGCCGCACGGCTTCTTCATTACCCATGTCGAGGGTGCGCAATTTCCTGTGATCAATGGCAAGACGCTGGATGCGCAGGCGCATCAGCTTGAGGATCACGATGTCATCGAGATCGCCGGCGTCAAAATGGAGTTCTTCTTCAAGACCTGAGCGAATCCTGACCAGCGGACAGAATCGTCGTGGATCGCCTGAAAAAACACCTCGTCCAGATTGTGCTCGGCTTGCTGCTCGGGCTCGTCTTTCTCGGGCATGCCGGCCGTTTTTACCAGATTCCGCTGGTCAGCGTACTGGACGCCTTCATCTACGATGCGCGTCTGCGCTTGACCATGCCGGGTGGCGTCGATGAGCGCATCGTCATCCTGGATATTGACGAGAAGAGTCTGGCCGAAGGCGGTCGCTGGCCCTGGAGCCGCGACAAGATGGCGGCGCTGGTCGATCGGCTCTTCGATCACTATGGTATCGCCGTGCTTGGCTTCGACGTGGTCTTTGCCGAACCCGACGAGAGCTCCGGGTTGCGCTCGCTGGAGGCGATCGGGCGTAAGGAACTCAAGGACGATCCGGCCTACCAGAGCACCCTCAAGGGCTTGCGCACAAGCCTCGACTACGATCGCCGCTTTGCTGAGTCAATGGCCGGTCGTCCGGTCGTTCTCGGCTACTATTTCACCAATCTCTCGACAGCGCTGACCAGTGGCCAGTTGCCGGAGTCGGTGCTGCCGGCGGGAACCTTCAAGGGACGCAATCTGGCGCTGACTTCCTGGAATGGTTATGGTGCCAACCTTCCCGAGTATCAGGCGAATGCCGCGACTGCCGGGCATTTCGTGCCGCTGGTCGATTTCGATGGTGTTTCCCGGCGTGTGCCGATGCTGGTTGAGTATCAGGGGGGCTACTACGAATCACTGTCGCTGGCCATGGTCCGTCTGCTGCTCGGCATGCCGAAGATCAATCCCGGCTATGCCGAGGAAGGGGGGATGTCGAGTCGCCACTATGCTGGTCTCGAGTGGCTTGAACTGAGTACGCCGCGTGGCACCGTGCGTGTTCCGGTCGATGAGTCGGCCGCCACACTTATTCCCTATCGCGGCACGCAGGGCAGTTTTCCCTACCTGTCGATAGCCGATGCCCTGCATGGTCGCTTACCGGTCGATGCGCTCAAGGGAAAGATCGTGATTGTCGGCACCACCACGCCGGGCCTGATGGATCTGCGGGCGACCCCGGTGGCAACAACCTACCCGGGGGTTGAAATCCACGCCAACCTGGTTGCCGGCATGCTTGACGGCAACATCAAACTCAAACCGGCCTACGTGCTCGGTGCCGAAGTGCTGATGCTCTCCCTGTGCGGTCTCGTTCTGGCCCTGCTGTTGCCGCTTTTTTCGCCCATGCGGGCGACCCTTTTGGCGGCCGGCGTACTGGTGGCGGTCGTGGTCCTCAATTTTGCGCTCTGGGTTTCCGGCGGCTTGCTCCTGCCACTTGCCTCGACGCTGTTGATGACCCTGGCCTTGTATGCGCTGTCGATGTCGTGGGGTTACTTCGTCGAGTCGCGCAGCAAGCGGCAATTTACCGAGCTTTTCGGCCAGTACGTGCCGCCCGAACTGGTTGACGAAATGGCGCGCGACCCGGAGCGTTACAGCATGGAAGGCCGCAACGAGGAATTGACGGTGCTCTTCTCCGACGTGCGCGGCTTCACCACCATCTCCGAGGGGCTCAACCCGAAGGAGCTGGCGCAGCTGATGAATGAATACCTCGGGGCGATGACCGAAGTCGTGCGCCACAATCGCGGGACGCTGGACAAGTACATTGGCGATGCGATCATGGCCTTCTGGGGCGCGCCGGTTGCTGACCCGGAACATGCCCGCCACGCCGTGCAGACGGCACTGGAGATGCAGCGCGAGCTGCGCAAGCTGGATGCGCCGTTCAAGGCGCGCGGCTGGCCAGAACTTCATATCGGTGTTGGTATCAATACCGGTACGATGACTGTTGGCGATATGGGTTCGCCGGTGCGCAAGTCCTATACGGTGATGGGTGATGCGGTGAACCTTGGCTCACGCCTTGAAGGCATCACCAAGCAATACGGGGTTGGCATCATCGTCGGCGAGTCGACGCGAGATCTGCTCAAGGATGTCGTCTTCCGTGAGCTGGATCGGGTGCGTGTCAAGGGTAAGGATGAGCCGGTCGGCATCTTCGAGCCGCTCGGATTTTCCGGCGAGGTGGACAAGGCAACGCTTGAAGCACTCAAGCTATGGCAGCAGGCGTTGCGCCTCTATCGCGCCCAGGACTGGGATCAGGCCGACGTCCAGATCTACAATTTGCTACGCCTGAGTCCGGATTGTTACCTTTATCAGCTCTACGCCAAGCGCATCGCCCATCTCCGCCAGAATCCGCCGGGTGACGGGTGGGATGGCGTAACCGTCTTCGAAACGAAATAAGCGCATGGAAGCCAGCGCATGAAAGCGAGAATTCTCGGTTGCAGTGGTGGCATTGGTGGTCGGCACCTGCGTACCACCTCCATCCTCATCAACCATGATGTACTGATTGACGCCGGCACCGGCGTCGCCGATCTGTCGCTGGCCGAACTGGCGATGATCGACCATGTATTCCTGACGCACACCCACCTCGACCACATTGCCACGTTGCCGCTGATGATCGACACGGTGGGCGACATGCGTGACAAGCCACTGACGGTGTATTGCACTGAAGCCGTGCTGCAGATTCTCAAGAATCACATTTTCAACTGGGCGGTGTGGCCCGATTTTTCTGAAATCCCTTCCGTCGAGGCGCCCTTCCTGCGCTTCCGGGTCATCCGTGTTGGTCAGAAGATCAAGCTTTCCGGCCTGACCGTTACCGCTGTCCCGGCCGAGCATACCGTCCCAGCGGTCGGCTACCACCTGGACTCCGGTGACGGGAGCCTGGTTTTTTCCGGCGATACCACGACCAACGATCGTTTCTGGCCGGTGGTCAACAAGATCAGCAACCTGCGCCACCTGATCATCGAGTGTGCCTTTTCCAACCGCGAAGAGCGGCTCGCCCGTATGTCCAAGCACATGTGCCCGGACATGCTTGCAGCCGAGTTGCTCAAGCTTGAACGCGACTGCGAAATCCACATTACCCACCTCAAACCGGGCCAGATCGAACTGACCATGGGTGAGATCGAAACCTGCATTGGTGACTTTCAGCCACGCATGCTGCAGAACAATCAGGTATTGGAGTTCTGACATGGCTGTAATGGACCTCCCCGCTACGATTCCCGTCCAGCGACTGCGCGGTTTTCAGCCGATTTGTGCACTTTCCGACGACCGCCTGAAGGAGTTGGCGGGGTTCTGCCGGACAGAGCATGCGCCGCGCAATAGCAATCCGTTTCGTCTGGGCGATTTCAACGGGGAGTCGGTTTACCTGGTCGCTGGTGAGCTCAAGCTTAACCATGCTGATGGCAGTGTCGAAGTGCTTGTCGGCAGTTGCGATGCTGCCTGCTGGCCGTTGTCCCACGATCTCGCACAGCGTGCCGAAGTGCGGGCAATTACCGATGTGGAACTGATGCGTATTGATGACCATCTGCTCGATATCATGCTCACCTGGGACCAATTAAGTGCACAGGTTGGCGGCGGCGAGAGCGGTGGCGATGTCAGCGAGCGAACCAACTGGCGTACGATGTCCGGCGCTTTTCGCCTCGAAAGCCTTTCAGCCGGTGCCTTGTCAAAATTGCCATCGGCAAACATCGATGCACTGTTGCGGCGCTTCGAGCGCATCAAGGTGAAAGCGGGGGAGGTGGTGCTCCGTGAGGGCGGTGAGGGGGACTGGTACTACCTGATCGAATCGGGTCGTTGCGAAGTCAGCCGCCGCGTCGGTGGTGCCGATCTGCCGCTGGCCGAGCTTAAAGGGGGGGATGCCTTTGGCGAGGAGGCGTTGGTTGCCGACAGCCTGCGCAATGCAACCGTGACCATGCGGACCAATGGTGTGCTCCTGCGTCTGGGCAAGCAGGATTTCATCGAACTGCTGCGCGAGCCCCTGCTCAAGCGCGTATCGCTTGCCGAGGCCGAACGGCACGTTGCCGAAGGGGCCCTCTGGCTGGATGTGCGCTTTCCTTCCGAGTATCAGAACGATCGCCTGCCAGGCGCCATCAACATTCCCCTGAATGAAATTCGCAACGCCATCGGCCCGCTCGATGCCAGCAAGGAATACATCGTCTATTGCCAGAGCGGTCGCCGCAGTTCGGCGGCCGCATTCATTCTCTCGCAGCACGGCTATCGGGCTTTGTGGCTCGAAGATGGTCTGCGTGCCGAGATCCACCGCTGAACCGGAACCCTATGTCTGCCAACACCCTGTCCGAAAAAGCCAATGTCGGCGAGATGAATTCACGCGCAGCTTTTTTCAAGGATCTCCAGGCCGTAACGACCAAGATCCACGCCACGGCCAATACCGATGAGATCATGCTGGAGTTGTCACAGGACATCTGCACGCTCTTCAACGCCGATCGCCTGACCATCTATGCGGTCGGGGAAGACAAGCAGAGCATCATCTCCAAGGTCAAGACCGGCCTCAATTCATTCAAGGATTTGCGTCTGCCGATCGCCGACCAGAGCGTCGCCGGCTATGTCGCAGCCAACAAAAAGGCGGTCAATATCCACGACGTGTACGACGACGTCGAACTCAAGCGTTACAGCCCGCGCATGGCTTTCCTCAAGGAAGTCGACAAGCGTACCGGCTATCGTTCCAAGCAGATGCTGGTGGTGCCGGTGGTCGACGGTCAATCGGGCGAGTTGGTTGGCGTTGTCCAGCTGATCAACAACCGGGCCGATCAGCCATTTTCGGCGGTTGCCGAGGAGGGCGCGCAGGGGCTTGCGCAAACGCTTGCGGTTGCCCTGACGCAGCGGCAGAAGCCGCAACAGGCGACACGCACGAAATACGATGATCTGGTTGCCAGTGCGGTGATCTCGGCGGCCGAACTCGATCTTGCGCAGCGCTCGGCGCGGCGCAAGAGTGTGCCGCTGGAAGAGGTGCTGATCAAGGAATTTCAGGTCAAGCCGGCCGCCATCGGGCAGGCGCTGTCCAAGTTTTTCGCAGTGCCCTATGAGCCTTTCCGGCCCGACCGGATCAAACCGATGGATCTGCTCAAGAACCTGCGCCGCGAGTATGTCGAATCAAACCAGTGGCTGCCGGTCGAGGAAACGCCTGAAGGAATTGTCGTCGTGGCGCCGGACCCCGAACGGATCAAGGCCTCGCGCATCGTCAACAACATTTTCCCGAAAGGGAAAATAGTCTATCGCGTGTGCACCGACGGGGAGTTCCGGAAAACCATCGACCAGTTCTATGGCGCGCTTTCCGACATGGGCACCATGGGCGACCTGCTCTCCGACCTGGATGAGGGGGAGCCTGGCGAAAGTGGTGCCGATGAAGTCAGTGCTGCGGCAGATAACGAACTCGTCCGACTGGTCAACAAGATCATTGTCGAGGCCTACCAGCAGGGGGCCTCCGACATCCACGTCGAGCCACGGCCGGGCAAGGAAAAGACGCAGATCCGCTTCCGCAAGGACGGCTCGCTGGTGAACTACATCGAGGTGCCGGCCTCCTACCGCAGCGCACTGATTACCCGCCTGAAGATCATGTGCGACCTCGATATCTCGGAAAAGCGCCGGCCGCAGGATGGCAAGATCAAGTTCAAGAAGTACGGCCCGCTGGATATCGAGCTGCGCGTAGCGACGATTCCCACCGCCGGCGGCGTCGAAGACGTGGTGATGCGTATCCTCGCTGCCGGTGAGCCGCTACCGCTCGACGCCATGGGCTTTTCACCGCACAACTACGAGAATCTGGTGAAGTGTGTCTCCAAGCCCTACGGCCTGTTTTTTGTCTGCGGCCCGACCGGTTCCGGCAAAACGACGACCCTGCATTCCGTGCTTGGCTATCTGAACAAGCCGGATACCAAGATATGGACTGCCGAAGACCCGGTGGAAATCACCCAGAAAGGTCTGCGCCAGGTCCAGGTGAACAAGAAAGCCGGGCTCGATTTCGCGACGGTGATGAAAGCTTTTCTGCGTGCCGATCCGGACATCATCATGGTCGGCGAAATGCGCGATGCGGAAACGACCGGTATCGGTATCGAAGCCTCGCTCACTGGTCACCTGGTGTTCGCCACGCTGCACACCAACTCGGCGCCGGAATCGATCATCCGCCTGCTCGACATGGGCATGGACCCATTCAACTTTTCTGACGCGCTGCTCGGCATCCTGGCGCAGCGTCTCGCCAAACGCCTGTGCAAATGCAAGGAGGCCTACACGCCGAGCGATGACGAAATGC
>JBAYVV010000124.1:0-11792 GCA_041674465.1 Sterolibacterium sp.
AATAGCGTGCCTGGGCATCGAAGATTGAATAGCCTTTGCCGTAGGGCTTTCTGCCAATCAGGCCAAAGCCGTTGAAATACTTGTCGGTGTAGTTCTGGGTCAGGGTCAGGCCCCAGTCCGCCAGCGACCAGTTGACGTTGATCTTGTGCTTGTACTTCAAAATGACGCCGCCGTTGCCGATCAATTTGAGCGAATTGCCGGCAGCATCGACCATCTTGCCACGGGCATCTTCGGTGCCGTCCGGCGTCTTGAGAGTCGCCTTGTCCATGTACGTTGCGTTGTAGTCGACACCAAGGCGGCCGAAGCTGAATTTGTCGTTCCAGCTGGCACCCAAGTCAAAACCGCCAAACTTGGCCAGACCCGCATTCAACTGGCGCTGATCGATCACATCCGGCGTGCCGTCAGGCAGGAAGGTCACGAAACCGGTTTGGCCGGCACGTGCTGCAGTGACCAGTGCTCCCGGGCTTGCCGTGGTGACGTATTTCTTGATCTGGATGAAGAAATAATCGGCATGCATCGAGACATTCTTGATCGGCGTAAACACTGCACCCAGGGACCACTGCTTGGACGTCTCGGGAACCAGGTTGGGATTGCCGCCAAACAGTCCATTGGCTTGGTAGTCCTGACCAGCAATCAGATCGTTGAACTGGGCAGTCGAACCAAGGGACACCGGGGTCTTCAACTCGGACAGCGAGGGCGCACGGAAGCCTGTGCCGGCACTCGAACGCACCACCAGGGAACTCACCGGAGTCCAGCGCGCGGAAATCTTGCCGGTGATCGGGTCGGAATCTTTCTTCAGGTCGTCGTAGTGGTCCCAGCGCCCGGAGACATTCACCTCGAGGTTCTTGAGGAAAGGCATGTTAACTTCGCTGTAGACACTGGTCACATTGCGACCGGCCTTCATCGGAATCGTGCCTCCGCCCAGACCGGCAATGTCGCCGCTCTCAAGGATGGCCGGAGCCGTAATTTCAAACTGTTCCTTGCGGAAATCCACGCCGAGGGAAGCGCCGATTTCGCCACCCTGAAGCTGGCCGACCGCCTTGGAAAGCTTGCCATCCCAGCCGGTGCGGGTAAATTTGCCGCCGGCCGTTGCGCCGATATACTTGGCGGCAGCGACTCCCGCGGCGACATCAGCCGGTTGTGTTCCCATTGAAGACCAGGGATTCCAGGTGCTGGCAGGATCGTTCAAGACACGTGCCAGTCCAAGCTGGGAGAAATAGCCATCGACCACGGCGCCCTTGACATCGCTCTCGTCACGGGTAATGGCCGTGTCGTAATCAAAGCCCATGAAGTTACCCTTGAAGCCGAGGGTAAACCGGGTTTGAGTGCTCTCGTCGTTTTGCGTGCGGTTGCCGGCGATGAAAGCCCGCGACGTTACTGCCAGAACCTGACCGTCCATGGCCGCCAGGCCATGAGACCTCAACCAGGCGCTCGGATAGTTGGGGTTCGTCGGGCGAATCAACAACGCGGCGTCAACGCCTGAGCCTGTAAATGCGGTGTCCGTGGCGAGGAAGCTGGCGCGAACCGGCGACGGCTGGAACTGCATCAAGGTCTTGTTCTCAACCCAGGATCCCTGGCCATAGAACTCCGTGTCAGGGTTGAGTTTGATGGTAAACGAACCAAGCAAGCTCTTCTTGTCCGTCTTTGGTATCAGGGCTACGTAGCCAGCTGAATCAAAGAAGCAACGCCCGGCACTGGTGCTGGGTGATTGCGGTCCCGGGACAAGAAAGTGGCCGTCAATACACCCGCTGGCTGCATCGGCCCAAGGGTTGCCATAGTAGGCGGAGGAGAGGCCATAGGGATTGGTCGTTGCATTACGCAGGTTCTGGGTACGCGTCTGGCCCGGAACCCAAACCCCCTCAATATTGCCACCACCTGTCGCACCGTTTGTGTAATACGGCGGTACATTGCCGGATGCAGAGAACTTGCGGTCCTTGGCAAACAACATGTCCTGGTTCTCGACCGAGGCAGTCAGCATGAAGTTGTACTTGTCTTTCGACAGCGAACCTTTACCGAGCACGACACCGACCTTGCTGGTCCGGCCGCCGCCGCCGCGGTCCGAATCGCCGGCTTCGGCATTTAGTTCTATGCCCTGGAAGTCGCGGCGGAGAATGAAGTTCATGACGCCGCCCATGGCATCCGAACCATAAATCGAAGAAGCGCCATCGGTCAGGACTTCGACACGCTCGATGGCGTCCATCGGGATGGCGTTAATATCTACCGAACCCGAATCGTATCCAAAAGGCGCCATGCGACGGCCATTTACCAGGATCAGGGAGCGGCTTGCACCAAGACCTCTTAAAGATACTGTGGACAGGCCATAAGTTGAAAGACCGGCACCCATGGACTTGGTGGTGCTGCCTGCAGTGTTCACAGACGGCAGTGATTGGACCAACTGCTCGATATTGACGGAACCGCTATTCTGGATGTCGTCGCGCGAAATGATCTGAACCGGGAGGGCTTGCTCCTCCAATACGCGCTTGATACTCGAACCCGTTACGGTGACCCGCTCGACCTGCTGCGCCTGTACAGATGAAGCGGTGAGAGCAAACGCGCCGGTTGCCAGTGCATAGCCAATCAAAACATGAACCCGTTTCTGCTTATAAATCATCGCAGCGCCCTTTCATTCAATGTGAATAAATGGCCTTGTAACGATGACATTCAAATCGCAACAAGCCCGCTTAGTTCTTGATGTGCCCGGCAGAGTCACCCACCAAACGCAATAGAACAAGTGGCGCGAATATATGCTTTAGTTGTATCGAATGAAACTAATTCCGGCCTGCATCCCGCTTGTGTGTTGTTTATTTACAACATAAATCCCCGAGATCGAAATGGTCTGGATTTCGAAGAATTTGGAAAGAACTTTAGCCCTGGATGTCTTTTGAAATCAGGGCACCTCGGCAAACTGCATCCGCCCCAAGATGATCGAAGTTCGTTCGTTGACGAAGGACGAATAAGGGTTTTTTTCATAGCGTCGCGGCGCCGGCAGCATGACTGCCAATCTGGCTGCCTGTTCTGCGCTCAGTTGTGCCGCGGAAATATTGTAATAGCGTCGTGCTGCGGCTTCGGCGCCGAAGATACCCTCGCCCCATTCGACGGAGTTCAGATACACCTCGAGAATGCGGCGCTTGTCCCACAGGGCTTCGAGCATCAGGGTGATCACAGCTTCCTGGGCCTTGCGCCAGGGCGTCTTGGCCGCTGAAAGAAACAGATTCTTGGCGAGCTGCTGGGATATGGTCGATCCGCCGGCAACGACTTTGCCCTTCTTGCGGTTTTTCTCGAGCGCCTTCTGCATGCCTTCCCAGTCGAAGCCTTCGTGGTCGACGAATTTGTCGTCTTCCGCGGCGATCACCGCACGCTTCAAGGACCGGGAGATCTTTTCGTAATCGAGCCACTGATGCCTGAATTCGGCTTTGGGATTCTTCGCACGCGCTTCGTCGAGACGGATTTCCATGAAGTGGGTCATGCCGGGATCGGCGTATTTCCACCAGACCACCCAAGCCAAATACCAGCCCTGCCAGAGCAGTAACAGGATGACCAGGGCGAACAGCCCCCGCTTAAGCAACTCGACCAGTTTCTTCATATGCCGCGCAACGCCTTGAGCACCGGCAGGGTATCCGGTTGCACTCCGCGCCAGAGGAAAAATGCCTCGGCCGCCTGCTCGACCAGCATGCCCAGGCCATCACTGACCTGCGCCTGCGCATTCTGCGCCTGCGCCATGAACGGCGTGTACCTGCCGTACATCATCTCGTAGGCCAGGCAACCCGGCGCGAATACGCTGCCGGGAATGTCGATGGGGTTGTCGCCGAGGCCTGCCGAAGTGGCATTGATGACGATGTCGAAGCAGTCCTCGGCAAGCTGGTTCAATCCGCAACTTGTTGGCGCAGGCAGGGGGATACCGGAATTGATCTCCGTCGGCAAATCCGCCAGGGCATCGATAATTTGGCTTGTCAGCACCTGCGCCTTTTGCGCCGACCGGTTGGCAATCACCAATTGCGCAGAATGTTCGAGCAACAAAGGCAGAATCACGCCCCGTGCCGCACCGCCAGCACCAAGCAGCAGGACGCGCATACCGGAAATCTTGCGGCCAAGGTTCTGGCGTATGTCGCGCAACAGTCCGACACCATCGGTGTTGTCCCCAGCAATTCCCTCCGCATCGAAAAGCAGGGTGTTGGACGCACCTGCAATCCGCGCCCGATCGGTCAAACGTGTGCCGAGGCGGCAAGCTTCTTCCTTGAACGGCACAGTCACATTGACGCCACAACCACCGGCCGCGATAAAGGCTCGCACCGTCGTCTCGAAGCCATCCAGCGGGGCGAGCATCGCCGCGTAGCTCATGTCCTGCCCGGTCTGTCGGGCAAACATGGCGTGAATTCGCGGCGACTGGCTGTGGGCGATCGGGTTGCCTATCACCGCGTATTTGTCTGTCATGGCAGAGAGTCTAATTGGCTTGCAGCAAGTCGGCGTGGGTGAACGACCAGGTACGGGGAATCACGATGGTATCGGTATCGCGTCGTATGCTGGGCGGAAACGAGGCAAACGGCGCAGCCAGGCGAATGATCCGCAGCGCAGCCTCGTCGAGTATCTTCTTGCCTGAAGACCGATCGATCTCGACCGAGGTCACACCGCCGTCGGCATTGATTTCCACCGTGATTACCAGCGTTCCATAGAGCTTGCCCCGGGCTGCTTCGGGATAATTCAGGTTGCCAACCTGCTCGATTTTCTGGCGCCAGTCTTCAACATATTGAGCAAAGCGGTACTCCGATGTGCGCGGCGCATAGAAGTGTTTTTTCGGTCGCTGGTTGTAGGCTTGGGTTTGGCGATCGATCTGCCCTTGCAACCTGGCAATGGCCAGTGCATTGCCGGCAAGATCGATGCCGGGGGCAACTTGCGGTTGCGGTTGCGGATCTTCCCTGCGTTCTTCGGGGCGAATCGCACGCTTGCTGCGCGCCTGGGTCAATAGCTGCCTCTGGTGGACCTCGAGTTCCGCGATTCGCCGTTTCGCTTCCAGCAAGTCGTCGCCCTCGCGGACATTTTGCGAAGCAGGCAAGGGGGTCGCGATGCGCAAGTTCTCGTCGGTATTGCCGCCACCGTCAAGATTGGCCTGAGCGCGCGCCTGGGCTGCGTTGGGTGCGCGCGCACTCTTGCTGTTCACCAGGATCACATCCAGGGCGCGCTCCTTGGCCTGCATCAATTTTTCAGGAAGCCGGAAATGGATCGACAGCACCACCGCATGTAGCAACAACGAAACCATCAGCGCCAGGGTCAGGTGACGCGAGGGTGGGTCCATGCGCGCGAGCGAACCCGGCCAGGCAAGAGTCGTCAGCATGCGCGAAATTTTACTCCGCAGGCAAGTTCAAACAGGCTCTTCGAAAGCCTCATCAGAGAGGTTAACCGGGTCTATTTCAGCTACCTCGGCCACGATCTCGACAAAGCGTGCACGCGCTTCGGCATCGAGCAAATCGACTTTTTCGATTTCGATGCGGACCCGAACGCCACGATCCAATGCAGGCATGGAAGGAACACGCAGTATCAGCGGCAGACCTTCGATTCGCACCAGGCTTTCGCGCAGCACCTGCGCGCCCAGCTGTTTCTGGTTTTCCTGCAACAGCCAGCGCAGGCACCAATAACGTTCCATGCCGCGCTGGAATTCAGCGTAAGCGGCATAGGTCAGTTCAAAATCGCGCAACGCCGACAGCATCTCTTCCGACTTTGCCGTAAATCTCGGCGTCTCGTGACGCAGCCAGGCAATGAGTTGCCATTGATTAAGCAAATCGACATAGCGCCGCAACGGCGAGGAGGACCAGGCATAGCAATCGACGCCCAATCCCTCATGGGCAAGGGCGGCGGTAGTCATGCGCACCTTGCCCGAGGTCTGCGCCCGATACAGTGCGGCGATGCCTGCATCGGCAAGTTCGCGGCCCCAGGTCGAATTCGCCGCAATCATCAGTTCGGCAACCAGTTTGTCGAGCGGCGAGCCGCGGCGGCGTTCGCTTATCTCGATCTGACCGGACCCCAGAGCCGTGGTCCTTCCCCAGTCAACGACAAAGTTGTAATCGGTCTGATTGACCCCCGTCTTGCCGCGTCCCGCCTCGAGCACGCAGGCCAGTTCCCAGAGCAGTTTGAGTTCGTCGCGGAAGGCGAACTCGGCAAGTTCGCCGCTGAGCGTCTCCTCATTGAAGAGCGGCTCAATGTCGTGATGGCGCAGATTGGCCACCACAGGCACGCTCTCGATCAAGGTCTCATGACTGATTACGCGCAGATCGCTGGCCACCTCGAAATAAAGCGAAATCGCCGGGCAATCGCGTCCGGCAGCAAGCGTGAAGCCTTCGACCACAGGCTCCGGCAGCATGGTGATTTTCCTGCCCGGCATATAGACGGTCGACAACCTGTGGCGCGCAATCTTGCCGAGTTCGTCAAAGGGGTCGATCGCCAGTCCCGGTGCAGCGATGTGTATGCCGATGCGCCAGCCTCCTGCCGGTAGCGGGGTGACCGAAAAAGCGTCGTCGATCTCGGTGGTATGCGCATCGTCAATGCTGAATGCGGATACTGCCGCACGCGGCAGCCCGGCTGGGGCGACGGGCGCAATGAAATCGCCAAAGTCCGTGCCTTCGGGAAAATATTCGAAGAGAAAGCGCCCAAGATGGTAATGGTGAGTGGATGCAATGGCGCCGCATTTTTCCAGCAGGCGCACCAGCGACAAACCGGTTTCGGCGCAGGCCGCTTCGCAGGCCTTGGTTTCGAGCCGGTTGCGATCCGGCTTGTAGAGCAGTTGATTGAGCAGCGGCGGAATCTCCGCGGGCAATCGTCCGGCTTGAAGTTCGCCGGCCATGTGTTCGATAGCCAGCGCCTGGGCGCGTTTCTTCTCCAGGCCGGACAGCGCGGCTTGCAGGATTTCCGGTGGTGCCTTGCGGAAATGTCCCTTGCCCTTGCGATGAAAATACATCGGCGCTGAATGCAGGCGCAGCAGCACGCCCACGGCTTCGGCGGGCTGGGGTGCATGGCCGTAGTACTCACGCGCCAGATCGGCAAACCCAAATTCGCCATCCGGACAGACTTCCCAGAGAAAGTCGACTTCGATATGCTCTGCCTCTGCCTCGGCGCGGTCGAGCAATTCGGCCGGCGCAAGTGCATCGAACCGCAACAACACACTCGCCACCTTCACCTTGCTGCGCTTGCCAGAAGCCAGTTCCACCTGCAGCGACGTATTGTTGTCGGCGAGGATGATGCCGGCTTTGAAAGCACCTTCTTCTTCGAAAAGGACATTCATGGGAAAAAGTTAATGAGCGGGCTAATAGCCGGCGAATTCGATGATGTCATCGAGGTAGTCGCTCCAGCGGGTAAAGCTGTGGTCTCCGCCCTCAAGAACGCTCTGGCGGGCGCCGGCGTATTTGGCGACCGCCTGGCGATAGTCGAGCAGCTCATCGCCTTTCTCGGCGAGCAACCAGAAACGTTGCGGCTTGCTCAATTGCGCAACCTCCAAAGCACACAATTGCTCGATATGCGCAAGGGTGAAATCGAACACCTCTCCGCTATACAGATTGGTCTGCTGGCCGACATACTGCAGCAGTGAAAGATGCGCGACGACCGCAGGATTCACCAGCACCGCCTGCAAATCGTGCCGTTCTGCCAGATAGGTTGAGTAATACCCGCCCAGCGAAGAACCCACCAGAGTGACCGGGTCGGTACTGGCAGCAATCAGCTGTTCGCACAACAGCATAGCGGCACGTGGCTCGACCGGCAGTTGCGGGCAGATGAAGCGCTGTACCAGACCACGCTCCGCCATCCCCACCTTGAGTTGCTGTGCCTTGTGCGAAGCCGGACCGCTGCGAAAACCGTGCAGATAAAGGATCAGGGGTTGCTCCAATCTACCCAGCCGAGCTTCCAGGTGACAAGCACCACCGCGCCAAAAGCGATGCGATACCAGGCGAAGGGCACGAAGTCGTGATGGCTGATATAACGCAACAACCAGCGCACGCAGAAAAAAGCCGAAACAAACGCGGCGCCGAAACCGACCGCAAACATGCCCATGTCATCAAATGAAAACAACGCACGCTCTTTGTATAGTTGGTAGAAGGTCGCCACAGTCAAGGTCGGTATGGCGAGAAAGAAGGAAAACTCCGTTGCCGCCTTGCGCGACAAGCCGAAGAACAATCCGCCGATGATGGTAGCTCCGGAGCGCGAGGTTCCGGGTATCAGCGCCAGCGCCTGCGCCAGGCCGAGCTTGAGGGCATCGAGCATTCCCAGTTGCTCGACAGTTTCGATGCGGATCACGTGCCGGCGCCGCTCTGCCCAGAGGATGAAGAAGCCGCCGATGATGAAAGCCAGCGCGACCGGAACCGGCTGAAACAGGATTGCCTTGATGGTTTTATGGAATAGCAAACCCAGCAGCGCAAGCGGTATAAAGGCAATGAAGAGGTTGATGGCAAAGCGCTGTGCCGCCGGATTGCTGCCAAGACCGCAGGCAACTTCGGCGATTTTTGAACGATATTCCCAAACGACGGCGAGGATGGCCCCGAACTGGATCACAATCTCGAACACTTTGCCTTTTTCATCGTTAAAATGGAGCAAATCCCCGACCAGGATCAGGTGGCCCGTGCTCGAAACTGGAAGGAACTCGGTGAGGCCTTCGACGATGCCCAGGATCAACGCGTGCAGCAGCAGAGTGATATCCATAAGACGGGTCGAAAAGGGATGTGTTTGAAGAAGGGGCAACCTGGAAAGGCGAGCGAGTTTAGCACGCTATAAATTTCATCATGCTAAAAAAAATCGACGTCAAACAAGTCCGCCTGGGCATGCATATTCATGAATTATGCGGCCCCTGGATGAATCATCCCTTCTGGCGTACCAAGTTCATTCTGACCGACCCGGCGGATTTGCGCCGTCTGCAGGAAAGCGGCATTACCGAGTTGTGGATCGACTCGGTCAAGGGACTGGATGTCGAAGCCGGCGAAAGCCGGGAAAAGGTTGAAAAAGCCGTCGAACAGGTACTGGTCACGGCCAGTGTCCGCGAGGAAGTTCCCAAGCAGGTTTCTTTCTCCGATGAGGTCAAGCAGGCAGCAAAAACCTGCGCCAAGGCCACCAAGGCGGTCAAGTCCATGTTCGAGGAAATTCGCATGGGCAATGCGGTCAATTCGGAATCCGCCAACGAGCTGGTCGAGGAAATTTCTTCTTCCGTGGTCAGGAATCCCGGTGCCCTGATCAGCCTGGCGCGCCTCAAGACCATAGACGACTACACTTACATGCACTCCGTCGCAGTGTGCGCACTGATGGTCGCATTGGCCCGGCAACTGGGTATCTCAGAAAATGAAACGCGCGAGGCAGGCATGGCCGGCCTGCTGCACGACCTGGGCAAGGCACTGATGCCGATGGAAGTCCTGAACAAGCCGGGCAAGCTGACCGACGAGGAATTCGCCATCATCAAGACGCATCCCGTGGAAGGCCACCGCTTGCTGGTCGAAGGCAAGACCACACGAGAAATTGCCCTCGATGTCTGCCTGCATCATCACGAAAAAGTCGATGGTAGCGGCTATCCGCATCGCCTCAAGGATTCCGAGATTACCCTGTTCGCCAAGATGGGCGCGGTCTGCGACGTGTATGACGCAATCACTTCGAACCGGCCGTACAAGCAGGGCTGGGATCCGGCCGAGTCCATCAAGAAAATGACTGAATGGAGCAACGGTCACTTCGATCAGAAAGTTTTCCAGGCTTTCGTCAAGTGCATCGGCATTTATCCGACGGGCGCGCTGGTGCGCCTGTCTTCCGGCAGGCTGGGCGTGGTACTCGACCAATCGGCGAAGTCTCTGCTGACACCTCAGGTCAAAGTCTTCTTCTCCACCAAGTCACAATCCTACGTCCAACCGGAAGTCGTCGATTTGTCTCGTGCCAACTGTCCGGAAAAGATCGTGGGCCGGGAAGATGCCGCCAAATGGGGCATCAAGAACCTCCACGAAATGTGGGCCGGAGCAACCTGACGGATCTATCGGCATGAGAAAAAAGATCCCTGTTGATCAGGTCCGGCTGGGAATGCATATCCACGAGCTTTGCGGACCGTGGATGAGCCATCCATTCTGGCGCACCAAGTTTGTCCTCAAGGATCCCGAAGATATCCGCCGCCTCAGGGAAAGCAGCATCAAGGAGGTCTGGATCGATTCCAACCTGGGGCTCGACGTCGAACCCGGCGAGACCCGGGAAGAAGTCGATGAGAAGGTCGGGAAGATTCTTGAAGAGGCGAATGCTCCAGAAGAGCGGCGCAAGAAGGTTACGGTCACAGAAGAACTCAAGGAAGCGGCCAAAACCTGCGCCAAGGCTACCGATGCGGTGAAGACCATGTTCGGCGAATTGCGCATGGGCAAGGCGCTCAGCGCCGGGGCAGTGGACGGCCTGGTGGAAGAAATCACCAATTCCCTGGACCGCAACCCGGGCGCATTGATCAGCCTGGCGCGGCTCAAGACGGCGGACGACTATACCTATATGCACTCGGTCGCGGTCAGCGCCCTGATGGTGTCACTGGCAAAGCAGATGGAAATGAGCGACAGGGAAATCCATGGCGCCGGACGGGCCGGACTGCTCCACGACCTGGGCAAGGCCAATGTGCCGATGAAGGTGCTGAACAAGCCCGGAAAACTGACAGACGAAGAGTTCAGCCTCGTCAAGGTACACCCGGAAGAAGGCCATCGCATTCTGCTCGAAGGTGGTAGCACTGACCAGGTCGCACTCGATGTGGTGATTCACCACCACGAAAAGGTCGATGGCAGCGGTTATCCACACGGCCTGCATGACGGCGCGATCAGCCGTCTGGCCAAGATGGGCGCAGTGTGCGATGTGTATGATGCGATCACCTCCAATCGCCCCTACAAGCAAGGCTGGGATCCGACCGAATCCATCAAGAAAATGGGCGAGTGGACCGGGACGCACTTTGACCACGACATCTTTCAGGCCTTCGTCAAATGCATCGGCATCTATCCGACGGGTTCCCTGGTCAGCCTGACTTCCGGACGAATCGGCGTGGTCCTCGATCAATCGCCAAACTCGCTGCTGACGCCTCAGGTCAAAGTGTTTTTCAACACAAGGACCAAGACATACCTGGTCAAGACGGAAGTGGTAGACCTTTCGCGCCACGGCTGTCTGGAAAAAATCATCGGCGCTGAAGATGCCCTCAAGTGGGGCATCAAAAACGTATCCAAGTACTGGGCCGCACCTTCTTAAGCCGGAGCAGCGGTTGCTGTCTCCAGTCCGGCAAGCCAGGCCAGTGCCTGTTCACGCGTTTCGCCGCACATTTCCAGTGAAGCTTGCAGACCCGCGCAGCAGGCTGGTCGCTCCGGCCGGCCATACAGTTTGCAGCGCAAATCCCGATCGAGATGCGGGCAGGCCACGCCGGCAGGCTTGGCCAGAGAACTGATCGAAGGAGCAATACAGCAGGCAGCGCAACCGGGGCGACAGTCGCTCACGGGTCGATCACCCTTTGCGGCACGCGCTGCAGGCGCGGCAGCTGTTGGGTGGCAAGCAGTTCCTCGAGAAAACTCAGGTTGCGCTTGATCGATGCTTCGTAAGGACACTCGCCGCCGAAATGTATTTTCATGTAGCGGTCGGCGTCGGTATATTCATTGTGGATGCGATCCCTCAGCAACCCGCTATAAAAGCCCGGCGTATTCTTCAACAGTGTCTCTGGATCGGGGTAGGGCAAGCCAGGCGCACCGGCAAGGCCGATGGCACTGAATTCGACAAACAGAAAATCGCGGCACTTTTCCAGGTAACAGCGGTCGGCCAACTGGCTCATGATGTCTGCGGTA
>JBAYVV010000125.1:0-11684 GCA_041674465.1 Sterolibacterium sp.
CGGACGCCAGGAACGCATCGTGCGTGGGCGCATGCCGACGCTCGAACTCATCAACGAGCGTTTCGCCCGCTTCCTGCGCATCGGATTATTCAATTACATGCACCGCAATGCCGAAATTTCCGTGGGTCCGGTGCGGGTGCAGAAATACAGCGAGTTCATCCGCAACCTGGTGGTACCGACCAACTTGAACCTCGTCCAGGTCAAACCCCTGCGCGGTACAGGCCTGATCGTACTGGATCCGAATCTGGTCTTCCTGGTGGTGGACAACATGTTCGGCGGCGACGGCCGCTTTCACAGCCGCGTCGAAGGCCGTGACTTCACCGCCACCGAGCAGCGCATCATCCAGGGGCTGCTTGGCGTGATATTTGCTGAATACGAGAAATCATGGAAGCCGGTATATGAGCTGACCTTCGAATATCTGCGGTCGGAGATGAACACCCAGTTCGCCAATATCGCCACGCCTGCGGAAGTCATCGTCGCCGTCACATTCAATATCGAGTTCTCCGGCGCCTCGTCGGAAATGCATATCTGCCTGCCGTATTCGATGGTCGAGCCGATCCGCGAAATTCTTTACAGCACCATGCACAGCGATCAGGTCTCGTCCGACAAGCGCTGGACATCCATGCTGCGTCGTCAATTGCAAAAAGCCGAGCTCGACCTGGTCGCACCATTGGCCACGCGGAAAATCACGCTCGGCGAAATCATGGAATTGAAGGTGGGCGATATCATCCCGATCCCGATCCCCGATCTGATCAACGTCCATATCAACGACATGCCGGTGATCGCAGCGAAATATGGCATCCGCAACGGTCAATATGCCCTGAAGGTTGACCGCTTCCTGGCACAGGACGAATTGGAACAGCCGCAATGAAAACTCTACCCAGCAGGAGCATACGATGAGCGAAGAAGAGGGACAGGTCTCTGACGACGATTGGGCGGCAGCCATGGGGGAGCAGGCGCAAGTCGAGGCGGCGGCACCGGAGCCGACTCCGGCGACCAAGGTGTTCGAACAATTCTCCGAGGGCGCCGACAAGCAGGGGAATCTCAACGACTACAGCATGATTCTCGATATCCCGGTCAGCCTGACCGTCGAACTCGGCCGCACGCATATCTCGATCCGCGATCTGCTCCAACTGGCCCACGGCTCGGTCGTCGAACTGGACGGACTGGCGGGTGAGCCCATGGTCGTGCTGGTGAATGGCACGCTGATCGCCCAGGGGGAGGTGGTGGTGGTTAACGACAAGTTCGGCATACGCCTCACCGATATCGCCACGCCTCATGAACGATTGAACAAGCTGCGCTGACACGAATTGTTCAAATAGGGCGTCATTTTCCTTTCTGATCCGCGCCTAAACACAATCACCCCGCGCTAAGCTGGCAAGGTCGAAAACCTTGCCAGCCGATGAATACACTTCTCTTTCGCATTCTGTTTTCCGTCGTCGCGGCAATACCCGCCCTGGCGAGGGCCGAGTCTTCTGCAACAGCGTTTGAAGCGGGCAGCAGCCTGTTCCAGGTGATTCTCAGCCTGGTCGTTGTCGTGCTATTGCTGTTGGGTACGCTTTACCTGCTCAAGCGTTTGTCCGCCCCGCGCGGTGCCGGTGCCGGATTGCTGCGCGTAGTGGCCGCTACCGCAGTGGGCACGCGCGAACGGGTCGTCGTCGTGGAGGTGGGCGACACCTGGCTGGTACTGGGTGTCGCGCCTGGCAGCGTCTCTGCGCTGCACCAGTTGCCGCGCATGGATGTAGCGGCGGACAAACTGACGCAACCCGGCAGTTTGGATTTTGCCGGATGGCTGAAGCAGGTCACGGAACGTCGCCATGCGCGCTAAACAACTGCTTCCGTTCCTTGGGCTGGTATTTCCCGCACTGGCCGTGGCGCAAGTATTGCCTGCCATAACCAGCACCCAGGCGGCAGGTGGCGGCACCCAGTGGTCGTTGTCGATCCAGACCTTGCTGCTGCTCACCAGCCTGAGCTTCTTGCCGGCCATCATCCTCATGATGACCAGCTTTACGCGCATCATCATCGTACTCTCGTTGCTGCGGCACGCCCTCGGCACCCAAAGCGCACCACCGAACCAGGTACTGGCGGGGCTGGCACTGTTCCTCACCTTCTTCATCATGGCTCCTGTGGCCGACAAGATTTATACCGATGCCTACCTGCCGCTTGCGGAAAACAAGATCGGTTTCAGTGAGGCACTCGAACGCGGCGCCGTGCCATTGCGCGGATTCATGATCAAGCAGACGCGCGAACCCGATTTGACCTTGTTCACCAAAATTGCCAAGCAACCCAAGCCGGCATCGGCAGATCAGGTACCTATGCGCGTGCTGATTCCGGCATTCGTGACCAGCGAATTGAAGACTGCTTTCCAGATCGGCTTCATCGTGTTCATCCCATTCCTGATTATCGACATGGTGGTCGCCTCGGTGCTGATGTCGATGGGGATGATGATGATGTCACCGGTAATCGTCTCTCTCCCCTTCAAGATCATGCTGTTCGTGCTCGTGGATGGCTGGAATCTGTTGATTGGTTCGCTGGTTCAGAGTTTCGGATAAGGATAGCAAATCATGACCCCAACAACTGTCATTAACCTCGGCCGTGAGGCACTTGAAATCATGCTGCTGGTTTCGGCTCCGCTGTTCATCGCCGCGCTGGTGACTGGTCTGCTGGTCAGCGTATTCCAGGCGGCGACGCAAATCAACGAGGCAACCCTGTCTTTCGTCCCCAAACTTCTGGTGATCTTCGTCACGCTGGTGGTCGCCGGTCCGTGGATGCTGACCTTGATCACCGACTACATGCGGCGATTGTTTGAAAGCATACCCGGCATCATTGGTTAGAGATTCTTTCTAGCGCCGTGGGCGCTCCCGGCAGATGATTTCTTTCACCTCGGCGCAGCTTGATACCTGGATATCGTTGTTCATATACCCGCTGGCGCGGATCCTGACCTTGTTGTCCATTGCGCCTGTTTTCAACAATGCCGGACTATCCGGACAAATCCGGCTGGTAATCGGCTTGGCCATAGGTCTTGCCCTGGTGCCGGCGCTCCCGCCGATGCCGGCGATTTCGCCCGGCTCCTGGCTGGGCTTCCTGGTGCTGGTGCAGCAAATTCTGATTGGTGCAGTGCTTGGCTTCACCTTGCGCATCACCTTTTCAGCAGTCGATATGGCAGGCGAGTTGATCGGTCTGCAAATGGGTCTTTCTTTTGCGACTTTTTACGATCCGCAAACGTCGGCGCAAACTCCGGTCATCAGCGAATTGCTCGGATTGCTGATGCTGCTCCTGTTTTTGGCGATGAACGGACACTTGCTGACGCTTTCAGTGCTGGGAGAAAGCTTCAATTTGCTGCCGATTTCGACAACTCCTTTTGCCGCTGGCGGTTTGGCGGCACTACTGACTTGGTCGGCTACCCTGTTTTCGGCCGGTCTGATGCTGGCTCTTCCCTTGATTGCTGCCCTGTTGATCGCCAACATTGCGCTGGGTGTGCTGGCCCGGGTTGCTCCGGCGCTCAACATCTTCGCCGTAGGGTTCCCTGTCACCATCGTTTCCGGCTTTACCGTCCTGATGCTCGCCATGCCGTATTTCGGCACAGCGCTGGAGCGACTTTACGAGCGCGGATTTGATGCGCTGGCTGGCGTCATCCGCGCAGGGGGCGGATTACCCTGAACCGGGGAAGCTTCGAGACCAAGACCCGTAAGGCGAACCACGCCCTCCGTGACGCGTTGTGAACCCAGGACCGACGACTCCAGTCCCTCGTTGTACTCCATCACTTCATAACCTTCGAAGCCGCCATACTGAACCAGTTCTCGTGCACGACGATGAAACGCGACGCGCGCTTCGCCCGCACCGCCGGCGTAGTAGCGTTTCATTTTCAATGACAAATGTATTTGGTTGTTGGGAAACCGGGCTTCCTCGATCTCCCAGTTTGGCGCGAGCGGATCGAGTATCGCGTAGGCGGTTCCGGCATAGACACCCCAGAAGACAACCTTCTCGAGCGGGAACGACACCGAAGGACTCAACATGATCATTGAATTGGGAATCACCGTACCTTGCCGTGGAATGTTCCCGGTCAGCCGCGCGGCATAGCCGCTGCATCCCGCCAGGCCCAGCAGCACCAAGATAAGCAGCAATGCGGTACGCTGGTTTGTCATGTCAAAAATAATTGAACAGGGAAAGTCTGGAAACATTCACGAATGATTTCTGGGCCGCTTCAAGCTGGGTCTGATTGCGCGTCATTTCGGTAATCGCCTTGGCATAGTCGAGATCCTGCAAGGTCGATAAGGTCGTCGAGTATTGCAGATTCAAGTCCTGCGAAACGCTGTCCAGCGAATCCACCTCGCCCAGGCGCGAACCGACCTCAGCACGGATACGCAGGTTGTTGTCTATCGACATGTCGAAATTGGTCAGGACGGCGCCCAACTGGTTCTGCAACTCGATTTTGCTGTTGCCGCTGGGGTCATCGGGCGCCTCCAGGGCCTTGATCAAGCGCGCCATGGTGGCATACGTGCTTTCACTGGAACTGTTGTTCAGAGTGAACACATCGCCGCTGGCCGGCGTGCCATTGATGGTGACGGACACGCCGAAATCGTCATAGGCTGGCGCCAGTCCGCTGAAGATAATGGGATCACCACTCATGAATTGACGGGTGTAGGTGTTGCTGGGACCACCACTGGTTGATTGCGTGTCGGTGAACAGGGATTTTTCGGTGGTTGCATCAACCAGGTCGTAATATTGTTTGTTGGGGATGATCGAAGTGTCATTCCAGAAACGCACTTCGAGTTTGCCGCTGTTGGCCAGACTGTTCCATTTGGCGGCATCCAGTATTTCGCCGGTGCCGATGATGCCCGTCCCCGCATTGCCTGCAGTGGCAAGCTTGGGTGCAGTCACGAAGTAACCGTTACCGGTGACATCCGTGCTGGATTTGATCGTAAAGGTATCCCCCGAGGCAGGCATGCCGGTCACCGTGACATTTGCGCCGTAATCGAAGGTGGCATTGGTCGCGGTATCGTTCAGGGGGATAGCCGCCCCGCTGGTGAATACATTGGTGTAGCTGCCGGCGGCACCTGTCGCCGAAGTGGTTCCGGTAAAGAGTGAATTGCCGGTGCTGACGTTGACCAGGTCGTAATAGGTCTGGCCTGCGCCACCTCCGAGTGCATCTTCGGTGTCCACCCAGAACCGCACTTCGAGATTGCCGCTGTTCGCGCTGTTGGTCCACTTGGCAAGCGCCATCGGATCGGCGGGGTCGAGTTGCCCTTTGTCTATGGTCGCCCGTACCGATTGCCCGACCATGGTTTTGGGTATGACCTTCAAGTCGGTAGTACTGCGCTGCAGAGTGAGAACGTCACCTGTTTGCGGCGATCCGGTCACCGCGACAGTCGCGCCGTAGTCCAGCCCGGCGCCATCGCTGATGATGATCGGAATGCCGCTGGTATAGGGATTTGTATAAGTACCTGCCGCGCCGGTGGCGGATTTGGTGCCGGTAAATATCGAGTTTTGTGTAAGCGTGTCGACAAGGTCGTAATAGACCTGGTCCGGGGTGCCGAGATCCCCTGCCGTATCCACCCAGAATCTCATCTCCAGATCACCGCTAGCCGAAGGCGGATTGCTGGTCAGCGTGACATTGTCCGCACTGATGCCGTAGGCATTGATCGAATGGAGCTGTTGCGAGTTCGTGGCAAATACGCCATTGCCATTCTTGATATTCATGAAAATGCTGTTGCCGGAATCGCTCACCGGTATGTTGCGCGAACTGGAAAGACGCAGGGCACGCTGTCCGTCATCGCCCTGGTAGATCACGCCACTTTCGACACTGCCGGCAAAGGGTTTGTTGGAGCCCTGATAACCGGAAAACAGATACTGTCCAGTGCCATCCGTGCTGTTGGCAAGACCAATCAATTCATCGTAATGCGCGCGCAACTCACTCGAAATTGCTCTCAGATCACTCGATGACAACGCGGCATCGCCCGCCTGAACAGCGAGTTCTCGCACTCGCGTCAGTAGGTCGCCGACCGCAGAAAGCTGGCCATCCACCAGACCGATAAGGCTCTTGGCGTTGCTCTGGGTCACACTGTACTGCGCATTGATTTCCTTTGCCTGATTGACATCCAGAGCGCGTGCGGAGGCTACCGGATCCTCGGAAGGAGACAGCATCCTGCGCCCTGTGGAAATCTGCTGCTGCGCACGCAACAGGCTACTGGTCTGGCTCTGCACGCTTTTCAGGCCACTGTCATAGATCATCCCGGTACTGATACGCATATCTTTCTCCGTGTGCCGCTAAGTGCGTTTTCTACTTGCCCAAGGCCAGGATTTCGGCAAACAGCTTGCCGGCCACATCGATCATTTTTGCCGAGGCCTGATAGGCCTGCTGATAGCGGATCAAATTGGCAGCCTCTTCATCGAGATTGACGCCCGACGCCGACTGAATCACATCTTGTCCCTGCTTGACCAGGGTGTCCTGCGCGCTGGAGGCAACCTGAACCTCACGGGCCTTGTTGCCGACTTCGCTGACCAACTGCGAATACGCCGTCTGATAGCTCGCAGTACCGCCATCAATGGTATTTTTCGTCTGCAGGCTGCCCAGCAACAAGGCATTGCGGTTATCACTGACCCCGGTCGGATTTGGTCCTACCGTAAACGAGTCGCCATTGAGCGGTATTCCGCTGATGCTGAAACTGATGCCATTGAAAGCAATGTCGGCTTCCGAGGTATAGGGTATGTAATCGGTGGATTGAAGGATCGTATAGCTGGTCGATGCCCCCACGGTGGGCGTCACGGTGACGACACTGCCCACCGGCAATCCGGTCAATCTTGCGGGCAAGGTTGCAAAGGTCACCGGATCGGTCGATGCTTCAAGATATTGGAGCGTAATCGGTGATGTCGGCAGGCTGCTGGTTCTGCTCACCACGCCAGCGGACAGGACAGCGTCACCCAGATTGGAGAGCGTGGCGGAAGCCAGCGGAGTCACGCTCAAGTCGATCGGCACCTGCTCCATGTACGAGGATAAATCAACCGTTCCACCGGAAGAGGCGGAAGTCAATTGAAGCAGATTGTTCTGTGCCAGAGTGACGTCCACGACGCCCGAACCCAGTGCGGTATCCACATCGGTCTGCATCTGCGCGGCGATCGCACCGGGTGTCTGGTAAGTACCTGCAGTCAGCGTGATGGTCACCGGCGCAAAGCCATCCAACGAGAGATCAAACTTGTCGTTGACCCCGGCAATCACATGCAGGGGCGTCGTTGGCGGAAAGCTACCCAGAGCGACCCCGGTGAGTGCGCTCGTCGTCGGGTTGCCAAACAGGGGTTTGAACAAAGCGGGTGGAATGGTGAATATGTCGCCGTCTTCTGGCGGTGCTGCACCGTCCGTAATGGTTACCGCGACACCATTGAAACTGATGTTTGATCCCGAAACGTAGGGAACTCTCGTATTCGGGCTGGTGATCTTGTACGTCTGTCCGGCCGCATCTACCGAGGCACCGACGGGAAAACCAAACAGACTGGCGGGTGGCCCAGCCTCATAGGTAAGGTTGAAAGGCCCGGCCAGGCTTGCTGCAACATCTCTGACTTCACCGGCGCTGATACGCGCAGTCCCGGCGTTGGTCGACGTGATCGCGGTACGTATCGGCGCAGCCAGGGCGATGCTGCGCGAGTCCGTCACTGCCATTGAAATGTCCCGCGCACCGTAGCGGGTGGGACGGATCAGGAATGTGTCCCCGATGCTCATCGAGCCAATCCCGCTCAGCGTCAGGGAAAATCCTTGCGGCTCTCCGTTATGGACCTCGGACATCAAGCTTGCCATGGCTTCGGCCTGATTGTTGCCGGTACCATTCCAGGTCATGTTGTCAGATGTCCGCAACAAGGTTACGGTATTCGCTGCAGTCAAGCTGAGGCGGTAATCGCTGGCTGACAGATTGGCAAAATCGTCGAAGGTCAGAGCCACTTTCGCGTTGCCGGAGTTGGTAATGTTGCCCAGAACCAGTTGGCCGGACTGCGGCACGTTGAAAAAATCCTTGCCCAGGACACCATTCATGTCCTGGCCCAGCTTGTGCTGTGCATTGAATGTCGAACCGAAGACCGTGGCAATTCGTCCCAGGCTGTTTTGCGCTGAATCCAGGGTTTCGGAGCGGAACTGCAGCAAACCACCGAGATTGCCGCCATTCACCAAAGGCTCCGGTATGCTCGTAAAAGTTCCATTAACGTCTTGCAGGGTAACCACCATGCGCGTCAAATCGTCTTGGGCCGGCGTTGCATTGATCTTGAAACTGGAGGAGCCCACCAGCAGAGGTTGGCCGCTGCCGAAGAAAACGCTGACGGTGCCATCCGTCTCGCTGTGCGTCGTGACGCGAATTTCCTTGTTGAGATCGCCGACGAGTTGGTCGCGCTGATCCAGCAGGTCGTTTGCGGGTTGCAGGGATCCTGCCGACTGTGCGACGATGATGCGCTGGTTCAAATCCTTGAGTTGGACGACATAGGAATTGATCTTGCTCGCTTCGGCGCTGATCTGCTGATTGATGCCCGAGCGTATGTCGTCGAGACGCTGATTGATCGATTGAAACCGCGCGACCATGCCCTGCCCTGCGGAGAGCATGGACTGACGGGCGGGGATGGAGGCAGGGTTCGCCGCAGTCTCCTCCAGTGCATTGAAGAATGCCTGCATCGCAGGACTCAGGCCGGCATTGGGATCCGCCAGCATGTTGTCGATCTGAGAGATCTCGGTGGCGTAGATGCTGAGTTGTGCCGCCGTGGTTTCTGAACTCAGTACCTGCTTGCTCTGGAAATCGTTATAGACTCGCGTGATGTTGGAAACATTGGTGCCTTGACCAAAGAAACCGGCACTGGAGAACATCGGGGTATTGGTGGTTTGAACCAGGGTCTGGCGGTTGTAGCCGGGCGTCGACGCGTTGGCGATGTTGTGCCCGGTCGTCTGTAAACCCATTTGTGCCGCAATTAGCCCGGTAACACCGGTACTGACCATACTCATTTTCTGTTCCGATCTCCAGGATATTCGGCAAAAATTACCGAAAGTTGAGCGTTCGGAACTAGCTACGCAATCTCCGTGCCACAGGTGCCCGCCTCTGTATTTGGGGTACGAGTGCCCGCTTCTGTATTTGGGGTACGAGTGCCCGCTACTGTATTTGGGGTATTAAGCCCGAATCTGCTTCCTGGGCTAGCTGTTCAGGCTTTGTCGTAGTGTGCTGCTACCGATGATGCGTTCGAGTTTCGCCGCATACATCGGATCGGTGGCGTAGCCGGCCTGCTGCAAGCCACGGGCGAAAGTGGAAGGATCCTGGCTGCCGATGACCCGGGCGTAGCGCGGGTTGGAGGACAGCAAATTGGCGTAATCGCGAAAGGCCTCGGTATAGGACGCATAGGCCCGGAAGCGCTCGGTCTGCTGCTGCGCAGCGCCGTTAACATATTCCGTGGTCGTCGCCTCAACCACGGGTCCGCTCCAGTTTTTCCCAGCCTTGATACCGAACAGATTGTGGCTTGGCCGCCCATCGGAGAAGCGCGGTTCGGACTTGCCCCAGCCGGTTTCCAGAGCAGCCTGGGCGACCATGAAATGCGCTGGGATTCCCGTGCTGCGACTGGCCTCATAGGCAGGCGCCCAAACACGATTGACAAACTCGCGCGAAGTCGGCGTAACCGCGTCAGTTGGTTGGTCGTTCATGGTGCTACCCACGCCAGCGTTACCCTGGGGCAACGGAATAGCCGACAGCGCATGGGGCAAGGGATAGGCCTGCGGGGTTGGCGTGAAGGGCAGATCACTCAGGGATTGGGGATCGGCATTGGCCTGGTTCAGCTGCTTCTCGATCAGCGCCGCCAGCCCGGTACCGCCACCCTTGGCGGCCAGCACCTGCGCCAGTTGCTGGTCGAGCAGGGACTCGTACATGCGCGTCTGCTCACTGTCGAACATGCTCTCATGCGGGGTGGCGTCGCGCATCGATTTCAACACGATCTGCAGGAACAGCGCCTCGAACTGCTGTGCCGCTGCCTTGATGGCCTGGGGCGAATTTTCCCGGACTTGCCGCTTCAAATCGGTCAAGCCATTGACGTCGAGAGAAAACTGATTGGAGATATCCAGGCTGGACATGGTTTCAGGCTACTCCTCGAAAACTGCACGGCATCCCACAAACAACCGGGTATTTCGCCGGCAATTCTTGCCTGGAGCGTCCTGGATAGGCGAGTGCTTTAAATGACTTCCAGTTCTGCGCGCAAGGCACCCGACGATTTCATCGCCTGCAGGATCGCGATCAAATCCTGTGGATTGGCGCCGATGGCGTTGAGCGCCTTGACCACATCGGCGAGATTGGCCGCGCTGCGCAGATTGACCAGGCCGCCGCTTTCCTGCTTGATGTCGATCTGGGTGTTGGTGGTTCCTGCGGTCTGTCCGCCAGATAAGGGATTGGGTTGGCTGACTGAATTTTCGGCGGTTACAGTGACGGACAGATTGCCATGGGCGATGGCGCAATTCTCCAGCATCACCGCCTGATTCATCACCACCGAACCGGTACGCCCATTGACGATGACCTTGGCCGCCATCTGCATCGGTGTGACTTCCAGATTTTCGATACGTCCGACAAAAGCGACACGTTCGTTGGCATTCACCGGCGATTTGACGCGGACTTGCCTGCCATCAGCCGCACTGGCTGATCCGGGTGCCATGCGATTGATGGTCTCAACAAGCTTTTGCATGGTGCCAAAGTCTGTCGAATTCAAATCGAAATAGACATACTCGCCCTGCCCCAGCAGCATCGGCACCTCGCGCTCGACGGTAGCGCCACCGGCAATGCGGCCGACCGACAGGTGGTTGACCACCGCCCGGCTACCGCCTGCCGAGGCTCCGGCGCCGCTGACCAGAACATTGCCCTGCGCCATGGCATAAATGCCGCCATCCGCGCCCTTCAGTGGTGTCAGCACCAGCGTGCCGCCACGCAATGACTTGGCGTTGCCCATCGATGAAACCGTGATGTCGATCTGCTGTCCGGTGCGCGCGAAGGGCGGCAGCGTTGCCGTCACCATCACCGCCGCGACATTCTTGAGTTGAAGATTGGTTCCCGGTGGCAAGGTCACACCCAGGTTGGACAGCATGCTGATGATGCTCTGGATCGTAAATGGCGTCTGCGTGGTCTGGTCGCCACTGCCGTCGAGTCCGACCACGATGCCATAGCCGATCAACTGGTTGTTGCGCACACCGGCAATCGTGGCGATGTCCTTGATGCGCTCGGCCTGGGCCGGCTGGCTCAGCACAAACAGGCTGAGCAAACAAAGTATGCCCAGAATCACATCGAATTTTTTGAGTTTTGTCATGCTGTCAGTCCGTTCAGAAAGGAAGCACACTCAGGAAAAAGCGTCCCAGCCAGCCCATTGCCTGCGCCGAGTCGATGAAGCCATTGGCCTTGTATTCGATGCGTGCATCCGCCACCTGGGTCGACTGCACAGTGTTCGTCGCAGTGATGGTGGTGGGGTTGACCACGCCCGAGAAACGGATGAATTCCTCGCCTTCCTTGAGGCCGATCTGCTTCTCTCCGGAGACCAGCAGATTGCCGTTGCTGAGCACCTCGATGACAGTGACGGTGATGGAACTGGTGAAATCGTTGGCCGAGGTGTTTTGACCCTTGCCGTCAAACTCGTTGGTATTTGAAGCAGACAATGCCGTGCCCTGCACGCCTTTGAAAGGCAGACCGACCACCGAG
>JBAYVV010000126.1:0-11661 GCA_041674465.1 Sterolibacterium sp.
ACCCAAATATCGCCGTGATCACCAAGGTCACCCCCAGCGATATCCACGCGTTCCTCACCGTCAACCGCGCTATCTTGTGCCTCAACGGCTCTTTCTTCTTCGTCGCTTCCAATGCCTTCCCCCTGTGACCTGTCCGCAGAGTCAAACTCATCACGACAGGTATCGTTTTCCAGTATGCCCAGCCTTGTTATTTCTTCGGCCTTGCCGTCACCGCTGTTGCCGCGGTTTGATCTTCCAAAAAATCACACTGCTTGTCGCTCAGTGCAAGATGGGCTCATTCCAAATTTCCCACAAAAGACACATCACAATACAAAAAAACAACTTTTCAAACCCCACCCTTAAGGGTGGTAATCGGGTGGCCGGGTGGCCAGATCGATGGCAACGCCCAAGCTTGCATTATGGCTCGCGCAGCAATTACGTCTATAGGCGCAATTCCCTAGCGCTGTAGGCAAGTGACGTAGTGCAGTGCAACAATGCAACATTGCAACTTTACTTGGTGCCGTTCATCTTGGGCGTCCGTATCAATCGATCAGCAGAACAACATTACCCACCGTCTTGCCACTTTCGACCGCCTCGTGGGCATCGATCACCCGATCGAGCGGCAATCTGGCGGCGATGTTGTGGATCAGCTGATTCTTTTCCAGCATTTGATTCACGCCCGCCACCGCCGCTGCACGCTGGGCGGCGTCTAGCGTATAGACCAGGAAAAATTCAATCGCAATGCTGTTGAGCAGACTGAAAATTGCCGGGATCGGCGCCTCCAAGCCGCTGGTACCGTAGGCCACCACCTTGCCCCGGCGAGCAAGGACGCCGGGCAGCAATTTGGCATTCACTGCAATATCGAGTTCCAGAACGCGGTTGACGCCACGCCCCTGCGTGAATTCCTTGACGCCTGCGGCAACGTCTTCGGTCTTGTAGTTGATCGCGCAATCGGCACCTGCCGCCTTGACCAGTTCGGCTTTCTCGGCGGAACTCACCGTCGTCACGACTTTGGCGCCCTGTGCCTTGGCCATCTGGATCGCGTAGTGAGATACCGCACCGGCGCCACCGCTGACCAGAACCGTCTGGCCCTGCACCGGTCCATCCATGGTTACGGCATGATAGGCGGTCAGCGCCGGGATGCCGAGGCAGGCACCGGCATCGAAACCGACATGCATGGGTAGCGGCACGGCCTGCTCTGCCGACAGCACGACGTATTCCGCCGCAGAACCGAATGGACGCTGCCATTGCGCGTTCCAGATCCAGACCCGTTCGCCTACGCGCGCCTGCGGCACACCCGCACCGACCGCGTCAATTTCGCCGGCGCCATCGCTGTGCGGTATGACGCGCGGGTAGGCCATTTTCATGATTCGGCCGGCGCGGGTTTTGACATCTGAGGGATTGACTCCGGAAGTGCGCAAACGCACACGAACCTGTCCTTCTCCCGGCATCACGGTGTCAACCTGTCCCACTTTCAGAACATCCCGCGCCGCGCCGTTGGCTTCATAAAATGCTGCACGCATCGTTTCTTCCTTATTTGCCCAGGATGTTGATGCAGGCGACGGCTTCCTCGATGCCGCAGATGCCACCGCCGTTTTCCGCCAGAGCGATGCGCGCGCCTGCAACCTGGCGTGCACCCGCCTCGCCGCGCAACTGGGTGGTCAGTTCGAAAATCTGCCCCAGTCCGGTGGCGCCGATCGGATGCCCCTTGGACTCCAGTCCGCCGGATGGATTGATCGGAATGCGCCCGCCCAGCGTCGTCTCGCCTCGCTCTGCGGTGACGCCGCCCATGCCCAGTTCGCAAAGACCGAGGACCTCGGATTGAACGATCTCGCCGATGGCGGTGGCATCATGGACTTCCGCCACGGAAACATCCTTCGGCCCGATGCCCGCCAGTTCATAGGCTTTCTGCGAACCCTGGCGCACTGCGTGCAGTTCCAGGGCCGTGGCGGGACGGTCGCTGCCGGTCTGAATCACCGAGGCCAGCACCTTGACGGCACGCTGCTTGTTGCCTGTGAGGCGACGCAAGCCGGCCTCGTTGCAAACAATGGCGGCTGCCGCACCATCGGTGACCGGCGCACACATGAGCAAGGTCATCGGAAAAGTGATCGGCGGCGACGCCATCACTTCCTCGATCGAAAAAGCCTTCTGATATTGCGACAAAGGGTTATGCACCGAATGCCCGTGATTTTTTGCCGCCACCGCCGCGAACTGGCGCTGCGTGGTGCCGTACTCGCGGATATGCTGACGGCCCATGGCGGCATAGACATCCATGAACACGCTGTAGGGCTTGGGCGAGGTACTGCCCGCCGGCGGCGTCACGCCGCCGCCCATCTGCAGCAGGTCGTTCTTGATTTTCTCGACGTCATGCACGTCCCAGGCGCTGTCAAAAGCGGCAAACATCAGCGCCTTGTCTTCCGAGAGCATTTTTTCCGCGCCGATCGCCAGGGCAATATCCGCCGCTCCCGAACGCACATACATGACTGCCAGGTGAAATGCGGTGCTGGCACTGGCGCACGCATTCTCGACATTGACCACGGGAATTTTCTGGATGCCCATGGCGCGCAAGGCGATCTCGCCGCGCACCATGTGCTGTCCTTCAAAATGCCCCTGGGTGCAGTTCGAGAAAAAAGCCGCCTGCAACTGGGACTTGTCGCAACCGGCATCGGCGAGCGCCTGCTCGACAGCCTGCCGGGTCAAATCCTTGATCGATTTGTCGAGATGCTTGCCGAACGTGGTCATGCCCACGCCGGCAACGAATGCTTGCTCACTCATACTGTTACCCTCATTGGCTTGGCGAAGTCAGCCTCAAACACTCTTTGCATCCCAGTTCAGATAGCCCTCTTCCACCAGAACACCCATCAGATTGCGCGCACCGACCAGCGCGGTCGGCGAGCAGAAACCGACGGCCTTGAGTTGCCCGAGCAGCGCGCGCCGCGCCGCTTCCGCGGCAATCACGCCGGTCTGGATGTAGGGGCTGTTGCCGCGCAAAACCACGGATACCGAGTTGGTGTTGCCGCGCGCGTAGCAGGAGAGCACCGAGCGATTTTCGTCCGGGTTTTCCCGGGGTGGTTCGACCTGGGTCATGGCATTGCCCCAGTTGTTGGTCCAGGCCTCCTGTTCTTCGGTGCTGAGGTGCTTCGCTTCGACTTCGAATTTCTGCAATATGCCAAGAATGGCCTTCATCGCTTCCTGGTTGCGGAAAGCCACGAGCACCTTGCAGTTGCGCACGCGCGGGTCATCCTCGTACCAGAGCGGTTCGCCGCCGCCGCTCCAGGGCAGCGACAGGAACGGCTGGTGTTCGCCGGGCACATTTACCGTGTAGGCGGTGGCAGCAGGCCACTCGACCAGCTTGTTGTTCTGCTTGTAGTACTGTGCCTTGGTGCACATGCGCATGAACGACAGTGTCGAAGCCACGCTGACTTGCGAGTCGGCAAAATACACCAGTTCCAGCGTGTCGATGCCGGGCGTCTCCAGTGCAACTTCGGCTGCCAGGTTGCCTTCTGCCCACATGTAGGAATTGGCCGGCACCAGTGCCAGTTTCTTGGCGGCAAATTTCTTGCCAAATTCCCTCTTCAACATCATCATCCAGTCGACTTCGCCGGTCGTATCGAAATAATGGCAACCCGCATCCAGGCAGGCTTCCACCACCGGACGGCCGAGCTGCATGAAAGGCCCCGAGACATTGATGACCACTGTCTTGCCGGCAAACAGTTTGGCGAAGGCCTTGCGCTCATGGGCAACTTCCACGCAACTGTAATCATGCCCCTTGAGTTCCGGCACCTTGGCCATCTCTTTCTCGAGACGCTTCTGATTGCGGCCGGCGGCAATGAAGGGAATGCCGCGCTCCGCCAGTTTCCAGGCAATCAGTTTGCCGGTGTAACCGCTCGCCCCATATACGACGGCTTGATAGTTCTGAGTCATGGTGATCCTCTCTCTCTGATTTTTTGTTGATTATTCGTTGATGGATTATGCGCCGTAGACATTCGCCGCGTCTGGCGCAAAGGCTTCAAACAGAAAACGCTCCAGAGGTTTCTCCGACGCTGTCTTGGGAATTTCGTCGACTACTTGCAAATAGCTTGGAACAAAATTGGCTTCGAGCTTCTGCCGGCACCAGGCAAACAATGCCGCGGAATCAAGCTGCGCGTCTTTTTCCAGCACGATGGCCGCCACGACATCTTTTTCTCCGGGCGATCCCGATGCTGCTGGCACACCATACACGAAGACGTCCGTCACGGATGGGTTCTCGGCGATGGCTTTCTCGACAAAGGCGGTATTGACGAAATCGCCGTTGTGGCGAATTCCGCCGCCGACACGATAATCGAAATACATCCAGCCTTCATTGTCGAAGTGACCGATGTCGCCCATACGCAACCAGCCGCCCTGGGTTTTCTTGGCTGAGGCTTCGGGGTTCCTGAAGTAGTCCACCACGGGCGGCGTGCCGTCTGCTGCCTGAAAAATGATTTCACCGTGCTCGAAAGGTTTTACGTCCCGCCCGTTCTCGTCGACGATGCGCACCTTGACGCTGGGTGGCGGCTTGCCGATGCTGCCCACCGGACCCGCGCCGATCGGATTGATGGTGAGCCCGCCTTCCACCGCACCATAGAACTCCATGACCTGCAGGTCGAAGCGCTTTTCAAAATCCTTCCAGATCGCCGCAGGCATGCCGGCGCTTACCACGAAACGCACCGGATTGTCGGCATCGTCGGGGCGCACCGGCTCGCTGTAGATGGCGGTGGTCATGCCGCCGAGCAGATTGAACACGGTGCAACCGTACTTGCGACTGATATCCCAGAGACGCGATTTTGTGAATTTTCGACTGAACACTTCACGCATGCCCAGCCTGAGCCCGGAAGCCAGGGTCACCAGTTGGGCGTTGCCGTGCGTCAATGACAAGCCGGTATACGGGCGGTCCTCGCGCTTGAAGCCAAGCACAGGCGCCCAGCTTCCCACTGTGCCCCAACGGACGTAGCGGACCACCACACCCTTCGGATCGCCGGTAGTGCCCGAGGTGTACATGATCTCCATCGGGTCGTTGGCGTCATTGACCTGAATGGTCACTTCGGGAACGGGGCCACTCAGGACAGTGGCGAAGCTGCGCAGGCGCCTTCCAGCGGTTGCTTGCGCAGCAGTCCTGCCGCTGTCCAGTACCCAGATCCACTCAAGCTTGGGCAAACGATCGAGTAGTTCGACCACTGAAGCCAGGCTGTAATCGCCGCAGACGATGCCGCGGCATTCGGCATGGCGCAGCAAGTATTCGAGCTTGTCGCCCTTGGTGCGGGGGTCGATCGGAACGAAAACGGTGCCGACGATTGATGAGCCAACCATGGTGTCGATGAACTCGGGGTGATTCTGCAGCAGCAGCCCGAAACTGTCGCCCTTGTTCATGCCCTCAGCGAGCAATCCTTTGGCCACGCGGCGGCCGTTGTCCCAAAGATCCCGGTAAGTCCGGATCTCGTCCGGACCATCCGGGTTCTCAAAAGTCACCACATCGCGATCCGGCTCTTCAGCAGCCTTTGCTGCGATCTGGTGAGCGAGGATAAATTCGGCGTGATTCATCGAGTTCGCTTTCCTATGCGAGTAAAGCCAAGACTCACAGCTTGTCTTGATCGATCAGGTGAAAGCCGCCCTTGATGGAAAGAATCTCGTTGCAGCCGTCTTCGATCAGCGAAGAACGCGCATCGCGCATCAGCTTCTCGACCGGATATTCGCGCGTCACGCCGTTGCCGCCGAAGATCTGCACGGCATCACTGGCAACCTCGAAAGCGGCCTGGGTGCAGGTGACTTTGGAAGTCATCGCGGCATGCAGGCAGATTTGCGGCGAAGACAGGTTGTAATGCACCACCCGATGGGTCAGGGCGCGGCACATCTCGGTCTTGCGGAACATGTGGAAAAGTCGCTGCGCCACCGACTGGTGACGAATGATCGGAACCCCGCCCTGCTTGCGCTCGTGAGCGTAATCCACTGCCATCTCGAATGCGGCGCGCGCCACGCCGGTAAATATGGCCCCCATCAGACCATTCGCCATGGTATGAATTGCGTAAACTGCGTCATGATAAGTATCTGGACCGGCAAGAATGTTTTTCTTGCTCAGTTTGACATTGTCGAAAAATAGCTCGCCCTGGTTCAAGGCACGCTGTCCCAGTTTGTCGAGCGGCTTGCCGCGCGAGATGCCTTTGGTATCCATCGGGAAAATCAAGGTGCAGCCGTTCTTGGTATCTGGCCCGTTGCCAACATCGGCCGCGCAATACAGGATGCAGACCTTGGCGATCGTGCCATTGGATACCCAGGACGACTTTTGCCCATTCAGGATAACCTCGTCACCCTTGATGGTCGCCACGCAATTCGGCCGCCCGTACTTTCCATCCGGGTGGAACATCAAGCCATTCGGGTCCAGCGTATCCGAGCCATGGTCGGGTTCTGTAATTCCCCAGCAGCCGATCACGTCGTCCGGGGCAAGCGAACGCAGATAGTCATTCTTGAACATCTTCGACAGATAGGCCGGCAGGATCCCCGCGCCAAACGAGATGGCCAGGCCGGAATCGCCCCAGCCGAGTTCCTCGTAAAGAATGCAAAACATCTTGGCTTGTTCCTGCGGCGTCAACTCCGCCAGTGCGTCGATATTGACGCCAAGCTCAAGGTATTTCGCGCGCGCCTCCCAATACGGAGAGTCGGGTGCAATCACCTGCTCCGGGGTCATGCGATCCAGCTTCTGACCGATCGGCCGCAAGACATCCTTGGCAAACTTGTGCACGCTGCTCTGAAACATCTGCATCATCTCGGGCAGTTCCGGTTCGGCTCCCAGCGGTCCCAGTTTTACGTTGGCCATTTCTCTATCTCCTTGGATGTTTTGGTGTCGGCATCAAGCGATGCAAGCGGGGCAGGATAATGATTTTCCTGCCAAGAATGTATCTAGGAAAGCAATACGCGTTGAGGTACAGGCTTGTACAGGAAATCCACTGCCTCTGCTGCAAGGCAGCATTGCCGACCCGGGAGCCATCGGCAACCTGAATCCGATTGCTTCTGCCACAGCATCCAGGCACTTTCAGTCCCATGCCTGATTCATATTGCAGCGCAACCACTGGCGTTCTTATGCTGGTGTGGGCTGGCGTTTCAGTGAGAATCCCGTCGAGCGATTCCTGCGCGCTGTCCCTGCCGAAGACCTGTGCGGCACATGCAAGATTTTCGACACGCGCAAAAATAATCCAATACAATGCAAAAAAATTTCAAACCCTCGGCACCTGTTCGCAGCATTTCAGTGCCTTCAAATTCTGGATGTGGAGGAGGCACTGCATGAGCCTGCAGCAAGGTGCTGTCGAGAGTCTTTCTGCCTCGTCGCCGAGCCTGGGCATCATTGCCAATCCCGTATCCGCACGCGACATCCGGCGCATCATTGCCAATGCCAGCAATCTGCAGATCGCCGACCGGGTCAACATCGTCTTGCGCGTCCTCACCAGCGTGGCCAGCCTGGGTGTGAAGCAGGTGCTCATGATGCCGGACAAGGGCGGCATTGCTGCCCTGTTGCTGCGCAGCCTGCAGCGCGAAAAAAATCTGCATCACACTTTTCCCAAGGTCGACTTTGTGGACATGCACCCCACATCGACTGTTGAAGATACCTTGCAGGCGGTCCGCCTGATGCATGCCGCCGGCGTCAAGGCGATCGTTGTATTGGGCGGCGACGGAACGCATCGCGCCGTCGTCAGCGAGTTGATGAAACTCGGCGCACAGATTCCGATTGCCGGTCTGTCGACCGGAACCAACAACGCCTTTCCGGAAATGCGCGAGCCCACCATCACTGCCCTCGCGATGGGGCTCTATCTCACCGGACGCCTGAGTGCCGAGGAGGCGCTGGCACCCAACAAACTGCTCGAAGTATCGATCAATGAGGGACAGCGACGCGACATTGCCTTGGTCGATGCGGTCATCTCGACCGACCATTACATCGGGGCGCGTGCACTCTGGAAGACCGAGAACCTCGCCGCCGTCTATCTGAGTTTCGCCGAACCCGAGGCGATCGGCCTGTCGGCCATCGGCGGTCTGCTGCATCCACTCGGCCGCCGCGATCCGGGTGGTCTGGCCGTGCACTTGTGCCAGGCCGAATCGGTGCCGCAGGTGCGGTTGCAGGTGCCCATCGCGCCCGGCATGGTGCGCGACGTCGATATCCGCCGCTGGGAGGCCATGCCCGCCAACCAGGCGTTCGCTGTCAAACTTGCCTCCGGCGTAGTTGCACTCGACGGCGAGCGAGAAATGACTTTCGACACCGGCGACCGTGTCACCATCACATTACGCGAAAATGCCTTCCCCACCCTGGACGTCGCCCGCTGCATGCAGATCGCCGCAAGCACGGGTCTGTTCCGCTCATCTTCCCACTTATCTTCCCACTCATTTGAAAAATTAGCTTGCCACATTCAGTAGTCAACAGAGGAGACCACAACCATGACCAGCAAGAACCCCTTTCCTTTAAGCAAGGAAGAGTTGCTCAAGTGCTATCGCACCATGCGCACCATCCGCGAATTCGAAGAACGGCTGCACGTTGACTTCAGCCGCGGCGACATTCCCGGCTTCGTCCATCTGTATGCCGGCGAAGAGGCAGCCGCCACGGGCATCATGAAGCATCTCAACAGCGGCGACCGGATCGCCAGCACCCACCGTGGCCACGGCCATTGCATCAGCAAGGGCGTCGATGTCGTGGCGATGATGAAAGAAATCTACGGCAAGAAAGGCGGCACCGGCAACGGCAAGGGTGGCTCGATGCACATCGCCGACCTGTCGATGGGCATGATGGGCGCCAACGGCATCCTCGGCGCCGGTGCGCCTCTGGTCTGCGGCGCGGCGCTGGCTGCCAAGTTCCGCAACAAGGGTGAAGTGGCGATCAGTTTCGTCGGTGACGGCGCCTCAAACCAGGGCACCTTCCTCGAAAGCCTCAACCTCGCTGCGGTGTGGAACCTGCCGGCTTTGTTTGTGGTGGAAAACAACGGCTATGCCGAATCGACCGCACGTGATTACGCCACGGCAGTCGACAGTTATGTCGATCGCGCTGCCGGCTTCGGCATGCCCGGCATCACAGTGGACGGCACGGACTTCTTCGCGGTGTATGAAGCTGCCGGTGAAATCATCCAGCGTGCGCGCGAAGGCGGTGGTCCCTCGCTGCTCGAATGCAAAATGGTGCGATTCTACGGGCACTTCGAAGGCGATGCGCAGACTTATCGTGCCACCGGCGAACTCGACGACATCCGCGCCAATCACGACTGCCTGAAAAAATTCAACGCCCAGGTTACTGCGGCCGGTGTGATCAGTGCCGCCGAACTGCAGGCCATCGACCAGCAGGTGCTGGCGGCTATCGAAGACGCCGTCCAGCAGGCCAAGGCAGCGCCGCTGCCGACACTGGCCGACCTGACCACCGACGTATATATCAGCTACTGAACCGAAACCAGGAGAAATTCATGGCAAGAAAAATCAGCATCAAGCAGGCTGTCAACGAAGCCCTCGATCAGGAGATGGCGCGCGACCCGGCAGTGATCTGCATGGGCGAGGACATTGTCGGCGGCACCGGCGCCGATGGCGAAAAGGACGCCTGGGGCGGCGTGCTCGGCGTCACCAAGGGACTCTATGCCAAATACGGCGATCGCCTGATGGACACGCCGCTTTCGGAAAGCGCCTACATCGGTGCCGCCATCGGTGCGGCTGCCTGCGGCATGCGGCCGGTGGCGGAACTGATGTTCATCGATTTCATGGGCGTGTGCTTCGACCAGATCTACAACCAGGCCGCCAAGTTCCGCTACATGTTCGGCGGCAAGGCGGAGACGCCGGTGGTGATCCGCGCCATGGTCGGTGCCGGCTTCCGCGCAGCGGCTCAGCACAGTCAGATGCTCACGCCCTTGTTCACCCACATTCCCGGCCTCAAGGTGGTCTGTCCGAGCACGCCATACGACACCAAGGGGCTTCTGATCCAGTCGATCCGCGACAACGACCCGGTGATCTTCTGCGAACACAAGGCGCTGTATGGCATCGAAGGCGAAGTTCCCGAGGCCTCCTACACCATTCCGCTCGGCGAAGCCAACGTCGTGCGCGAAGGCAAGCATTGCTCCATCGTCACCTATGGCCTGATGGTGCATCGCTCTCTCGAAGCCGCCGCGACACTGGCGAAGGAAGGCATCGAGGTAGAGATCGTCGACCTGCGCAGCCTCTCGCCGCTGGACATGGACACCGTGCTCGACAGCGTGACGAAAACCGGCCGCCTGGTCTGCGTCGACGAGGCCAGCCCCCGTTGCAATATCGCCACCGACATTTCCGCCCAGGTTGCGATGCAGGCCTTCAGCGCGCTCAAGGCGCAGATCGAGATGGTCACGCCGCCGCATACGCCGGTGCCGTTCTCGCCCACGCTGGAGGATTTGTACATCCCGAGCGCCGCACAAATTGCCGCCGCAGTGCGCAAGACCGTCAAGGGAGGTAAATCCTGATGTCGGGCATCACGCCGATCATCATGCCCAAATGGGGGCTGTCGATGAAGCAGGGCACCGTGGTGTCGTGGCTGGTGGACGTTGGCGCCAGCATCAGCGTCGGCAAACCCATCATGGAAGTGGAAACCGACAAGATCGCCAGTGACGTGGAGGCGCCCGATCCGGGCGTCCTGCGTCGCAAGATCGCCAATCCCGGCGACGTGTTTCCGGTCAAGGCGCTGCTCGGCGTGATGGCCGGTGAGGAAGTGACCGAAGCGCAAATCGACGCGTATGTCGCCAGCTTCGTCACGCCGGTCGATGCGGACGACGATGAAGACGGCGCAGCGGAACAAGCCTGGCAGTGGATCGAGATCGACGGCATCCGGGTGCGTTATGCGCGCCGCGGCAATGCGGAGGGCGGCAAGTTGCCGGTGCTGTTCATCCACGGCTTCGGCGGCGATCTCGACAACTGGTTGTTCAACATCGACGCGGTCGGCGCCCAGAATCCCGTGATCGCTCTTGACCTGCCCGCGCACGGCCAGTCATCGCTGACACTCGCGGGCACGACGCTGAAGGATCTGGCACGTTTCATTGCAAAATTTCTCGATGCCATCGAAGTGCCACGCGCGCATCTCGTTGGACATTCCATGGGCGGCGCCATCGCGGCGCAACTCGCACTCGACGCCCCGGCACGGGTGGCATCGCTGAGCCTGATTGGCAGCGCCGGTCTGGGTCGGGAGATCAACGCCGAGTATCTGGCCGGCTATGTGGCGGCCAACTCGCGGCGCGAACTCAAGCCGGTGGTCGAGCAACTGTTTGCCGACGCCAGTTTGGTGAGCCGGCAATTACTCGACGACCTGCTCAAGTACAAGCGGCTCGACGGCGTCAGTGCGGCGCTCACCGAACTCGCTGCAGGCCTGTTTCCCGGCGGACAACAGGGCGAACTGCCCGTGCCAGCGCTTGCGGCAGGCGGCATTCCGCTGCAGGTCATCTGGGGCGAAGAGGATCGCATCATTCCGGCCGGTCATGCGGCGCTGGCACTCAAGGGTATAAAAGGCGCCAAGGTGACGGTGCTGGCCGGTGCCGGACACATGGTGCAAATGGAAAAGGCCGGCGAAGTCAATGCGCTGATCAAGGCACAAGTCGCTTGAGACCACGGTCGGCAAAACAAGTCGAAATCATCAGCACAACCCAACAAGGAGAAACACGATGACAGCCACACCCAAAGTAACCAGCGAGGTCA
>JBAYVV010000127.1:0-11545 GCA_041674465.1 Sterolibacterium sp.
CCCCGAATTGAAAAGGAAATAAGACATGGCCAACTACACCCAAGAAGTGATCTCCGACCTGGTCGACGGCAAGCTGCCCTGGAAAATGCTCAAGGAAATGATGAGCAACTACAAAGACCCGGATCGGTTTGATAAATACATCGCGGTGCTGCAGAAGAAGCAGACCTGGCAGGAGACGATCCTGCTGCCGCTGGGGCCGCACCTGTTCATCGTCAGGAAGGCGGACGGCAGCATCGTCACCAAGAGCAGCAGCGGTTATGAGTTCGGCGACTATCGCGAGAACTGGAAGCTGAAGGCGAAGATCTATGTGCGCGACAGCGATACCGCGTATCGGGAAATTTACCCGGCGCTGATGCATGCCGATCCGAAGTGGATGGAACTGCGCGAATACTATGATCCGCTCGACGGCACCCTGCTCGAGATCGAGGCGGTGCCGCCGGGCTACCCGATCGTGCATTCCTTCCAGCCCGACCTGGAGGCTTTCTACACCCACTGGCTGAAGCGGCCGCTCAATTGAGTAACTTGTTGAGACCGCTTGCTTGGCGTCCTGAATCCGCAGCTATAATCGGCCGACACTCATTTCACATGAATGAAAATGGATAACGAAAAAGTCTGGGAACCTTCTGCAGCCCTAAAGCAGAACGCGAAAATTACCGCCTACATCGACTGGCTGAAGCGCGTGCGCGGCCTCGAATTCACGAGCTACGATGCATTGTGGAACTGGTCGGTAACAGAGCCGGAAAAGTTCTGGGCATCGATCTGGGACTACTTCGAAATCCGCAGCAAGGTCCCCTACGAGTCCGTCCTCAGCAGCCGCAGCATGCCGGGTGCGCACTGGTTCAAGGGGGCACGCCTGAACTACGTGGATCAGGTGTTTCGACACATCAGCGATGAGCGTCCGGCCATCATTTTCCGCAATGAATCCGGTGCACATGAAGAAATGTCCTGGCGCGAATTGCACCGTCAGGTGGCTTGCCTGGCGGCATCGCTGAAGCGTATGGGCGTCAAGGACGGCGATCGCGTGGTGGCCTACCTGCCCAATATTCCCCAGACCATGGTGGCTTTCCTCGCCACCGTCAGCCTCGGTGCGATCTGGTCGGCCTGTTCGCCGGACATGGGGCAGGTTGCGGTGCTCGACCGCTTCCGCCAGATCGAACCCAAGGTGATGATCGCCGTCGATGGTTATCACTACACCGGCAAGGCGCATGACCGCATGGACCTGCTCGGCGATCTGCTGCAAGGTTTGCCGAGCGTGGAGAAACTGATCCTGCTGCCTTACCTGAATCCCAAGGCCGATCCGTCGCGCTTTGCCAATGCCGTGGCCTGGGCCGATCAGGTGAGTGGCAACGCAGTGCTCGAGCCGCATCCGGTCGCCTTCGACCATCCGCTCTGGGTGGTGTATTCATCGGGCACCACCGGCATGCCCAAGCCGATTGTGCATGGCCATGGCGGCATCGTCATGGAGCACGTCAAGCTGCTCGTCCTGCACAACAACCTCGGTCCGGAAGATCGCTTCCACTGGTTCTCCAGCAGCGGCTGGATCATGTGGAACTGCCAGATCGGCGGCTTGCTGGTGGGTTCGACGGCCTGCATCTACGACGGCAATCCGGGCTGGCCGGACTTCAATACGCTGTGGCGCTTCGTCGGTGAGACCGGCGTGACTTTCTTTGGCGCCGGCGCGGCCTTCTATATGTCCTGCCTCAAGGGGCATATCGAACCCAACGACGTGGCCGACCTGTCGCACTTGAAGAGTCTCGGCTCGACCGGATCGCCGCTGCCGCCGGAAGGGTATCGCTGGATCTACGATCATGTGCGCAAGGACATCTGGCTTACGCCGATTTCCGGCGGCACCGATTTCGCCGGCTGCTTCGTCGGCGGCGTGCCGACCCTGCCCGTGCATATCGGCGAGATGCAGTGCCGTTGCCTCGGCGCGAAAGTCGAAGCCTTCGACGAAGCCGGCAAGGCGCTCATCGACGAGGTCGGCGAACTCGTGTGTACCCTGCCGATGCCCTCGATGCCGCTCTACTTCTGGAACGATCCGGGCGACAAACGCTACTTCGACAGCTACTTCGACATGTATCCCGGCATCTGGCGCCATGGCGACTGGATCCGCATCACGCCGCGTGGCGGCGCCATCATCTATGGCCGTTCCGATGCCACCATCAACCGTTATGGCATTCGCATGGGCACCAGCGAACTCTACCGCGCTGTCGAAGATCTGCCCGAAGTGCTCGACAGCCTGGTGGTCGACCTCGAGTATCTGGGGCGCGAGTCCTACATGCCACTGTTCGTGGTGCTGCGTCCCGGCGTCGAACTTAGTGAAGTACTCGAAAAGACCATTCGCGATCGCATCCGCGTCGCGCTATCCGCTCGTCATGTGCCGAATGAGGTGATCCAGGTTGCCGAAGTACCGCGCACCCTGTCCGGCAAGAAACTGGAACTGCCGATCAAGAAACTGCTGCTGGGTCAGCCCATCGAGAAAGTGGTCAACCCCGACTCGATGGCGAATCCGGCTTGCCTTGCCTGGTACCAGAGTTTCGCGGAGCGCCTGGCGGCATCCACCAAGGCCTGAGCTGGCGGCATTTCCCACTTTGGAGATGTGGTTGATACTATAATCGAGACTGGTTAGGGCATCATTCATTAACTGGATCGGTTTTGCCATGGCACTTAATCTTTACTGGATTCAGGCCGGTGGTTGTGGCGGTGACACAATGTCATTCCTCAGCACGGAAAGGCCGGATGTCGCAGCATTGATGCAGGCTATTGGCGTCAATCTGCTCTGGCATCCTTCCTTGTCCAACATTTCAGCGCCCGAACAGAAGCAACTGCTGGACTCATTGGAAGACGGAACGACTGCCCTGGATTTTTTGGTCGTCGAAGGCACCATGGTGCGCGGCCCCGCCGGCACGGGGATGTTCGATGCGCGTGGCGGCCGGCCGCGCAAGGACTTGGTCGCGGCTCTGGCGCGACGCGCCCGCTACGTCATTGCGCTGGGCACGTGTGCCAGTTTTGGCGGCATGGGGGTCGGGGGCGAGATTGACGCCACCGGGTTGCAATTCACGCGTGCCCAGCGTGGCGGTTTGCTGGGAGAAGATTTTCGTTCGGGTTCCGGCCTGCCGGTTCTCAACCTGGCGGGTTGCCCCTGCCACCATGATGTGCTCGGCGGCACGCTGATGGCATTGCTGGCCGGGGCGGAACTGGCGTTCGATGAATTTCAGCGGCCGCTCGACTGGTACGGCACGATGGTGCACCAGGGGTGCACGCGCAACGAATACCATGAATACCGCGTCGAGGAGGAAACCTTCGGCGAGAAGGGCTGCCTGTTCTTTCACATGGGATGCCAGGGACCGCTGACCGGTGGGACCTGCAACAAGGCGCTGTGGAACCAGCGTTCTTCGAAGACGCGTGTCGGGGTTCCCTGCTTTGGCTGTACCAACCCGGAATTCCCCGCCGATCATCCGTTTTTCTCAACGCGCAACATCGAGGGCATTCCGCTCGCCTTGCCCAAGGGTGTCCGGCGTGCCCATTACATGGCTTACAAGGACATGGCGGCCGCCGCGGCGCCCGAACGCCTGAAGTTGCGCAGCACAGATGTCTGAACCAAGGACACCCATGAGCACCCGCATCGTCCGGAACATCCCGTTCAACCGCGTCGAGGGTGATCTCGAGGTCAGTATCGAATACGGCGACGGCCGGGTTTCCGACGCCTGGAGCGCCGGAACGCTTTATCGCGGCTTCGAGAACCTGATGAAAGGTCGCGGCGCTCTCGATGGACTGGTGATGACGCCGCGCATCTGCGGCATCTGTTCCACCACCCATCTATCCGCTGCCGCCCGCGCGCTGGACGCCATTGCGGGATTGACGCTGCCGGACAACGCCGTGCGGGTGCGCAATGTGGCGCTGATGACCGAGCATGTGCAAAGCGATGTGCGCCAGTCGGTGTTGATGTACATGGCGGACTTTGCTCATCCGGCGCATGCCGCACATTCGCTCTATGCCGAGGCGCTGCGCCGCTATGCGCCGGCGGCTGGCAGTTCTGTCATCGACGTGGTCCGCGAAACCAAGCGCGTGCTGGAAGTGGTCGCGATACTGGGCGGCCAGTGGCCGCATTCCTCTTTCATGGTGCCCGGCGGCGTCGCCTTTGCGCCATCGCAGGCCGACGTCGTGCAGTGCCAGCAAATTGTCGGTGCGTATCGCACCTGGTACGAGCGTCGCGTACTGGGTTGCCCGATCGAACGCTGGCGCGAGGTCGACAGCCGCGCTGCGCTTGACGCCTGGTTGGTCGAGAGTCCCGCGCATCGCGATGGCGAGGTGGGCTTCCTGCTGCGCTTCGGGCGTGAGGCCGGGCTCGACGCCATCGGCGCTGGTCCCAATGCCTTCCTCTCCTATGGCTCGCTGGACTTGCCCGGGGAGACCGCCGTTGCGGCCCCGACCCGGCAATTGGTCACGGCCGGGTTTGCGCGGGGCACTGCGGTTGCCGCCTTCGATGCCGCTCAGATCACCGAGGACGTCTCCCATTCCTGGTACCGGGACCGTGGTGCACGGCATCCCGCCGCCGGCGAAACCGAGCCCTACGCCTCGGGTCAGCAGGGGCAGGCCTACTCCTGGGTCAAGGCGCCGCGCTACGACGGTCATGTCATCGAGACCGGCCCTCTGGCGGAGAGTGTCATCAATGGCCAGGCGCTGTTCACGGATATCGTCGGTGCCGGTCAGGTCAGCGCGCTGGCGCGCCAGATTGCCCGCCTGACGCGTCCAGCCACGCTGCTGCCGGCAATGCAAACCTGGTTGCAGGAACTGCTGGCCGCCCATGGTGCACCCATCATTGCCGGCGACGGCCATGTACCCGACGGTGAGGGTGTCGGCCTGGTGCAGGCCACGCGTGGCGCCCTCGGCCATTGGGTGCGCATCGAGAACGGCCGCATTGCCCGCTACCAGGTCATCACGCCGTCGGCCTGGAACGGGTCGCCGCGCGACGCCAGGGGTCAGCGTGGCGCCTGGGAGCAGGCCGTCATCGGCACGCCTGTCGCCGATCCCGACAATCCCATAGAGGCCGGGCATGTGATCCGTTCCTTCGATCCCTGCCTCGTATGCGCTGTGCATAGCGTGCGACGCCGCTGAGAGGCAGATGGCCGCGCGTATCATCTGCGTGGGTAACCGCTATGCGGACAGCGACAACTTTGGTCCGCGCGTGTTCGACTGCCTGGCAGCCCGGTCGCTTCCGGCGGATGTCGATGTTGTCGATGGCGGTCTTGCCGGCCTCGACCTGCTGGGCCATCTTGAAGACGGTCGGCGCGTGGTATTCGTCGACGCGGTCACTGGTTTTGCCCCTCCGGACGGGATAGTCCTGCTATCCGCTACCGAGGTGGCCAGCCAATGCGTCAGCGGTTTCGATCACGCGGCCGGTTTGCCCTACCTGTTGAAAATCATGCCGGCCGTACTGGACTCTCCGCCGCCCCGGGTCACGGTCATCGGCCACGAGGGCATCGCCAGCGAGCAAGCAGTCCATGCAGCGGCGCAGCTTGCGCTGCGCCTAGCCACGGAGGTTGCCGAGGATGCATGCTGATCTCTTCAGCAAACGCCGGCTGCAGCTCGAAGACGTATTGGCCGAAAACGAACTGCTGCGGCAGGAATTGCGCACCACGCGAGAGGCAGCGAAAATTACTGCAGAACTGGTCGTGCAGCAGTTCGAGAAAAGCGATGCGCTGCTCGAACGCCTCCAGCAATCCAACGTCATCACCAAGACGACCCTCAGAGAAATCCAGGGGATCATGGACAATGCCTCGGTCGGCATCGCGTTTACCCGCGATCAGGGTATTTATCGCTACAACAACAGCTTCGGCAGGATGTTCGGCTTCCCTGGTGACAGCGGCATCGGCCAGCGGCCACGCGTGACCTTTGTTTCCGAAGAGCACTATGCCGAGGTGGTGCGCCGGGCCAAGCCCTTGCTGATGAAGAACCGGCCGTTCGAGCACGAGATGTTCATGCGGCGCCAGGACGGCAGCCATTTCTGGTGCAACCTGAAAGCCTTCATCGCGGATCCGATGGACCTGGCCGCCGGCATCATCTGGATCACCGAGGATCGCTCGACCTTCAAGGCGGCAGAAGAGGAAATCAGAAAATCGCAGCAGATCGCCGAGACCGCGCTGCGTGAAATTCAGGGCATCATGGACAATGCCTCGGTGGGCATGGTGTTCACCCGCGAGCGAAAGATTTACCGCTACAACCACAGCTTTGGCAGCATGTTCGGTTTCAGCGGCGACTCCGGCATCGGCCAACTCGGGCGTGTGATCTATGCCTCCGATGAGGAGTATGCCGAGGTCGGACGCCTGGCGGGACCGCTGCTGTCGCAAAACCTGCCCTTCGAGCGCGACATGTTTGTGCAGCACCAGGACGGCAGCAAATTCTGGTGCAACCTGAAGGCTTTTGTCGCGGATCCGCGGGATCCGTCGGTGGGTACCATCTGGATCACCGAAGACCGTTCCGCCTTCAAGGCGGCCGAAGAGGAAATCCAGGAAGCCCGCCGCATCGCTGAAGTTGCCAATGCTGCCAAGAGCGAATTTCTTGCCAACATGAGCCACGAAATTCGCACGCCGATGAACGCGATCATCGGCATGACGCACCTGGCGCTGCAAACCGGACTGGATGCCAAGCAGCGCAACTACCTGGAGAAGGTCGATAGCGCGGCCAAGGGACTGCTCGGCATCATCAACGACATCCTCGACTTCTCGAAAATCGAAGCTGGCAAGATGAGCTATGAGCAGATCGATTTTCATCTTGATGATGTCATGGACGGGATGGCTGACCTGGCGGCGATCAAGGCTCAGGAAAAAGATCTGGAACTGCTCTTCAACATCGGTGCCGATGTGCCGCTGGCGCTGATCGGCGACCCGCTGCGCCTGCGCCAGGTGCTGACCAATCTGGTCGGCAATGCCATCAAGTTCACCGAAAAGGGCGAGATCACCGTGATGGTCAGTTGCATCGCCGAGGACGCGGACGGCGTGCGGCTGCGTTTTGCCGTCTCCGATACCGGGGTAGGACTGACCGAGGAACAGCGTGGCCGCCTGTTCAAGGCGTTCTCGCAGGCGGACAGTTCGACGACGCGTAATTACGGTGGCACAGGCCTGGGGCTGACCATCAGCAAGCGCCTGGTCGAGATGATGAACGGCGAGATCGGGGTGGAGAGCGAACCGGGCGTCGGCAGCACCTTCTTTTTCACGGCCAGGTTTGGACTGCACGCCGAGCAAAGGCTGTTGCATGAAGTCGCCAACCACCTGCCGGGACTGCGCATCCTGGTGGTGGACGATAACGCCAGCGCCCGCGATATTTTTATCGCCATGCTGAATTCGCTGCGTTTCGAAGCCACGGCGGTGAGGAGCGGCAGCGAGGCCCTGAAGGAACTGGATCAGGCCCAGCGCGAAAACAGACCTTACGGACTGGTGCTGATGGATTGGCACATGCCGCACATGGACGGCGTCGAAACGATACAGCGCATTCGTGCCGATCAGGAGCTGGTGACGGCGCCCATGTGCATGATGGCCACCGCTTACAGTCGCGAAGAACTGCTCAAACAGGTGGAAGATGCACAGATCAGCATCGATGGCCTGCTCATCAAGCCGGTCAGTCCATCGACGTTGTGCGACAGCATCATGTCGGTTTTCGGCAAGAATATCGGACGGCAATTGCGGCAGCAGCAACGCCATGCCGGGTACCGCGAGGCGGAAAATGCCTTGCGTGGCGCCTATCTCCTGCTCGTTGAGGACAATGACATGAATCGCGAACTGGCTACCGAATTGCTGGGGAACGCCGGCATACGCATCGATGTGGCCGGCAACGGCAAGGAAGCCCTGGAGAAAATATCCCGGACTGACTACGACGGTGTGCTGATGGACTGTCAGATGCCGGTGATGGATGGTTTCGAGGCGACGCGCACGATTCGCGCCGACGGACGGTTCAATGCGCTGCCGGTAATCGCCATGACCGCCAACGCGATGGCGGGTGACCGGGAAAAATGCATCGAATCCGGAATGAACGACCACATCGCCAAGCCGATCGATGTCGGCCAGTTATTCTCCACGCTGGCGTGCTGGGTGAAGCCTCGTGTGCCTCAGGGCGAAACCGCTGGGGAGAGCGAAACAGCGCAGTCAGAGGCATTGCCCCTGGTCACAGGGCTGGATAGCGCAGACGCACTGGCCCGGGTGGGTGGAAATGCAGGGCTGCTGCGCAAGATGCTGCTCATGTTCCGTGACAGTCAGGCCGACGCGATTGCCGAGATTCGCCGCGCCTGTGAAGGGGGCGAGCGTAAAACGGCGGAGCGGCTTGCCCATACGCTCAAGGGACTGTCGGGCAACATCGGTGCGACCAAGTTGTTCGAGGCTTCCCGCCAGCTCGAATTTGCGCTCAAGCCGGAACAGGACGGCATACCGCAGGATCTCATGACAAAGGCTGAAAACCTGCTGGCCAGCCTGATCGCCGAGATTGATCGTGCCGTACCGCCCAATGCGGCGGGAGATGCACCCGCGTCGAGCGCTCCTCTCGATGTGGCCGCCTTGACGCCGCTGTTGCGCAGCCTGGCCCGGCTGCTGGCCGACGACGACGGCGAGGCAACGACGCAGATCGAGCCGCTGGCAGCACTGCTCAAGGACAGCGCCCTGGCTGATGATTACCGCAGCCTGGACAAGATGATCGAGAACTTTGCCTTTGCCGAGGCGCTCAAGCTGCTTCGTCACATGGCAGGGAAACTGAATATTCAACTGGACTGATGCGAGAGGATGCGCTCATGAAAGAGGCACCCGAATTTCCAGGCAGGGCGACCGTATTGGTCGTGGATGATGCGCCTGCCAACCTCAGCTTGATGAACAAGCTGCTGGAACCTCACTACAAGGTCAAGCTTGCCACCAATGGCGAGAATGCGCTCAGGATCGCGGCTGCCGATCCGCCGCCGGATCTGATCCTGCTCGATGTCGTGATGCAGGAAATGGACGGCTACGAAGTCTGCAGGCGCATCATGGCCGACGAGCGGATGCGCCAGATTCCGGTGATTTTTCTGACGGCCAAGGCGGAGATCGAGGACGAGAGAAAAGGCCTGGAACTGGGCGCCGTCGACTACATCACCAAGCCCATCAGTCCGCCCATCGTCATGGCGCGGGTCAAGACCCATCTGGGGCAGAAAAAGCTGGCGGACTTCCTGCGCGACAACAACGACTTTCTTGAGCGGGAAGTGGCCAAGCGCACGCGCGAAGTGATGGCGAACCAGGACGTGACCATCCTTGCCATGGCCTTCCTGGCCGAGACGCGCGATTCGGACACCGGCGGCCACATCCGCCGCACGCAATACTACGTCAAGGCGCTCGCCGTGAAATTGCGCCACCATCCCCGTTTTTGCGACTTCCTGACCGATGCCAACATCGACATGCTGTTCAAGACTTCCCCGCTCCATGACATTGGCAAGGTAGGCATACCTGACCGCATCCTGCAGAATACCGGCCGCTTCGAGCCGCACGAACTGGAAATCATGAAGTCGCATACCACGCTGGGGCGGGACGCCATCGAATATGCCCAGAATGCGCTGGGCACCAATGCGGATTTTCTCGTTTTTGCCAAACCCATCGCCTACTCTCACCAGGAGAAGTGGGATGGCACGGGCTACCCGCAAGGACTCGCCGGCGACGACATACCGATTGCGGCGCGCCTGATGGCGGTAGCAGACGTGTACGATGCATTGATCAGCCGGCGTGTCTACAAGGAAGGCATGCCGCACGAGAAGGCAGCGAAAATATTGATCGAGGGCCGCGGCTCGCATTTCGACCCCGACATGATTGACGCGTTCATCGAGATTCAGGAGGAATTCCGCGCGATCGCCAAGCGCTTTGCCGATTCCGATGCGGACATCAGCAAGAAGAAGGAATATCAGGAGAAGGCCGGCACGGTCTGACCGGGCACGGAAGGACAGGCGATGTTCAACAAACAGGCAGCGTTTCTCGTCGTCGACGACCTTGAGGCCATGCGCCAGGTCACGGCATCGCAGTTGCGTACGCTGGGCGTCAGCAACATCGCGACCGCCAACAGCGGTTCGGAAGCCTTGCGTTTGCTGCGCAAGCAGAAGGTGGATATCGTGCTTTCGGACTGGAACATGCCCGGCATGACAGGGCTGGAATTGCTGCGCACGATCCGCGCAGACGCGAGCCTGTCGCGCCTGCCTTTTGTCATGGTGACGGCCGAGGCTGATCGTGGTCGAGTTGCGGAAGCCATTGCCAGCGGTGTCAGCGGCCTGCTGGTCAAACCATATACCGCGGAGAGTCTGGGCGCGCGAATCGAAAAGGCGCTGGCCCCACAGCCGCGACCAGCAACGCCGCCGCAGGAACAGCCTCTGGCAGTGGCTCCGGTGCCCACCTCGGTGGCTGCTCCGGATGCGGTCGCCGAACTCACGCCCCAGACGCTGGAGGAACCCTTTCGCGCAACCATTCTGGTTGTGGATGATGCTCCCGCCAATTTGCACCTGCTCCTGAACATGTTCAAGGATCTGTATCGCGTGCGTGTTGCGCAAAGCGGCGAGAAGGCCCTGGAAATATGCCAGTCCGACAACCCGCCGGACCTGGTGCTGCTGGATATCATGATGCCGGGCATGGATGGTTTTGAAGTGGCCCGGCGCATGCGGGAGCATCCTTCGTCGGAAACCATCCCGGTGATCTTCGTCACGGCGATGACCGGCAACGATGCACGCCTGAAGGGGCTGGAACTGGGTGCTGTGGACTTCGTGACCAAGCCCATCGATCCCGAGGTGCTCAAGCCGCGCGTGCGTAATTTCCTGCGCTACGTCGAACTGCACAAGCAGTTGCAGGCCAGCTACGACGGCATGTTCGAGACGGCACGCCTGCGCGAGGATGTCGAGCGCATTACGCGCCATGATATCAAGGGGCCGCTGGCCGGCGTGATCGGGTTGGTGCAGTCCATGGCGGACGACGATACGCTGAACCGCAAGCAGCAGCTCGAGAAACTTCGCATGATCGAGGAGACCGCGCTGCAGGTGCTCAACATGATCAACCTGTCCGCGGAACTCATCAAGATCGAGACCGGCAGCTTCAAGCTCGACCCGCAACCGGTTCCGATCGGTGACATCCTGCGCCGCATCGTCAAGATGTCGCGGGCAAGCTTCGCCGAGAAGCGCATTACCATCGTTGCCGATCTCTACGAAGCGGAGGGCAGGGCGGTGGTGCAGGTGCAGGGCGATGCCATGCTGTGTTATTCAATGTTTCAGAATCTGATCAAGAATGCCTGTGAAGCTGCGCCGGAAAACAGCCGGGTGACCATCGCCATGGCGGACGAAACCCCGCTGCGCATCGTGATCCAGAACAAGGGGGCGGTTCCCGCCGAAATTCGCGAGCGTTTCTTCGACAAGTTTGTCACCCACAACAAGCAAGGCGGGACCGGTCTTGGCACCTATTCGGCAAAACTGCTTGCGGAGGCGCAAGCAGGAGCGATTGTGCTGAAGGTTTCCGAGCCGGAAAACCTGACCACGATCAGCGTGACACTGCCCCGTTGCTCCTGA
>JBAYVV010000128.1:0-11495 GCA_041674465.1 Sterolibacterium sp.
ACACGGCCGAAGACGCGGTGCGCACGCTGCGCCTGGCGCGCGAACTCCTGGACGGCCATGACCTGGTCAAGCTGGAAGTGCTGGGCGACCCCAACACGCTTTTCCCGCACATGCCGGAAACCCTCAAGGCTGCCGAGACACTGGTCAAGGACGGCTTCAAGGTGATGGTGTATTGCAGCGACGACCCGATCCAGGCCAAGCTGCTCGAAGACATCGGCTGCGTCGCCGTCATGCCGCTGGCGTCCTTGATCGGCTCCGGCATGGGCATCCTCAATCCCTGGAATCTGCGCCTGATCATCGACCAGGCCAAGGTACCGGTGCTGGTCGACGCCGGCGTTGGCACCGCCTCGGATGCGGCGATCGCCATGGAACTCGGCTGCGACGGGGTACTCATGAACACCGCGATTGCCCTGGCCAAAAACCCGCTGCAGATGGCCGGCGCCATGAAGAAGGCGGTGGAAGCCGGGCGCGAGGCCTACCTGGCCGGGCGTATGCCGAAGAAGCTCTATTCCGCCAGCCCGAGTTCCCCCACTTCCGGCCTGATCAATTGACCGACACAGACAGCGAAGTCCGGCGCGAACCGGTGCGCAGCTTCGTGCTGCGCCAGGGGCGCATCACCGCCGCGCAGCAACGGCATTACGACAGCGACCTGGCGTTGTGGGGCATTCCCTACCGCAACGCGCTGCTCGACCTCGCCGCAGCCTTCGGCAGAGCTGTAGAAGTCGCGCCGAAATTTCTTGAAATCGGCTTCGGCATGGGTGAAACCACTGCCCGGATCGCCGAGGCACATCCGCAGCACGATTACCTGGGCATCGAGGTGCACACACCCGGGGTCGGCGGCCTGCTGAAGGAAATCGCCGAACGCCGGCTTGGCAACGTGCGCATCATCCAGCACGACGCCGTCGAAGTCCTGCGCGACATGATTCCCTTGGCATCACTGGCAGGCATTCACATTTTCTTCCCCGACCCCTGGCCGAAGAAACGTCATCACAAACGCCGCCTGATCCAGCCGCCCTTGGTGCGACTGCTGGCCGAACGCCTGGCGGCCAATGGCTACCTGCACTGCGCTACGGATTGGGAAGAATATGCGCAGCAGATGCTCGAAGTCCTGAGCGCAGAACCTTTGCTGAACAATACCGCTACCAGCTTCGCCGAACGTCCTGCCTACCGGCCGCAAACCAAGTTTGAAGCGCGCGGGCTGCGCCTCGGCCACGGCGTGTGGGACGTGGTGTTCCGAAAGAGCGACAACACCTGAACAAATCGAAGCTGCTTGATCAGATGCCGGTCACGGTCTGATTCAAGCCATGGGTCAGTTCGTCGATGCGATTGATTTGCACGCTGACGGTCTCCGAGGACCCGGCCACGGTTTCCACCTGCTGAGCGATTTCATGCCCCGCAGTGCTCTGCTCGCGGGCCGCGTTGGCGATTTCCTCCATCGCACCGGCGACCATTCCGGAACGGTTGTCGATCAGCGCCAGTGCTTCGCCGACGACGCGTGAGCGCGCCGCGCTTTCCTTGGCCTTGCTTGAGGCGACGCCAACATCGTTGGAAACCTGTTCCATCTGCCCGCGTATCCTGGTCAGGATGTCGCTGATGTCGTGCGCCGAGGTGTTGGTTTTTTCCGAAAGATGCCTGACCTCGTCGGCGACCACGGAAAAACCGCGGCCGGCTTCGCCGGCGCGTGCCGATTCGATCGAAGCGTTCAGCGCCAGAAGGTCGGTTTGCTTGGCAATGCCCTGGATGATGGTGACGATTTCCTGGATTTGCACGCTTTGCTTGCCAAGCTCGTCCACGCGCTCGGCAGCATGCGCCACCAGCTTGGCGGTTTCTTCCATGACGGCAATGGTTTCCTGAACCGCCTTCTCGCCGTCCTTGACGGCGATCACCGTCTCGCGCGTGACAGTCAGGGCATGGTCGGCATTCTGCGCAACCTGATCGATGCTGACGGTGAGTTGCTCGGTTGATGCCGACATGCTCTGCGATGCCGCGGCCTGATCGGCCGTGGCATCGCGCACTGCCTTGGTGAGACCGCCCAGTTCGACAGCGGTATCCCGAACAGTCTGGTTAACCTGCTGCTTCTGCTCTTCCATGCGCTCCTTGACGACCGCATTGTCCTTGAAGACCTGCACCGAACGAGCCATTTCCCCGACCTCGTCACTCTTCGCGGTGAAGGGAATGTTCACGCTCGTGTCGCCACGCGACAAGCCGGCCATGGTCGAATTGATCGCCTCAAGCGGCAAGGCGACGCGAAAGCGGATGAACCAGAAGGTGAACAGGCCGAACACGGCGAGAATCACCCCGGCGGCAAACATGATGCCGCCGACCTTGGCGGAGAGCGCCCAGATGGCATCCTCCACTGCATCTGCGCCAGCTTTGCGGTGCTCGGCGAGCGACTGCTTGATGCCGGAAAGTGCCGCCGCCGTGGCCACCGCATCGATCGCTTCGGCCGTACCGGCCAGGTTGCGCTCATGCGCTGTCACGGTCTTTTCCAGCTGGGCCAGGTAAGTCTTTTCCTGCTCGGTCGGATTGGCGTTGAGAAAGGCCGGAAAGCCCTCGCGCACCTTGACCAGGGCCTCGCCTGCCGCCTGCTTGGCCTTGATGTCGCCCGCCTGTGCCGCCGGCCAATGGTGAGCCAGACCGCTATACCCCAGGTAATGCTCGAAATGCCCCAGCAAATCGATGCGGCGCGCCAGGCCGGAATCGAAGTCGCGCCAGACGCCGACGATGTCCGACACCGACTTGAAAGTGAACATGGTGGCGCCGGTGCCGGCGAGCAACAAGATGATGGTAAATATCGTGATGGAATTGCCAACCCGGAACATGCGCACGTTGTCTACAAAATGGAACATGCCGACGCAGATCCTGCCGAGGAGGTTCAAAGTATTGTCATAACTCACGTTGGCGCTACGCATAAGTCGCTTCCTCCCATGATTCCAGTTCGCTCAGGCCGATCGCGATGGCCTGATCAATGGCTGCAGAGACGGCGGGTGACAGGTCGCCGCCCCACGCGTCGATATTCTCAAATTGCACGCCGATCAGCGTAATCGACTCCGGCAGGGCACCGGTCAGCGACGCGGCGGCGAGCACATCGGTGAAAGCGGTCTGATGCAGGCTCAACGGACGCTGCCCGAAATAAGCGGGGATTTCCTCATTGCGCAAAACGACAATGGCACCCGGCTTCTTGCCGAAATCAACTGCATCGAAGACGATCAGGCGGTCGGTGTCCTGGATCAGCGGCAGCAGGTAGAGACCCTGCGTGCCCCCATCCACCAGCTCAACCCCGGCAGCAACGGCATGGCGTTGCTTGAGGCGCTCAACGACTTTCGGGCCGAATCCTTCGTCGCCCCACAAGACGTTGCCAATGCCGAGCACCAGGGTTTTCATCGGCGGTATTGCCTCTCACCGGAGAGCATCGCACTGATCATGGTTTGACGCGACAGGATGTCTTCACGCACGACGATATAGGAATGCATAAACGAGAAGAGGACGATGGACCACATCGCCAGACGATGGATCACGTGCAGGTCCATGGTGTTGCCGAAGAGCGAGGTCACCCAGCCAAACATCAGGTACTGCCAGCTGTCATGCCCGGTGACTTCGGCATACATGGCAAAGCCGGTGACGATGGTGATGAATCCGGGCAGAACAAAGAGGATCAGCATGGCGATGCCGCCCAGGGGATTGAGGCCGACGTAGCGCAAAGGCCGGGCGAGTATCAGCAGGTTCCACTGGATTTGACGGAAGAAGCCATCCAGCCATTCGGCGCGCCAGATGGCCGGAAAGAACAGGTGATGAGAGATGCCTTTTTCAACGAAGACCAGCCAGAAACGCATGACGGCAAAAATGGCAAACAGGTAACCCGACGCCAAATGAAAAAAGCGTATCCAGCCCATCACGTAGAGCGAGGAGGTGTCGCCAATTGCCGACGGCGGCGGGACTCCGATGAAATAGCCGGTCAGGCACAAGACCACCACGACCAGTCCGTTCAGCCAGTGCCAGATGCGCACGCCCGGTCCGTAGATGGCAACGGACGGTGGCACGCCCTGGTTGGGCAATTGATGATAAGGAATGTAGTCTTTCACTACAGCACCTTGGCGACCGTCAGCTCGCTGCCATCCGGCCCGATCACGTGCGTGGCACAGGCCAGGCACGGGTCGAAGCTGTGAATCACACGGAGAATTTCCAGAGGCTTGGCCGGATTCGCCATGGGCACCCCGAGCAGAGCGGCTTCGTAGGCACCGATGTTGCCCTGCGCATCGCGCGGGCTGGCGTTCCAGGTGGTCGGCACCACACATTGGTAATTCTCGATCTTCTCGTCCTTGATCCTGATCCAGTGCCCCAGCGCCCCGCGCGGCGCCTCGCAATATCCGACGCCCTTCGCCTCCCTGGGCCAGGAGGCAGGTTCCCATTTCTCGTTGTTGGCGGTGGCCTCGTTGCCGCTTTTGATGGCTGTCTGCAGGGTGGTGATCTCCTGCTTGAGTTGCTCGGCCGCCCACAAGCCTTCCAGCCCGCGCGCTGCGGTGCGCCCGAGGGTCGAGAACAGGGCGGAAAGCGGCAGGTCAAGCTTCTTCAAGGTGCTGTCGACCAGTTCCTTGACCCGGCCGTTGCCGCTGGCATAGGCAATGACCATGCGCGCCAGTGGTCCGGTTTCCATGGCCTGGCCCTTCCAGCGCGGCGCTTTGACATAGCTGTACTTGCCGCCCTCGTCGAAAGCTTCGATCTTGTCCCCTGACTTGCGCGTCTTCTCCCCAAGCCTGAAGTCGAGTTCGGTCTGTCCATCCCAGGGATGCAGTCCCGCCTTGGCGTCCGTGTAGTTGTACCAGGAGTGCGGTATGAATTCCTGAATCTGCGAGGGATCCCTGAGGTCGACTTCGTGCAGCTTGGTCAGATCGCCATTGAGTATGGCGCCGCGCGGGATCTGCAGACTGCTGTTGGAGTCGTCGTTGGCCTTGGTCGGAAACTCGCCATAGCAGAGCAAGTTCTTGCTGGCCAGGCCACCGCCGTATTTGAACCACTCCCTGTAGAAGGAGGCGATGGCCAGCAAGTCCGGAATATAGACCTGGGAGATAAAGGTATGGGCCCGGTCGGCAATGTCGGCGACCAGGTTCAGGCGCTCGACATTGATCGGCGCTCCGGAAGCACCGGTGCCGTGAATGTTGATGGCCGACGGGACGCCGCCCACCAGCCACATCGGATGCGGATTCTTGCCGCCGAACACCGCCTGGATCTTGACGATCTCGCGCTGGAAGTTAAGCGCCTCGATGTAGTGCGCCACCGCCATCAGGTTGGCCTCGGGTGGCAGCTTGTAGGCAGCATGCCCCCAATAGCCGTTGCGGAACGGTCCCAGCTGTCCCGAACCGACCAGCTTCTTGACCCGGTCCTGCACGTCCTTGAAGTAGCCGACCGAGGCGCTGGGCCAGGGCGACAGGGACTGCTGCAGATCCGAAGTGGCCTTGGGCGAAGCCGACAGCGCCGAGACGACATCCACCCAATCCAGCGCGTGCAGATGATAGAAATGCACCAGGTGGTCATGAACGTAGAGCGCCAGATGCATGATGTTGCGGATGGTGTTGGCGTTCGCGGGAATCTTGATCGCCAGGGCGTCTTCCACCGAGCGCACCGAAGCCAGCGCATGCACGCCGGTGCACACACCGCAGATGCGCTGCACGAAGGACCAGGCGTCGCGCGGATCGCGTCCCTTGAGGATGGGTTCGAGACCGCGCCACATGGTGCCGACCGACACCGCGTTGCGTATGACATTGGCCGAATCGACATTGACCTCGATGCGCAGATGCCCCTCGATGCGGGTCACCGGGTCAATCGCAATACGCTTGCCCGAACTGTCCAGGGTAAAGCCGTTGGGTGTGATGATCTGGGTCATTTCTGTGGCTCCCTCTCCCGGCGCTCAACCACGGGCTCAGGCGCCGGTTTGTGCAGCGCACGCTTGACCAGCGTCGCCCCAAGCTGGGTCGCCACGGCAACGCCAAGTGCGGTTGCGGCCACGGCTGCCACCTTGTCGGCATTCGATTCGACACCCCACTGGTGCATGCCCGGCAGGCGTTCGTAGAAGGGCCCGCGATCCCAGAAGCCATCCTCCGAACAGCCGATACAGCCGTGGCCGGAGCGGATCGGAAAGCTGGTGTTCTCGTTCCAGCCGATGGAAGCGCAGGCGTTGTAGGTGGTCGGGCCGCGGCAGCCCATCTTGTACAGGCACCAGCCCTGGCGGGCGCCGTCATCATCCCAGTGTTCGACGAATTGCCCGGCGTCGAAGTGGGCGCGCCGATAGCACTTGTCGTGAACCCGCTGGGCGTAGAACATCTTGGGACGCAGCTGGTTGTCCAGTTCCGGCATGCGCTCGTAGGTAAGGATGTAGCTGATGATGGAGGTCATCACCTCGGCGATCGGCGGGCATCCGGGAACATTGATCACCGGTACGTGATTCACCAGTTTGTGTACCGGGGTGGCCCTGGTCGGGTTGGGCTTTGCCGACTGCACGCAACCGGACGAGGCGCAGGTGCCCCAGGCGATGATGGCCTTGGCGTGCTTGGCCGCCTCATCGAATTGATGTTTGAAGGGACGGCCGCCGACGATGCAGGCCATGCCATCATTGGCCAGTGGAATGTTGCCTTCAACCGCCAGGATGTAGGCGCCACGATAGTCGCGGATGATGTCGCCGATGATGGCTTCGGCCTGGTCGCCCGCGGCAGCCATGATCGTGTCGTCGTAGTCCAGCGAGATCATGCTCATGACGATGTCGGCCGCCAGAGGATGCCCTGAGCGCAAGAAGCTCTCCGAGCAGCAGGTGCATTCAAGACCGTGCAGCCAGAGCACCGGAATGCGCGGCTTGGTCTGCATGGCGTGGGCCAGCGTACCTGCGCCACCGGGACCAAGCCCCAGATAAGTCGCGGTGAGCGTGCAAAAACCGAGAAAGTCGCGCCGTGAAATGCCGCGCGCCCGAATGACATCGTAAAAAGTCGAGTTGTCCGGCATGTTTGGGGCCTATCCGATATCGAAAAACAAGTGTCGGACGCCATCCTACCCTTCATCAATTCGCTGGAATTCGTCTGAAACGACAAAACCGCCACAGATTTTGAACTTTTTGACCCAAGTCAAAAAACTAACTTTTTTGAAGGGTCTTTTGTGCAGGCCACCCTTGAATAGCTGATTTCCATGCATCAACCAGTTGCCAGACAGACGGTGTCGCGTCTTGACCTGCCCTGATATGCAATTCGGATCATATTTGTCATCTCAAGTTTTTATCCTATTGTGCACCTGCAATAGAACCAGTCAAAGAAAAGACTTTTGACCGCTGAAATTTTGAATCCCGAGAAGAATTCCGCTATGCAAAAGAAATATATCCCATCCGGTATTCGCCGGTCGGGTATCCCGCAACGACACGTTGATGAAAGGAAACTCCCTTGAAATCCATTAGATCATTCCTGTTAACCGGCTTGGCCAGCCTGACGGTCGCTTTGGCACTGACCGCGATTCCCGCCAGCGCCCAGGAAAAATACATCGTCGTTTCTTCGACCACGTCGACCGAACAATCCGGTCTGTTTGGTCACCTGCTGCCGGTTTTCGAAAAAAAGACCGGCATCAAGGTGCGTGTCGTCGCGCTGGGCACCGGCCAGGCGCTGGATACGGGTCGGCGTGGCGATGCCGACGTGGTTTTCGTCCATGACAAGACCGCCGAGGAAAAATTCGTTGCTGAAGGCTTCGGCGTCGAGCGCAAGGAAGTGATGTACAACGATTTCGTTTTGATCGGACCGAAAGCCGATCCGGCCAAGGTCGCTGGCGGCAAGGACATCATCGACGCACTCAAGAAAATCGAGGCAGCCAAGGCGCCCTTCGTTTCGCGCGGCGACAAGAGCGGCACGCACGCCGCCGAACTGCGCTACTGGAAGGCCGCCGGCATCGACCTCGAGCAGGCCAAGGGGCCGTGGTATCGCGACACCGGATCGGGCATGGGGCCGGCGCTCAACACCGCGGCTTCGATGAATGCCTACATTCTCGCCGACCGCGGCACCTGGCTGTCATTCAAGAACCGCGGCGAACTCGTCGTCGCCGTCGAAGGCGACCAGCGTCTGTTCAACCAGTACGGCGTGATCCTGGTCAACCCGGCCAAGCATGCGCATGTCAAGAAGGAACTCGGACAAACCTTCATCGACTGGGTGGTTTCGGCGGAAGGCCAGCAGGCCATTGCCGACTACAAGATCGGCGGGCAACAACTCTTCTTCCCCAACGCCAAGCGTTGATCGACGACAGTAAGGAAAATCATGCGAAGCTCATTTACAAAACTGGCTGGATTGGTGACGTTCTGCCTGCTCACCATGGCTCACTCTGTGTGGGCAGCCGATGAATCCGGCGCCACTTACGGCGCCGGCAAAAACCGCTTTACTCTGGCCACGGGCAGCCCGGGCGAACTGGGACTGCTCAAGCTCCTGGCCGAGGACTTTGCCCGGAAAGCCGATGCGCAAATGGTCTGGGTCAAGGCAGGTACCGGCGCCTCACTCAAGCTGCTGCAGGAAAAGAAGGTCGACATGGTCATGGTGCATGCGCCGGAGCAGATCAACAAGGCGGTCAAGGAAGGCTGGGCCACCGGCAAGACCTTGATCGGCTCGAACGAGTTCTACATCGTCGGCCCCAGAAATGACCCGGCCCAGATCGCCAAGGCTGAAAACGCCATCGATGCCTACCGGCGTATCGCTGCGGCCGGCGCAAACTTCGTTTCGCGCGGCGACAACTCAGGCACGCACCAGAAGGAGATGCAGGTCTGGCAAAAGACCGGTGTTCAGCCTGGCGGCGCCTGGTACATTGTCACCAAGGACTTCATGACCGCCAGTCTCAAGCGCGCCAATGTGGAAAAGGCGTATTTCATGTCCGATTCGAGCACCTGGATCATGGAAAAGGGTGTCGCTCCCGACCTGCAGATTCTGTTCCGTGGCGACCGCGCCCTGGTAAATACCTACCATGCGCTGACGGCGCCACCCGGTACGACACCCGGGCGCGATACGGCGGAGAAGTTTGTGGCTTACGTCGCCTCATCGGATGGCCAGAAGATCATCGCCGAATACGGCAAGGACAAGTTCGGTGAGGGGCTCTACAATGACATGCAGTATGCCCGCCGTTACGACGAGTGACTCAGACCGCAATCACAGGAAGGCACATCATGAAACTCAGCGCGCGCAATCAGTTCAAAGGTACCATCAAGTCCATCACGCCCGGAACCGTCAATAGCGAAGTCCTCATCGAAGTGGCGCCCGGCGTCGAAATTACCGCGCAGATCACCAGCAGTTCGATCCAGAGGCTTGGTCTCAAGCCGGGCGGCATGGCCTATGCCGTCATCAAGGCGGACAGCGTGATGGTCGGGGTCGACTGATACTCTTCCCGGAAGCCGGACGCGCTATTGCGCCGGCTTCCTCTGTCGTACCAGTTCGGCGAACCACGCTTCCAGGGCCTCGCGCTGCGGTTCCAGTTCCTCTGCAGCGTTGCCGCTGAAGCGCCGCCAGTCTTCGAGATATCTTTCATTCACCACGGTGAGCAAGGGGATGCCCTCGGCCATCAAGGCCAGCATCTCTGCCGCAAATCCGCCGCCGCCCGCCTCGAGTTCACCGAAACGATTGGCGATCACCAGGTCGGCGCCATCCGTCAAACCGCGCCGCAAGGCAATACTCGCCGCCACGACACCACCGGGATCAACACAGCAGGAAGCCGAGCCTGTGCCGAGATTCTGCGAGATGGGGAAACGGCTGCCGTCGCTGACGTCGATCAGCACCATTTGCCTGCCGCAGTTGTTGTCGAACACGACGTTGTCCTGCACCACGCCACGCACCCGCCATCCCTGGCTGCGCAGGTGGCTGGCGAATTCGGCCAGCACGCTGTCGGCGGAACGGTGCGTGCGATTGACAATGACTGCGACGGAAGAAACCTGACTGCTGTGCATGACGCATTAAACCATGCCGCCCGTTGTTTGGCTGAGTTTGGCATATTGCAAAATACGCCCTGTTCTGGTGTAGAATTTTAATTGTTGGATATCAAACAATTTGAAGTCACTCTAGAAGCTCATTCTTATTGGAGATCGACGATGAGCATAACTGCCGCACCGGGCAAGGTGCATATCACGCTCAAGGTGAATGGCGAGGAGACTGAGGTCTCTTTCGCTCCCTACAAGACCCTGCTTGAGGTGCTGCGCGAGGATCTCGGCCTCACCGGCACCAAGCACAGCTGCGAACTCGGCGAATGCGGCGCCTGCGCCGTACTGGTGGATGGCGCGCCGCTGCTGTCCTGTCTGACGCTCGCCATTGAATGCGAAGGCCGGGCGGTCGAAACCATCGAGGGCTTGGCCAATGGTCCGGAACTGCATCCGCTGCAGGAAGCCTTCGCCGACCTGGGCGGCTCGCAATGCGGCTATTGCACGCCCGGCGCGATCATGACCGCCAAGGCCCTGCTCGACAACGAACCTGAACCAAGTTCGCAGCGCATCAAGGAAGCCATGGCCGGCAATCTGTGCCGCTGCACCGGCTACCAGCAGATCGTCGAATCGGTCGAAAGGGCGGCAGGCTGCTGTCGCAATGCCGAACGGGTGAAAGCATGAGCGCCAAGAAAAAACTGGAAGTCGTCGGCAAGTCGCGGCGGCGCGTCGACGCACGCGCCAAAGTCACCGGCCAGGCGCGCTTTGCCGACGACCTGGCCCTGCCGCGCATGCTCCACTGCAAGCTGCTGCGCTCGCCGCATCCGCACGCCATCATCGAAGCGATCGACGTGGACAAGGCGCGCGCCTATCCCGGTGTGCATCTGGTGCTGACGGGCAAGGATTTCCCGGTGCCCTTCGGCATCATGCCGGTGGCGCAGGACGAATACCCGCTGGCACCGGAACGCGTGCGCTATGTCGGCGATCCGGTGGCGGCTGTCATCGCGCGCGATGAAAAGACCGCCGAAGAGGCGCTCGAACTGATCGCCGTCACTTACAGGCCGCTGCCGACCATCGCCTCGCCGCAGGAAGGCCTTGAGCAGCCAGAGACGCGCATCCACGAATACGGTGAGCAGGGCAACATCCACCGTAATCAGTCCTACGAATTCGGCGATGTCGAAGCGGCGCTGTCGACCTCCGACCACGTTTTCGAGGATGTGTTTTTCTACGAGGGCAACAACCACATGGCGATGGAGCAGCAGGCTTCGCTCGCCCACATCGAGGGCGACGGCAAGCTGACGCTTTCCTCGAGCACGCAGAACCCGCATTACCTGCACCGGCAGATGGCGCGCGCGCTGCAGATGCCCGCCTCGCAGATCCGCGTCATCGCCTGCCAGAACGGCGGTGGCTTCGGCGGCAAGTGCGACCCGGCCGGGCACGAAATCGTCGTTTCGAAAGCAGCGCTGATGCTCGGCAGGCCAGTGAAAATCTGCCTGACACGCCAGGAAGTTTTCTACCAGCACCGCGGCCGCCATCCGATCCTGATGAAATTCCGCACCGGCGTGAGCAAGGACGGCAAGCTCAC
>JBAYVV010000129.1:0-11487 GCA_041674465.1 Sterolibacterium sp.
CTTTACCGGGCCGGCATCTCGCCCCTGCGCGCGGCCGGCAGGATTGCACACGTCCGCTGCAACACGCTCGCCACCGCCATTAGGGAAACACTGGAAGCGTCGATTGCGGCTGGCGGCAGCAGCGTTCGCGACTATGTACACAGCGACGGCGGTGCCGGCTGTTTTCAACTCACCTGCGCCGTCTATGACCGGGAAGGGCTGCCATGCCCAGCCTGCGGCACACCGGTACGCAGCCTCCGGCAAGCCGGCCGCAGCACTTACTGGTGCCCCCACTGCCAGCACTGAAGGGCATCGAAAGGTCATTGGCAAACAACGCCATCTCGTTGATTTATCGTTGCTACATGATAGAGTTCAGGCATTCGATCACCCTGGATCTGCCATGTCGCTTGCCCAACAATTTGCTGCCTATGCCGAATGGCGGAGCCAACTCGGCGGAAGTCTCGAAAACCTCCGCACCTGGCTTGCGGAAAATGAGCTGAACGACGCCCAGTCGGATCTCCGCCTGACCCGCCTTGCCGAACGCCTCCGGGAAGACCGTCTGCACGTAGCCTTTGTTGCCGAGTTTTCGCGAGGAAAATCGGAACTGATCAACGCCATCTTCTTCGCCGATTACGGCAACCGCATGCTGCCCTCCTCAGCCGGCCGCACCACCATGTGCCCGACCGAACTGATGTATGACGCCAGCAAGCCCCCTTGCGTCGAACTGCTCCCCATCGAAACGCGTTCAAAAAGCGCCGGCGTCAGCGAATACAAGCGTTTCCCCGAGGAATGGCAATGCGTTGCGCTTGATGTCGAATCGGCGGATGCCATGCAGGAAACCCTGCGCCATGTCAGCGAAGTGACACGCGTATCCCCGGAAGTTGCGGAGAACCTGGGATTTTCCGTCGACGAGGATTCGCTGGAATCGTTTCATGTCGGCGATGACGGCCTCGTCGAGATTCCCCGCTGGCGTCACGCCATCATCAATTTCCCGCACCCGCTGCTGAAGCAGGGGCTGGTCATTCTCGACACCCCAGGGCTGAATGCCATCGGCACCGAACCTGAACTGACGCTGTCGCTGCTACCGAACGCCCATGCCGTCCTCTTCATTCTTTCGGCCGATACCGGCGTCACACAGTCCGACCTGGCGATCTGGCGCGAGCACGTCGGTGCCCCGGAAGGCCGCAAGAAGGGCCGGCTGGTCGTACTCAACAAGATTGACGGGCAGTGGGACGAACTGAAGACCGAAGCCGAAATCGAGGCTGAAATTGCCCGCCAGGCCGCCAGCTGCGCAAGCATCCTCGAACTGCCACCCAGCCAGGTTTTCCCGGTTTCCGCACAAAAAGGGCTGGTCGCCAAGATCAACGCCGATGCCGCACTGCTGGCACGCAGCCGGCTGCCGGAACTGGAGCGCGCACTTTCCGAAGAACTGATCCCGGCCAAGCAGGAAATCGTCCGCGACAATACCGAAAGCGAGTTCAACGAGCTCGGCATGCGCACCCGTGGCCTGCTTGAATCCCGTCTGGCGGGCCTGCGCGAGCAGCTTTCCGAACTGACCGAGCTGCGCGGCAAGAACAAGGGCGTAGTCGAGTACATGATGGGCAAGGTGCGTACCGAGAAGGAAGAGTTCGAAGCTGGCCTGCAACGTTACTACGCCGTGCGCAGTATTTTCTCGACGCTGACCAACAAGCTCTTCGCCCATCTCGGCCTCGACACCCTGCGCAGCCTGACGCAATCAACCCGGGAAGCGATGCTGGAGGCCACCTTCTCGAAGAACCTCTCGGATGCAATGGCGAATTTTTTCGGTGCCACGCGTGACTCGCTTGCCAAATCGAAGGGTGAGGTCGAGGAAATTCACAAGATGATGAATGCCATCTACCGGAAATTTTCGGTCGAACATGGGCTCAAGCTGGGCAGCCCGGCCAGTTTCTCGCTGCTGCGTTACGAAAAGGAACTGGACCGCCTGGAAGCCTGGTGCGATACCCATCTGAACACGATGTTCCAGCTGGTCCGGCACGACAAGCAGCATCTGACGCAGAAATTTTTTGAAGAAGTGGCCCTGCAGGTTCGCCGCGCCTTCGAGCATGCCAACCGCCATACCGAAGGCTGGCTCAAGGCGATCATGGCGCCGATGGAAACGCAGGTACGCGAGCATCAGATCCAGCTCAAGCGTCGCCTGGAAAGCATCAAGCGCATCCACCAGGCAACCGACACGCTGGAAGACCGCATTGGCGAGCTGAGCCATGTCGAGGCAGCCCTGGTCAACCAGATACAGGCACTTGAAAAACTGGCCTGGGCCATCCGCCAAGCACTGGAGTCGCAGGTCGACAGGTACGACCAGATGGTCGTAAACCTCTGACTTAAGTAATATTTCCGGAAAGTGCGCCGAGGGCTATGATGGCGTTCCTGATCATCAACGCCGCCACTTCCGGATGTCGCTATCGCTGCACAAATCGCCAGCAACATCCCTGAAGCCCGGCTTGCTGCCCTGGCGTCATTGCCTCGCCTTGATCGCCTGGGCTCTGATTACGGCAGGCGCATTGGCGCTCGCGGTCATCAGTAGCCTGACCGCCGCTGAGAAGAGCTTTGCCGAATACGGCGAACGCTTCCACACCCAGATTCGCGACAAGCTACGCGCCAACGAGGCGGTTCTCTATGGCTTCTCCAGTTTTCTCGGTGCCATCGACCGCAACGACCGGGAAACGGCCAGCCATTTTGCCCGCTCGATGCTTGAGCGCTACCCGCACATCTACATGCTGGAGATTGTTCGCCGGGTGCCGCAGCGCGAGTTGGCGATGTTTACCGAGCAATTCCGGCGCAAATGGCAAAAGGATTTTCAGGTCAAGCACTTCGATTACCGAGGCAAACGGCAGTGGCAACCATCACCGCAGAAGGATAACTACTACCCGATCATCCTGGCAGAACCGCCCCTCCCCCAGACACAAGAATTGATCGGCCTGGACATCGACTCGCTTGACGGGTTGCGCACGGCGCTCGTGCGCTCGGAAAAGCAGGGGGAACCGGCATCCAGTGCACCGTTCCGTCTGGTCGAGGGCGATACCGCCTACGTCATCTTTCGGCCAGTTCCAACCACACAGAACCGTGTGCAAGGGCGGCGCAACATTGCTGACGGTACGTCCTACGCATTGATGGTCGTTCGCGCACGCGACCTGCTTCCCTCTTCCGCAGAAATCAATCCCGGGATCCAGCATGCCGGTTTTTTGCAAGCCGACCAGGAAACCGGGCTGCTGTTCGACATTCCGCCTGCGCAACACCAACGCATTGGTGAAAGTCTTTTCTCGCCGCAGCGCATCGAGCGCAACATTGAAGGCATTTCGCAACCGCTCCGCCTGATTCTTGAACGCCGCCCAAGCCTGACGGACATTGCCGGCGGCACGCTGGCAACCGTCTCACTGGCCTCGGTGCTCAGCCTGGCCTTGTTGCTCGCCTACGCAGGTGCCAGCCACCGTCGCGAACGCTCCCGGGAAGCCGGATTACGTGCCATGGAACACATGGCCCTGCACGATACGCTGACGGGACTGCCGAACCGGTTCCTCATGCTCGGCCGCCTGGAACAGGCGCTCACCACGGCCCAGCGGCATGGCACGCAGATCGCCGTTCTTTTTCTAGATCTCGACGGGTTCAAGTCGATCAACGACCGGCACGGGCATCACGTCGGCGACATCCTGCTGCGGGAAATCGGGGGGCGCCTACGTACCTGCGTTCGTGATTGCGACACTGTATCGCGGCATGGCGGTGACGAATTCATCGTCACCCTGACCGACATTCGCGAAGCCGAAGACGCTGCGGCAGTGGCCGAAAAGGTATTGCAGGCAGTCGCTATGCCGGCGCGGATCAACGAACTTGAAGTGCAGGTCACGACCAGTGTCGGTATTGCCATCTATCCGGACAGCGGCAGCGATGCCGAAGCCTTGCTGCGTGCGGCCGATGCAGCGATGTACGAAGCCAAGGCCGAGGGGCGACGCATCTTCCGCTTTGCCACCCGCAGTGTTGCAGCTGCGGCCCAGCCTGAATAAAAGAAAAGCGCCGCGACCACGAGGGGTTGCGGCGCTTCAACCTCCAGAAGCAACAATCAGGCGGGGCGCTTGTTACCCGTCAGTTGCTCATACTTGACCCACAACTGATCGGTAGACTCGACCACGTCAGGGTTCTTCGGGATGCAATCCACCGGACACACTTCAACACACTGCGGCGTGTCGTAGTGGCCAACGCACTCGGTGCACTTCGCCGGGTCGATCTCATAAATTTCTGCCCCCTGAGTGATCGCCTCGTTCGGGCACTCCGGCTCGCACACGTCGCAGTTGATGCATTCGTCGGTAATAATCAAAGCCATGGCTGCTCTTCCTTCAATTGTTGAACGTCTTTGAAACTCTTGCCGCCAGCCGTTCCTGCACCAGCGGGTGAACAAACTTGCCAACATCGCCGCCGAGCACGGCGATTTCGCGAACCATCGTCGCCGAAATGAACATGTATTGCTCTCCCGGCGTCAGGAATACGGTTTCGACCTCGGGATAGAGGTTGCGGTTCATCCCGGCCATCTGGAACTCGTACTCGAAGTCGGAGACAGCGCGCAAACCGCGCAGGATCACCTTGGCGCCCTGCTCGTGAAGAAAATCCATGAGCAGGTTGGAAAAGCCAACGATCTCGACATTCTTGTAGGGGGCCAGAACCTCACGCGCCAGATCGACACGTTCTTCGATGGTGAAGAACGGATGCTTGGAACGGCTCTGGGCGACACCGACGACGACCCGCTCGAAAAGTTTCGAGGCACGGCGCACGAGGTCTTCGTGGCCGCGAGTCATCGGATCAAAGGTGCCCGGGTAGATCGCTACTCGATGGTCCAGCATCCTGTGGGGTTCCCCGCCGCATAAGATGAAAATATACCTGCCCCGCCCGACCGTTCCGCACGGTCTGCCATTCGCCGCAGCCCGCCAGGGGCACTTCGGCTTCGGCATAGATCACCGCATCAGCTTTCAGCAGGCGCGGTAACAGCGGACAGAGTTTATCGATCCAGCCCTGTCGATACGGTGGGTCAAGAAAGACCACATCGAAGGTCAGCGGCGTCGAAGTGGCGAATTTTAGCGCATCCTGCCGCACAAGCTCTACCCCGCCCGTCGCCGCCAGCAAACGAATGTTTGAAGCCAAGGCATCGGCCACCTTGGCATTGCGCTCCACCAGCACCACTTTTTCCGCCCCGCGCGACGCGGCTTCAAACCCCAGCGCACCGCTACCCGCAAACAGATCAAGGCAGACAAGCCCCGTCAGATCCTGCCCCAGCCAGTTGAAAAGTGTCTCGCGCACACGGTCTGGCGTCGGCCGCAGGCCTTCCGCATCCGGAAAACGCAGCACGCGACGGCGCCAGTCGCCGCCTACAATGCGCAGGCTGCCCGTCGCCGCTGAGACCCTGGCTGCGCTCAATCGCCGGCTACCACGACGGTCACGAGATTGGCCGGCTGCACGTGTCGCGCAAAGGCGGCACGGATATCTGCAGCTGTCACTTTCTGAACATTGGCGGCATAGGTATCCAGATAATCGAGCGGCAAGCCATAGAAGCCGATGACGGCGACGTTGTCGAGAATCTTGCGGTTTGAATCGAGGCGCAAGGGGAAACTGCCGACGATATTAGCCTTGGCCGCAACCAGCTCCGCCTCGCTCGGCCCCTCGGCAAGAAATTGTTGCAGCACATCACGCGTTACTTTCAATGCCTCATTGGCCTGCGCCCGCTTCGTCTGCAGACCGATCTGGAACGGCCCCATCTCCTTCATCGGTGCGAAATAGCTATAGACGCTGTAGGCAAAACCGCGCTTGTCACGAACTTCCTTCATCAGACGCGAGACAAAGCCGCCGCCGCCAAGCGTGTAGTTGCCGACCATCAGCGCGTAGAAATCGGGGTCGCCGCGCTTGAGCGCCGGCAAACCCAACTGGACGTGCGCCTGCGCAGCCGGATGAGGAAGCCGCAATTCGGCAGCGAGCGGCAGCGTCGGAGCCGGCGTTGCGACAGCTTCGCCGCCAGCCGGCAGCCCTTCGGTCAGGTGCTGTGCCAGGGCCTCGGCCTCGACACGACTCAGCGCGCCGACGATAGTCACCACGGCGGACCGGGCAACGTAGCTGGCCGCGTGGAATTCACGCAGATCGGCAACGTCGATTGCCGCCAGACTTTCGACAGTCGGCTGCCGACCATAGGGATGTGCGCCATAGATCCCGGACCAGAAAGCCCGCGAAGCAATGGTTTCTGGCCGCGTCAGTGATTCGCGCAAGGCCGCCAGACTGCGAGCACGCTCGCGCTCGAAGACCGGCTCGGGAAAGCGCGGCGCGGAGATCACCGCACGCAAGATGGCAAAGGCAGCCTTACTCGTGTCTGTATCGGCGAGGGTGCGCAGGCTGACTGTCGCGCGATCGGTATCGGCACCGCCGCCCAGGCGCGCGCCGAGATCGGCGAGTTTCATCGCCACTTCACTTTCGTCCATATCGCCGGCACCAAGGTCCATCACCCCGCGTGTCAGCTGGGCAACCCCCGGTTTGTCGGCCGGATCGTGCGCGGCACCGGCGGCAAAGTCGATCTGCACGTCGACAATCGGCAGCGCACGCGATTCGACAAAATAGACGCGGGCGCCGGTCGCAGCGGTCCAGTGCTCGATCTTGACGCCAGCCGTGGAAATCTGTGCCGACAGGAGCAGACCAAGGGCACATAGCGTTTTCAACATCATGTTGTTCATTGTTTCTCGGCTCCGCATCAGTGACGCACGTTGGCAAACGAGCGGCGTGGCGCCCCGGCCAATGGCTGTGGATCAAGCACCCCAACGGTCAGACTGTCGTCGCCGAAATAGCGCCTGGCGACAGCCTGAACCTGCTCGGCGGTGACTGCCTTCAGTTTTTCGATGATCCGCTCACTGCTGCGATACGGCAGCCCGATAGCCTCCAGCTGGCCGATTTCCATGGCCTGTGCAAACATCGAATCGAGCTTGTAGACCTGCCCGGCCACCAGTTGCGCCTTGGCGCGATTGAGTTCCTCGGCGGTCACGCCCTCGGCCTGCACCTTGGCGATTTCCGCCCGCAGACCTGCCTCCATCTCGGCAACTGTTTTGCCTTCCGACGGCGTGCCGACGAGATAGAACATGCCGGGACCACGCGCTGACGAGTCGTATTCGGCACCGGCAGAAACCGCAAGGCGCTGTTCACGAACCAGGTGTTTCGAAAAACGGGCTGCACCATGACCGGAAAGCACCGCCCCCAGCATCTCAAGGGCATAGGGATCGATGTCTTTTTCCACATCGCGAATGATCGGCGCACGGTAGCCCATGATCAGCACCGGCAGCTCAGCGGGAGCTTTGACCGTGATGCGACGAATACCCGCCTGCGCCGGCTCATCCTGCGGCTTGCGCAGCGGCAGCGGGCGCGCCTTGAGCGTGCCATAGTGTTTTTCGGCGGCTAGAAACACTTCCTTGTGGTCGACGTCGCCAACCACCACCACATAGGCGTTGTTCGGCACGTACCAGCGCTCGTACCAGTCACGAGCATCCTGGACTGTCATGTTTTCGAGGTCGTTCATCCAGCCGATGATCGGGCGGCGATACGGATGCGCCTGAAAGGCGGCCGCATTCATTGCCTCGAATAACAGGAACTGCGGTTGGTCGTCGGTGCGCAGCCGGCGTTCCTCCATGACTACCTTGATCTCCTGCTCGAATTCGCCGGCAGAGAGGTTGAGGTGGCGCATACGATCTGCTTCCAGCGCCATCATTTCGCCCAGTTTCTCCTTGGGCACCTGCTGGAAATAGGCGGTGAAATCACGGCTGGTAAAAGCATTATCGCGACCACCGGCAGCGGCTACAAGGCGATTGAATTCGCCGGCACCGACTTTTGGCGTCCCCTTGAACATCATGTGTTCCAGCACATGGGCAACGCCGGTTGTCCCGTTCGATTCATCCATCGAACCGGCGCGATACCAGACAAAGTGAACGGCAGTCGGCGCGCGGCGATCCTCCTTGACGATCACCGACATGCCGTTGGCCAGCTTGTGCTCGAAAGGGTTGGCGAAAATGGGGGGCGCAAGCAGTGCGCCAATCAGCCCTACAAGGGGAATAAATACGTGTCTTCGCATGGTCATGGGTGGCTTCTGATAAAATTTCGTGCTGAATCAATACACACCGGGCGCAAATCTTAACACTCGCTTGACACTGGCGCCCGCCCTGCAGCCCTGATGCAAAGCTTCTAAGACCCGGACCCCGCATGTTTGGTTTCCTGAAAAAACCGCCTACCGAAGACGACACCATCCCCAGCTCGGCGACCACCCCCTCCTGGCGCGAGCGGCTCAAGGCCGGCCTTTCCAGGACCCGCGCCCAGTTCGGCGGCAAGCTGAAATCCATCTTTGCCCGTGGCAAGGTTGATGACGAACTGCTAGAAGACCTCGAATCGTTGCTGCTGACCAGTGATGTCGGCATTGAAGCCACCGAACATTTGCTACGCGAGCTGAAAACACGGGCCAAGCGCGACAAGCTGGACACGCCGGAAGCCATCCAGCAAGCCCTGGCCGATGCCCTGCACGATTTGCTGCTGCCGTTGGAAAAGCCGCTCGACGTATCCACGCACCACCCCTTCATCATCATGATTGCCGGCATCAATGGCGCCGGCAAGACCACATCGATCGGCAAACTCGCCAAGTACTTTCAGACGCACGGCAAATCGGTGTTGCTTGCCGCCGGCGATACCTTCCGGGCGGCCGCTCGTGAGCAGTTGATGACCTGGGGTGAGCGCAACAACGTCACGGTCATCGCTCAGGACGGTGGCGATCCGGCGGCGGTCATCTTTGATGCGATCGGTGCTGCCAAGGCGCGCGGTATCGACATCGTGCTCGCGGATACAGCCGGTCGCCTGCCGACGCAACTGCATCTGATGGAAGAAATTGCTAAAGTCCGCCGCGTCATCCAGAAGGCCGAACCGTCGGGCCCGCACGAAACCCTGCTGGTCCTCGACGCCAATATCGGCCAGAACGCGCTGATGCAGGTGAAGGCCTTCGACAAGGCCATCAACGTCACCGGTCTCGTCGTCACCAAGCTGGACGGCACCGCCAAGGGCGGCGTGCTCGCCGCCATCGCCCGTCAATGCCCGAAACCAGTGCGCTTCATCGGCGTTGGCGAAGGCATCGACGACCTGCGCCCCTTTGCTGCACGCGATTTCGTGGACGCACTGTTCGAATGATCGCTTGCTCGGGCGTCGGCAAACGTTACCCTGGCGGCCTGACTGCACTGGAAAATGTCAGCTGCGAAATCGGGGCGGGCGAACTGGTCTTCGTCACCGGCCATTCCGGCGCCGGCAAATCAACGCTGGTCAAACTGATTGCAGCCATCGAGCGGCCAACGTCGGGCAGCATTGTCGTCAACGGGCAAAACCTTGCTGCCCTGCGCGGCAGCGCGCTGCCGTATCTGCGGCGTAACTTCGGGCTGGTGTTTCAGGACCAGAAGCTGCTCTTCGACCGCAATGCTCTCGAAAATGTGCTGCTACCGCTGGCCATCATCGGCACCCCGATCGGAGAAGCCACACGACGAGCACAGGCAGCGCTCGACAAGGTCGGCCTGCTTGATCGCGCCAAGGCCAATCCCATTGCCCTCTCTGGCGGCGAACAGCAACGCTTGGCCATCGCCCGCGCTGTCGCCAATCGACCGGCCATCCTGCTCGCCGACGAACCAACGGCCAATCTGGATAGCGGCTCGGCTGCCGGCATTCTCGACATTTTCCGGGCCTTTCATCAGGTCGGCGTCACCGTCATCATTGCCACCCACGACCCACAATGGTCGGGGCTGCAGCACGCCCGCGAGCTGCGTCTGGCCCACGGGACACTTGCAGCATGAGTGCCTGGCTCAACCAGCACCTGATGGCCCTGCGCGATGCCCTGCGTCGCCTCGCGGCTACCCCCCTGAACACGGCGCTCTCACTGTTCGTGATCGGCGTCGCCCTGACCCTGCCGGCCGCTGGCTGGCAAGTCATCGACAACGTCCAGCGCATCGCCAGCAGCGCTTCCGGCGTACAGCAGATCAGCCTGTTCATGGCGCTCAATGCCGAGCGTAAGGACGTTGCGGAAATCGAGTCTCGCCTCAAGCTGGCAGCGGCAGGCCGCTGGCACTTTGTCCCCCGCGATACCGCCCTGAAGCGCCTGCAGGGTACGGCCGGAATGGCTGACCTTGTCACCAGCCTGCCGAAGAACCCGCTGCCCGACGCTTTTGTCATCGAGCCACTGGATACCTCACCGGAGGCCATGGCGAAAATGGCCAAAGACATGGCTGACTGGCCGAAAGTGGCGCATGTGCAACTCGACGCCGCCTGGGTCAAGCGCTTCGATGCCTTGCTACGTATCGCCCGGCTCGCCGTCAGCCTGCTGGCTGCAGTATTTGCGGTGGCGCTGGTCGTGGTGACCTTCAACACCATTCGTCTGCAGATTCTTGCTCATTCCGCTGAAATCGAGGTGGCGCGGCTGATTGGCGCCACCGACGGCTGGATTCGGCGCCCCTTCGCTTATTTCGGCGCCATTCAGGGGCTGCTGGGTGGTTTCTTGGCGGTGCTGCTCGTGCTGCTTGCCAGCCACCTGATGGCATCGCCGGTGGCCGAACTGGCCGAGCTTTACGGCGCCACGTTCACCCTTCAGGGCCCTTCGGCAGGCCTGGCAGCAGCGCTGGTGGCAGCCGGGGCCGGACTGGGCTGGCTCGGCGCCCTCCTCTCGGTAAATCTCAGCCTGAGGCATGCCGACTAGAACCATTTTTGCCATTAGCACTCTATGTCACCGAGTGCTAAAATGAACTTGTACCCTTTTGGAGGACAACGCCCCATGACGAATGCCCTGGCTCTCCCGATGCCCAGCGCGGTCGGCAATCTGGATGCTTACATCCAGTCGGCGAACCGTTTTCCGATGCTTACCGAAGCAGAGGAGGTGTCGCTTGCCCGCCGTTTTCGTGACGCGGAAGATCTTGATGCTGCCCGCCAGTTGGTGCTCTCGCACCTGCGGCTGGTGGTTTCGATCGCGCGCGGCTACCTTGGCTACGGCCTGCCCCACGCCGACCTGATTCAGGAAGGCAATATCGGCCTGATGAAGGCGGTAAAGCGCTACGACCCGGATCGGGGCGTGCGGCTGGTGTCGTTTGCTATCCACTGGATCAAGGCTGAAATCCACGAATACATCCTGAAGAACTGGCGCTTGGTCAAGGTAGCGACCACCAAGGCCCAGCGCAAGTTGTTCTTCAATCTGCGCAGCATGAAGTCGGCCATCGCCCATGAGGCGCATGTCGAGAGCGGTTTTGCCGGCCTCGGGCCCGAGGAAGTGAAGTCCGTCGCCCGCCAACTCGGCGTCAAGCCCGAGGAAGTGGTCGAGATGGAGACCCGCATGAGCGGGATGGATGTCTCGCTGGAGCCGCTTTCGGACGACGAGGACGAGCACTACGCGCCCATCGCCTATCTGGCGGCAGACACCAGCGTCGAACCCTCGGTCCAGCTCGAACGCAA
>JBAYVV010000130.1:0-11202 GCA_041674465.1 Sterolibacterium sp.
CCTGCGTCGCCGGGGGCGACGAAGTCGGCCAGGCACTGGTTCGGCTTGCCGGACGGGCGCTGCTGCTGCTGGCGCAGGAAATGCAGCGTGGCGGATTTGGCTTCGCGGGTCGCGTCGGCGTAAATCTCGATGTCATCGCCGACCGCATTGGCCGGGAACAGGCCGAACACGGCGTTGGCCGTTAGCCATTTCTCAGCAACGATATTTTTCAGCATGGCCTGGGCATCGCTGAACACGTTGCGCGCCGCTTCGCCGACCACCGCATCATCGAGGATCTGCGGGTAGCTGCCGGCTAGATCCCAGGTCTGGAAGAACGGTCCCCAGTCGATGTAATTCGCCAGTTGGCTCAGATCGATGTCGCGCAACACCGTCACGCCGGGTGCTTTCGGTGTGGCCGGGGTGTACGCCAGCCGGCTGCGGTTGGCGCGGGCATCTGCCAGAGAGAGCAGCGGCACGCCCTGCTTGGCAGCATGCTGGCTGCGCAGCTTGACGTAATCGGCGGCAACTTCCGCGGCGAAGCCGGCGGCCTGGTCGTCCGACAATAGCTTGGTGACCACGCCGACGGCGCGCGAAGCGTCCGGCACATACACCACGGGATGAGCATAGTTTGGTGCGATCTTGATGGCGGTATGGGTGCGGCTGGTGGTGGCGCCGCCGATCAGCAAGGGCGTGGTGAAGCCCTGGCGCTGCAACTCGGCGGCGACCTGGCTCATCTCTTCGAGTGAGGGCGTGATCAGCCCCGACAGTCCGATGATGTCGGCGTCATGGGCGCGCGCCGCGGCGAGGATCTTGTCGGCCGCCACCATCACGCCGAGGTCGAACACCTCGTAGCCGTTGCAGCCCAGCACCACGCCGACGATGTTCTTGCCGATGTCATGGACGTCGCCCTTCACCGTGGCCATCACGATGCGTCCCTTGGCCGTCGCGCCGCTGCGCAGCTTCTCGGCTTCGATATAGGGCAGCAGGTGCGCCACTGCCTGCTTCATGACGCGGGCCGACTTGACCACCTGCGGCAGGAACATCTTGCCGGCGCCGAACAGATCACCGACCACGTTCATGCCCTGCATCAGCGGACCTTCGATTACCGCCAGCGGCGGTAGACCGGCGGCGAGAGTGGCCTGCCGCGCTTCTTCGGTGTCGGTGACGATCCAGTCGGTGATGCCTTTCACCATCGCGTGCGCCAGACGCTCATTGACCGGCAGCTTGCGCCATTCGGCGCGGCTGGCGTCTTCCTGTTCCCTGGCGGCACCCTTCACCGTCTGGGCAAACTCGACCAGACGCTCGCCGGCATCAGGGGATTGGTTCAGCACCACCGCCTCGACGCGGCTGCGCAATTCCGCATCGATCTCGTCATAGACGCCGAGCTGGGCCGCATTGACAATGCCCATGCTCATGCCGGCCTTGATCGCGTGATAGAGGAAGACCGTGTGGATGGCCTCGCGCACCGCATCGTTGCCACGGAAACTGAAGCTGACGTTGGAGACGCCGCCGGAAACCTGGGCGTGCGGCAGGTTCTGCCTGATCCAGCGCGTGGCGTTGATGAAATCGACGGCGTAGTTGTTGTGTTCTTCGATGCCGGTGGCGATGGCGAAAATGTTCGGATCGAAAATGATGTCCTCGGGCGGAAAGTCGATGTCTAGCAGCAGAGCGTAGGCCCGCTGGCAGATGCCGATCTTGCGCGCGTAGGTGTCGGCCTGGCCCTGCTCGTCGAAGGCCATGACGATGGCGGCGGCACCGTAACGGCGGATCAGCCGTGCCTGGCGCAGGAAATTTTCCTCGCCCTCCTTGAGCGAGATCGAGTTGACGATGCCCTTGCCCTGCAGGCACTTCAGGCCCGCCTCAAGCGCCTCCCACTTGGAGGAGTCGAGCATCACCGGCACGCGTGCGATGTCGGGCTCGCTGGCAATGAGATTGAGGAACCTGACCATGGCCGCCCGGGCATCGAGCATGGCCTCGTCCATGTTGATGTCGATGATCTGTGCGCCGGCCTCGACCTGGTTGCGTGCCACCGCCACGGCCTCTTCGAACTGGTTGTTGAGGATCAGGCGGGCGAAGGCTTTCGAGCCGGTCACGTTGGTGCGCTCGCCGACATTGGCGAACAAGGCATCGCTGCCCAGGTTGCAGGGTTCCAGGCCGGCCAGGCGCAACGCCCGGGGCGTTGCGATCGGCTGGCGCGGCTTGACGCCCTCGAGCTGCGTGGCGATGGCGCGGATATGCGCCGGGGTGGTGCCGCAGCAGCCGCCGGCGATGTTGATGATGCCCGCAGCGGCCCATTCACGCAGCGCCTCGGCCAGCATCTGCGGCGTCTCGTCATAGCCACCCATGGCATTCGGCAGACCGGCATTGGGATGGGCTGAGACGCAGCAGTCGCACAGACGCGCGAGCTCGGCGACATACTGGCGCAACTCGCCGGCACCGAGCGCGCAGTTCAGACCGAAGGAGAGCGGCCGGGCATGGCGCAGGGAATTCCAGAATGCTTCGGCAGTCTGCCCCGACAGGGTGCGCCCGGAAGCATCGGTGATAGTGCCCGAGATCATGATCGGCAGGCGCTGCTGCAGTTCGTCGAACAATTGCTCGATGGCGAACAGGGCGGCCTTGGCATTGAGCGTGTCGAACACGGTTTCCACCAACAACAGGTCGGCGCCGCCAGCGGCCAGCCCGCGTGCCGCTTCGAGGTAGGTCGCAACCAGTTCGTCGAAATTCACATTGCGGTAACCGGGATCATTGACTTCGGGCGAGAGCGAGGCGGTGCGCGAAGTCGGCCCCAGCACGCCGGCAACGAAGCGCGGCTTGGCCGGGTTCTGCGTCGTGAATTTGTCGCAGGCCGCCCGGGCGATGCGCGCCCCAGCCAGGTTCAACTCATGCACGATGCTTTCCAGCCCGTAATCGGCCTGGGAAATCGCGGTGGCGTTGAAGGTGTTGGTCTCGATGATGTCCGCGCCGGCGGCCAGGTATTCGCTGTGGATGGCGCCGATCAACCCCGGACGGGTCAGCGACAGCAGATCGTTGTTGCCCTTGAGGTCCTTGCCGTGCGCGGCGAAGCGCTCGCCGCGGTAGTCGGCTTCGCCGAGTTGCTCGCGCTGGATCATGGTGCCCATCGCGCCATCGAGGATCAGGATGCGGCGACTAAGAAGCGCGCGGAGTTCTTGGCTGCGATCGGCTTGCATGGGCGGGGCGGGGCAGGGTGAGGTGGGGCGCGATTTTATCATGTGCGAATTGGCACCCTGCCCGATTCCCGATCCCGGCGCGGCTTGCTGAAAATCCTCGTTTCACGCCTTCCTGGGCGCATTTCGTCGCACGCCGGTTCTCTCAGGGCACATGCCTTTTTATAGTGGATTCAGGATTTCCCTGAACCCAAAGAAAGGACAAGAACATGCAAGCCACCACCTCGACCTATCTCAAAAGAAAATTCGGTACCCACCTGTTTGCGGCAGCATTGGCTCTGGCCGGATCGGGCACAATGATGGGTGGCAGCCTGGGTATCGCCGAGCACTATGCGGCCAATGCCCAAAGCAGCGCGCATTCAGTGCTTGCAAGGCAGACAGGTGCGCCGCAAAAGCTGGTCAGGAATTCGTGTCCCGACCGGGCGTCCTGAGCGAGTCTATGTTTATCGGGAGGGAGTATTAACGGAATGGCGCCGCAGCAGAAAGCGAAACTGATCCGCGTGATTCGGGTCGCAGCAATCACCGCTGCGTTCAACACGGCCCTGACGGCCATTCTTGTGCCCATGCTGGACAACAAGTTCTGGGATCTGTTGATCAGTGTGCAGGTGGTCGGCTTTACCCTGCTTGTCCTGTTGTATCCGGCGATGAGCATCCGGATGTCGCGGCTCTGGCGGATTTTGAGCGTCGCTTCCGCGCTGGTTGTCGGTGCTTTCTTCGGCACCGTGCTGGTGGTTCTCGTCAAGGGGCGCGACATTGGCATGATGTTCAGCGACAAGGAGAAACTGTGGTCGTTCGTGCTTACCGCCGCCATCGGTTTCATCTTCGGCTCCATTGCCGTCACGGTGCTGGCAACCCGCGCCAGGATTGCCAGGGCAGAAGCCGAACTGATGCGATCGGAAGCCGACCGGCAGCGCCTGGCGCGCAAGCATGCCGAAGCGGAACTGAAAGTGATCCGCGCCCAGATCGAACCTCACTTCCTCTTCAACACGCTGGCCAACCTGAGCTTTCTGATCAAGAACAATCCCGAGCAGGCGCTGGCCATGCTCGAGAACCTGATCGACTATCTGCAGGCCGCCGTGCCGCGCATCCGCGGCGAAACCAGCACCCTGCGCAATGAACTGGTCATGGCCAGCGCCTACGTTGCCATCCTGCAGATCAGGATGGGAGACCGGCTTCAGTCCGTCTTCGACGTGCCGCAGGACCTCCTGGCGCTGCCGTTTCCTCCCATGATGCTGATCACGCTGATTGAAAATGCCATCAAGCACGGCTTGAACGAACTCCCGGAAGGCGGCACCATTACAGTCAGCGCCAGTCGCCGCACTGATGTCCTGGTGCTCAGCGTGACCGATACCGGTGCCGGTCTGCCGCAATTGGGCAATGATTCAAAGGATGGCATCGGGCTGAGCAATATCCGGGAAAGGCTTGCCGCGATGTATGGCGAACGGGGCAAACTGATGCTGACAGCCAACCAGCCGCGCGGCACAGTGGCGACTTTGGAGATTCCCCTGGACACTGGCATGGATGCCTGAATCGATGGCACAGTCATATCGAGTGCTGGTTGTCGAAGACGAGCCGCTGTTGCGTAAGCAGCTTTGCGATTCGCTGCAGGAACTGTGGCCCGATGTGGGCCATATTGTCGAGGCGGAATCGGGTGCTGCAGCCATGCGGCAGATTGAGGCAGCCATGCCTGACATTGCTTTCCTCGATATCAACCTGCCCGACATGAGCGGTATCGAGATCGCCACCGTCCTGCGCGATCGCAGCCAGGTGGTGTTCGTGACCGCCTACAGCGAATTTGCTGTCACTGCCTTCGAGCAGCATGCGCTGGATTACGTATTGAAACCCGCCACGACGCGGCGCCTGGCCGACACTGTGGCGCGGCTCAAGACGCACATGGCCAAGCCGGCTTCGGCGGCATCGCCGCAGGCGGGCATCGCGCTCGAACTGCTCGCCGAACTGAAGCGGCAATTGATTCCACAAGCAAGCGCCCTGAAATGGATCAGCGCCTCGGTCGGCGCGACCACCCAGTTGATACCGGTCAGCGACGTGCTGTGCTTCAACGCCGACGACAAATATACCGAGGTCCTGACGGCAACCGGCGAGGCCTTGATCCGCAAGCCGATCCGCGAACTGGTCGAGGAGCTGCCCGAGGACCAGTTCTGGCAGATTCATCGCAGCACCATCGTGCGCGTGGCGGCCATCGATCGCCTGGTACGCACCGATGCCGGGCAACTCGAAATCAAGCTGCGCGGGCTGGAGCGCAAATTCGTCGTGAGCCGAACCTTTGCGCATCGGTTTCGGCAGATGTGACTCGATTCCGCTGCGCCGGACCGGCACCGCTTCAGCCAACGGGTAAATACAAATCCGCGTATCATCGCGCATTCTCCTTTTGCCTCACAGACAACAAAGGTGGTGGTGATGCTCACCCGCGTACTGTTCCTCTGTCGCGACTCCGTCCTACTGGCGGTGCTCTTCTCCCTGCTTGCCGGCCCCTTGCTGGCAGAGGAAATCAAGATCGGCGGCACTGGCAACGCGCTGGGCACCATGCGCCTGCTCGGTGACGCGTTCAGCAAAAAATACCCGAACCTGCGCGTGACCGTGCTGAGCAGCATAGGCAGCAGCGGCGCGATCAAAGCCGTTCCCAAGGGTGTCATTGATATTGGCCTGACTTCGCGGCCGCTCTCCGCCGAAGAGCGTGCTGCCGGTGTGGTAGCGATTGAATACGCACGTACGCCAACGGTTCTGGCCGTCTCGACGAAATCCAAAGTGACCGCTATCACGCGTGAACAAATCGCCGACCTGTACTCCGGCAAGCTCGCCAAATGGCCGGATGGCATACCGATTCGTCCCGTTCTGCGCCAACCCGGTGACGACAATACCAAGCAGATCAAAAGCTTGTCCCCGGCTATCGAAAAGGCGCTGATCGATGCCGAACAACGCCCTGGACTTGTTTTTGCTGTCTTCGACCAGGAAGCCGCCGACAAGATCGAGAGCATCCCGGGTGCGATTGGCGTCACCACTCTGGCACTGATCAAAGCGGAAAACCGCTCGCTGCGTCCCTTGAAGCTGGATGCCATCGAGCCGACGCCGAAAAACGGGTCTTCCGGCAACTACCCGCTGGCCAAAAACTTCTTTATTGTCACCCAGCCAAGCCCCTCGGCCGTTGTGCAGCAATTTATTGCTTTTGTGAATTCTCCCGCCGGGCGTGAAATCCTGACCCAAACGGGGCATTGGATCCCCTGAATCTTTTCTGATTCCACGCCACCGGCATGTCTGCCCGCAAGGATCCCGTAGCGCAGATCATCACGCGTCTGGCGACCGTCGTTGCCCTGGTTGTGGCGATCAGCCTGCCGCTAGGCTACATGATGGTAGCGCTGGAAAACGCCAGCCAGTCCCTTGAATTCAAGGCCAGGGTCAAGGCTTCCGCCCTGAACGGACTGATCGCCAGCACGCCCGATATATGGATGTTCGCCGAGAACCGTATCCAGGGGTTGATTTCGCGCGAGCCGGTGCCGCTCGAAACCGAACTGGTTCAGGTCTTCGATGCGCAGGGCAGGCTGATCTTGCAAAGCGGCAAAGAACCGACCGCTCCGGTTTTGGCGAGAAGCTATCCGCTGTTTGACACTGATCGGGTTGTAGGCCGCATCGAAGTCAGTGCTTCGCAGCTTGACCGGGTGTACAGAAGCTTAGTCGCCCTGCTGCTCGGACTCCTGCTTGGCGCCATGGTGTTCCTGGTCATGCGCGTTCTGCCGCTAAAGGCACTGCGGCGGGTGACGGATTCCTTGTTCGATGAAAAGGAACGCGCCGAGACCACGCTGCATTCCATCAGTGACGCCGTCATCACGATCGATGCGCAGGGCTGCTTCATACAGGTAAACCCGGCCGGACTGGCGATGCTCGAGGCCGAAGTGCTGGAGCAGGTCGCCGGGCATCCTGTGCTTGAACTCATCGTTCCCGAATACCGTGCAGCCTATGCCAAGTTGCAGAAACGGGTGCTGGCCGGCGAATCGATGCAAATGCAATTCGAACTGCTCGGTCTCAAGGGCGGGCACCGCTGGCTCGAATCTCATTCCGTGCCCATGCAGCGCCATGGCGAAACGCTGCATCTGGCGGTCTTCCGTGACATTACCGAACGCAAGGAGGCTGAAGATAAGATCGAGGAACTGGCCTTTTATGACCAACTCACCGGCCTGCCCAACCGGATACTGCTGCTGGATCGTCTGCAGCAGGCCATGACCGCCAGCTTTCGCAGCGGCAGCTATGGCGCACTGCTGTTCATCGATCTGGATCATTTCAAGACGCTCAACGACACGCTCGGCCATGACATGGGCGATCTGCTGCTGCAGCAAGTGGCACAACGCCTGACCACCTGCGTCCGTGCCGAAGATACCGTGGCGCGATTGGGCGGCGATGAGTTCGTGGTCATGCTGGCCAGCCTGAGCATGAACGAAACCCATGCCGCCAATCAGACCGAAGGCGTCGGTGAAAAAATTCTCTCTGTACTCAACCAGACCTATCAACTCAAGGAGGTTGCCTACCAGAATACCCCGAGCATCGGTGCCACCTTGTTCAAGGGGCATCAGACGGAAATCGACGATTTGCTGAAACAGGCCGACCTGGCCATGTACCGAGCCAAGGGTGCGGGACGCAACGCCTTGCGTTTCTTCGATCCGGACATGGAGCTTGAAGTGATGCAACGCGCCATCCTGGAAAAGGATCTGCGCACAGCGATTCAGGAGCGGCAGTTCCTGCTCTATTATCAAGCCCAGATGGCAAATGGCAAGTTGTCGGGATCTGAAGTCCTGCTGCGCTGGCAACATCCGCAACGCGGCATGTTGCCGCCGTCCGAGTTCATTTCTCTGGCCGAAGAAACCGGGCTGATCCTGCCCTTGGGCCACTGGGTACTGGAAGCCGCCTGCATCCAGCTGGCCCTGTGGGCTGCCCGACCGGAATTGGCTCATCTCACGGTTGCGGTAAATGTCAGCGCCCATCAGTTCCGTCAGCCCGACTTCGTGAACCAGGTGATTGCGGTACTCGAACACACGGGTGCAAATCCGCGACGACTGAAACTGGAACTGACCGAGAGCCTGCTGGTCTCCAATGTGGAGGAAATCATCGGGAAGATGTTTGTGCTGAAGGCCGAGGGTGTTGGATTCTCGCTGGACGATTTCGGCACGGGCTATTCCTCGCTGTCCTACCTCAAGCGCCTGCCGCTGGATCAGTTGAAGATCGACAAGTCTTTCGTGCGCGATGTGTTTTCGGATATCAACGATGGGGCGATTGTCCAGGCCATCATCGCCCTGAGCCAGACCCTGGGTTTGTCGGTGATCGCCGAAGGGGTTGAGACCGAAGAACAGTGCGACTTTCTTGCCCGACTGGGCTGCCTGGCCTATCAGGGCTATTTATTCAACCGACCGTTGCCTGTAGTGGGTTTTGAGGAGTTTGCACTGCGCGTTTGATCCCGATAATTTCTCATCCTGCTCAGCAGCACATCATCATGCACCAGACCAGCCGTACCAGCGAAGCCTCGCCAAATCTGCCGCCCGTCGCCCTGGCGTGGCTGATGTGGGGACTGGGCGCTTTGCTCTACCTGATCGCCTTCTATCAGCGCGTTGCACCGGCGGTGATCACCGACCAGCTGATGAGCGAGTTCGCCATCGGCGCTGCGGCGCTCGGCAATCTCTCGGCGTTCTACTTCTATTCCTATGTCGCCATGCAGATCCCCACCGGAGTGATTGCCGACCGCTGGGGGCCACGCAAGCTGCTGACCGTCGGGGCGGCGGTGGCCGCGCTGGGCAGTGCGCTGTTCGCCCTGGCGCCGACGCTGGTGTGGGCCAATGCCGGGCGGCTGCTGATCGGTGCCTCGGTGGCGGTGGCTTTCGTCTCGATGCTCAAGCTCGCCAGCCACTGGTTTCCGCAGCGCCAATATGCCCTGGTCTCGGGCATGGCGCTCTTCATGGGTGTGATCGGCGGCGTCTCGGCCGGCGTGCCGCTGCGCATGCTGGTGGAAGCCTTCGGCTGGCGTCCGATCATGGGTATCTCGGCCGGCCTGACGGCGCTGCTGAGCATTGCCACCTGGCTGCTGGTGCGCGACGACCCGGTCGAGCGCGGCTATGCCAGCCACGTGCAGGCCGACCACGGTCAGGGTGACAGGACGCCGATCCTGCGCGGCCTGGTTGAAGTTCTGAGCTACCGCAACATCTGGATCATGTTCCTCACCCCGGTCGGCGTCGTCGGCGCGGTGCTGGCTTTTGCCGGCCTGTGGGGTGTGCCCTACCTGCGCCAAGTGTATGCGCTCGATGCCAAGTCGGCTGCCCTGATCACATCCACTTTGCTGGTGGCCTGGGCACTCGGCGGGCCGCTGCTGGGTGCCTGGTCGCAGCGCCTGGGCAGGCGCAAGCCGCTGTATGTGGTGACCACCGCGCTGGTCCTGGCCGGCTGGCTGGTGGTGGTGTTCCTGCCCTTGCCGTTATGGCTGCTAGTGACGCTGCTGGTGCCGCTCGGCTTTTGCTCGGGCAACATCACCATCGGCTTCGCCTGCGCCAAGGAATCGATCCCGCTGCGCCTGACCGGAACGGCTTCCGGCGTCTGCAACATGGGGCCGCTGCTGGGCGGCATGCTGTTGCAACCGGCCATCGGCTGGATGCTCGACCGCCACTGGGCGGGGCAGTTGAACGGCGGCGTGCGCGTCTATGCGGCGGATGCCTGGCAGGCCGGGTTTGCCCTGATCTGCATCTTCGTTGCAGTCTCGCTGATCCTCATCAGCCTGATGCGCGAGACCTACTGCAAACAGTTAGAGGCTGTCTCATAAAATCGCACGTGCGCGACGCGGTCTTGGCGGGATGCAGCGCTAGACGCGACGGTGCAGCAATGCTCACCGCCTTGCAAGACGCCGCAACGCCGCGATGCGCCCGCCAAGCCCCGTCCCTCCGGGTTGCCGCCAAAATGCGCGTCTGCAGCGTTGTCGGGCTCGCCAATGGAGTAACCATTGGCTTCCCCCTCCGCCTCGCATCCATCACATTTTGGCGGCAACGCGCGCGCGGGATTTTATGAGACAGCCTCTTACAGGAGTGAGGTGCGCTGCGGCGCCCGGTACTGCCAGATTGCAATGGCGAAGACGCACAACCCCAGCAGCAGGAAACTCGCCATGCCGCCGGCCAAGGTCAGCGGCGTATCCCAGAGCAGCGGCGCCAATATTGCGGCGGCGAAGGCACTGCTGCCGGTTTGCATGACACCCTGGCAGCTCGAGGCCAGGCCGCGCTTTTCCGGAAACAGGTCGAGCGCCAGCAACTGCAGGCTGGGTACCGCCATCGCCATGCCGATGGTATAGAAGGGAAAGGGCAGGATCGCCCAGGGCAACTGTGCCTTGAACAGCAGGTTCATGGTCAGATTGGCCGCCGCTGCCAGGCACATGATGATGTAGCCGACGGCGATGGTGCGGCGCGGACTGAGCCGGCCGGCCAGGCGGCCCGAAATATACGAGCCGATCACCAGGCCGCCCACACAAGGTACGAAAAGCCAGGCGAAACCCTGCGGCGAAATGCCCAGATGCTGGGTGAGGAAGACCGGTGAAGACAGCACGTAAATGAACATGCCGAGGAAATTGAGGCTCAGCGCAGCCGACAGCGACACAAATTCCACATTGCCGAAAACGCTGCGGTAGGAATGCCAGAGCCGCACCGGGTGCAGGCTTTGGCGCTTGTCCTGCGGCAGGGTCTCGGGCAGCCAGCGTAGTACCGCCAGCCACAGCACGGCGCCAAACAAGGCCATGAAGGCGAAAATGCCGTGCCAGTCGAAGAAGGCATGGATCCATCCGCCGATCACCGGTGCCACAGCCGGACCGAGGGCGAACATCATGCTGATGCGCGCCATCAGCCGTTGCGCCGCCGGTCCGTCGAGCAAATCGCGCACGATCGCGCGGCTCACCACGATGCCGACGCCTGCGCACAGCCCTTGCAGCGCACGACCGAGCCAGAGGTACTCGATGCGGGTAGCGAACACGCAGAACACCGAGGCCAGCACATACAGCGCCAGGCCG
>JBAYVV010000131.1:0-11117 GCA_041674465.1 Sterolibacterium sp.
CGTAACGAAGGATGGCCTGCGCTATGCCTGTGAGCAACTCAAGCTGGACTGCGACGATTCCCATGTCTCCATATTGATGGATGAATATTGTCGCTTGGACACATTCCCTGAGATCAAGGAGGCGTTACCGCGTCTCAAGGGCAAGAAGCTGGCAATTCTGTCCAACGGGACACCGGGGATGTTAAATGCAGTGGTCCAGCATAATGAATTGGAAATGGTTCTGGATGCGGTCATCAGTGTCGATGAATTGAGAATCTACAAGCCCGACCCGCGGGTGTACCAACTCGCTGTCACCAAGCTCGGCGTGGCACGAGAAAGCATTGGATTCGTGTCATCGAATTGCTGGGATGCCTGTGGTGCTAAGAATTTCGGTTTCAACGCCTTCTGGATCAACCGAACTGGAGCGCCCGTCGATCGGCTCGACGCGCCACCCGACGCAATCATCGCCAGTTTGGCCGATCTGATGCAGCACTTGGCCTGAAGTCAAGGGCAGGATGAGATCCGATACCGGCCACCCACTCCAAACCGCTGACTGGCTGGAATTTGCTGGGAACCGCCGGTGGTGAAGGGCCGCTATAAGGCAGTAGAAATTCGGCGGATGGTTTCTGGCAACGGATTCGATGAGGTCGCTTACCGCACCTGAGGTCAGAGAAATTCCCATTGCTGCCGCAATCTCGTAATAAGTTTCTAGCTATACTTAATTGAACCTAAATACCGCAGTTTAAATGACCGGGCACGCTGGAAGCCTTGTGCCACAAGGGTTTCTAGAGAATTACGTCTACTGCAGAGCAGTTGGGGCCAAAACCCAAGATACTTGTGGCACAAGTGTTTCCGCGTGCCCCCGTCAACTACGGTTTCTAGGTTGAAGTATTCGGAGATTGTGTGGGGGGGTGGATAGTACCCAAGGAATGGCGACCCCACACCGGTTTCCTGCCTGCCAAACCGAGAATTCAATGGCTGGCGCTGAAAAAGTTCGCTACGTTCTGCTTTTTAGTCAATTTGGCGGCGCGCGCCATTCGGCGCGGTACAGGAACCCTTGCTGGGCGAGGGATGGCGCCGACCTAAAAAAATACTTTCATATTGTCCCCAAATGTATCTACATAGGTGAACCTGAACAACAAATCAGGGAGACCGGCCGCTTTTTCGACGCGACCATTTATTGCAGTGCAGTACCACAGCACCAAAGAGAGATACACCAGTAGCAGTAGCGCCTCGCAAGGGCGTATGAGGACACTCGCAGACAGGGGTGCTGTTCCAACAGGAACAGATAATGTCTTCATACAAATCGCAGCAACAGCAGTATTCGCCAAAATTGGCTTACGTGAAGTGGCCTGGCGACAATGTCAAGCAGGTTCACACGATCGCAGGGCTGGTTCCTTCGTGGTTTAACCACAAAAGGCTGATCGAGCCCTTCGCTAGATTGGGTGCCGATGCGCTACGCCTCGGCGTCGCGGAATGCATCCTCTCCGACACGAATCCGGACCCGATACAAACACGCAGCCTTGCCCGCCGAACACCAGAGGACTTCATAGAGGGGCTCAGACCGTTTTTCTGGTCCGATGCGACTCCCCGCGAGATATACAACCCAGTTGCCGCTGAACTGCCTGCCGCCTCCGTGCCACAGGGAAGAGCCCAGACGGCTCGAGGGCAAATAACGGCGCTGCTTCTGATTTCCATCAACCAGATTCGCATGACGGTAGAAGCGCTACAGCCCACAGATTCGGGGCTCTCCAGCCAGTCGCCGTTATTTTCATATTAACGGAACCGTTATCTCTTTACATGAGCGACTGTAATTATGACTTCATCTAAGCACCTACCCACGGCATCAAACAGCGATGAACATGCGCCTAGCTGTTTCTCATCATACCGCGATCTTGAACGCTTTGGCTCCCAACTCCTGCAAGAGGCTGGGCGCGGCTCTCAGCAAATTGCCAACTCGGTTTCGGCATTAAACGGTTGGCGAAAGATACATGGCATACTTCCCGACGCAACCGTTGGTGATGAATTTGGCAGCGCATTCGATGTTCGATTTCTACACTATCAGGACGTGCTTGCTGAACGACTGGCAACCCGGACACAGAAGGACCGTTGCGAACAGTTGCTGTGGTGGCGAAAGACCTATGAATCTTTGATAAAGCAGGACACGCTGCCTCTCAAATTCGCTTCCGCCCTATCTGTCGCGTTTGCTCACGCCAGAATCAGCAAGGCAGCCCTTTGTCGTGCCACTGGCGTCAGTATTCCGACAATTAACAGGTGGCTATCTGGGAACCATTTGCCAGAATCCAACTCAGCGTCACTGGTGACCGCGGTTGAAGAAGCTTTAGGACTCCCGGTGGGAACCTTGCTAAGACGTCTGCCACTAAGGCGACATTCTCGTTATGCTCGTTCTCAAGAGGGCAAGAGCCAGAAACGCCCGACGCGATACGGAGAACGTCTTCATCGGAATCAATCACAGCTGAAAGAATACGCCCTTGAGCCGACGGCGCGTTTGCGCGCACAGTGGCTGGAGTTGGCAACAATGAAGTCGGATTTATCTAGACCTCATGCTACGGCAAGAAATACCTGGCGCCTCAAACCCCTTCACCGAACGGGAATCCGCATGAGCTGGAGCATGCTCGTGGGCGGGCAAATTTGTGTCACAGCAGGAATACAGTACGCTCAAATCGCTTCGTACCTAGGTTTTCTGGCTTTGCCAGTTGATAAGGGTGGATTTGGCTTAGAAAAGAGCCAACTCGACACATTAGCTTGGCTGGTTCGCAGCGACTATGTCAAAGCGTTTGTCGAGTGGCAGCAGCGACGCGCAGATGGCATTCTCCACAATGGTCTCTTCACTTTTCTTAATACAGTTCGCTCACACTTACGCAAAGAGACTGGATTTCTCTGGTTGCATCCGGAATTAGCTGACACCCTAACCGACGCCGCAGGCTCCGGCACAATGCCTGTCCGATCCGGAGAGGAATGGCGGGCATGCTGCGAAGTTGCCTATCAAAATTTATTGGCGGTGAGTCGGCGACTCAGAGCAGCAGGGAAGCCTGAGAGATCCCGTGATCCCAGAGAATGTATCCATGCAATCCTGGCGAGTCCATTCCCACTCAAGTGCTTGGTTCAGATGTTGCATGCAATAGAAAGTGATCCCCCTCCTGTTTCGCATCGTCGTGATTACACCGCGTGGGTCCGAGATGTGCTGCTGCTGAAGATTCTGGTGAACCACCCACTTCGGGCTTCCCACTTTTCCGTCATGACCTTTCGTGGTCCTGACCCTAATCTCTATCGGAATGCCGAAGGGGGTTGGCAGTTGCGATTCCCACCGAGTGACTTCAAGAACCAAAAGGGTGCGGCGAATACGCTATATGAGGTTAGCCTGCATGATTCCATCGGACGTTGGGTCAACCGATATCTGTCAGAATCTAGACCGTACCTTATAGGCGCTGACGACTGCGACTACCTATTTCGGCCAAGCGTAGTTGGCAATAGGGCACAATGTCCAGAGGACGGCACGCCAATGTACGAACAAAACAGCCAATGGAGCGCTGACTGCATCACGATTAGGGTCAAGCATCTGACGAGCCGTTACGGGCCTGATGGCGCTTGCTTCGGCATTCAAGCCTTTCGCCACATCATCGCAACAGACCATCTCAAGAGGAATCCGAAAGATTACGTCACCGTCGCCCAGATGCTACATGATAAGCTTCCGACGGTCATGAAGGAATATGTACATCTTGAAGTGGCAGACGGCGTTCGCACTATCCGCTTGGGTATTGAACTTGCTGAAAAGCAAATTGCTGCCGAACGTGGTGGGGATAACATGGCACCCTAACGCACCAGGCTGGCCCGCCAAGCTTAGCGGCTGTGAGATATGCAATACCACAAAGCCTTGCAGGCACTGCTGCACTTTCGGGCGGGAGCAATCTCGCAAATCCCCCCCCGTTCCACCATATCTTTTACATATAGTGCCATCTTGACACCACGTTATCGCCCCCTAGATTAAACAGCTATAGAGGCGACAAGTATCCTGATATGGGGGTGCCGCGTGGCTCTCTTTCGCGCGGCCATTTCCCCCAAATCTGTCGCGGAAAATTATGGTTGCACACTTAATGAGGACCTGGATCAACGAGCAATTCGTAGGTCGGCTTACGGAGGGCAATAGCCAGCTTGTCAATGTTGTCGAGCGAAATGTTCCTCGCGCATCGCTCGACGTGGGCCACAAAGGTTCGGTGCAATCCAGCCTCAAGTGCCAAGTATTCCTGTGACCATCCCAGTACCTGCCTGAAGTGCTTCAAGTTCTGAGCGAGGTACTCTCTGCCTGTTTTCCGCTTCACGTCGTTATCCCCACTGACAGACTGTGGTACCAATATTGGAGGCGATGTGCTTTTAAGTCAGCCGTGTTTACGTCACAATTTCGTTCCTTGATCTAATTTGGGAGCAAATCATGGCCAGAAATCCAGGGCAATGTGACAAAAGTACTTTGCGCTTTATGACAGCGCAGGTTCAACTCGCCCGAAAGCAGAAGGAGAAAGCCAGCGGGCCACTCTGGGGTGAGCTAAATGTATTGCTCTACGGCACTCCAAACTCGCCCGAGAAGGAGCAGTGGTGCTTGATTCGTTGCAGCAAGACAGTGCAGTACTGGGTTTCTGATCTGGGGCATTTTGCAGTTTGGCGTGAAGGCCCCGCAGCCATCTGGGTGCGAAACGGTTACCCGCAGGGGGTGGTCTATGTCGATGGCCGTACACGGCCCCGCGCGATTCACACTTTGGTGGCAACGCAATTCTGCAAGTGGAAGCCAGGAGATAAACTAGTCCGGCATCTGAATTCGAACCGACACGATAACCATGCTAACAATCTGATGCCTGGACTGCATTCTGAGAATATGCGCGACAGGAAAAACAAATTGAATGGTATCGTTCCGGAGGTCTTGCCACCGCTTCGGGAAGTCTGGAAACTGAGTGATACTTACGCCGGTGTTCGTATTTCCAACATGGGACGCGTGACGCTGGGCTGGTGGGTGGTTTTCAATTCCGATGGCTATAGTTATAAGCAAGGGGCGCGCAAGAGGACGAAAAAACACGTGAGCCTAAAAATCGTGCTTGAAGGCACCGTGCGCTACGAATTGCTGCACCGTTTGATGTATGAGGCTTTCATTGGTGCCATCCCGCCAAGAGCACAGATTCGACATTGGAATGATGATCCCCACGATAATCGCCTGGAAAATCTTGTAGTCGGAACGCCAGCAAATAATGTCGCGGACCGTATCCGTAATGGTCATCAACGCTATGGGCAAGACCACCCAAATGCCAAGTACTCAGACAAGCAGCGCGGTAGATTTATTGAGTTGATTGCGTCAGGCTTGAATACAAGGGAAGCGGCGTCACTGGCCGGAATCGGGATACATACTGCGTATCAGATTTTGTGGCGGATTCGAAAAGGTCTTCCCGTTAAAACCGATAAATCATGACCTGCGCTTGAGTAAGTAACGAACCCTTACGACTGTCGTCTCCTCGTGGAGGGTATCAGCCTTTCAGCGTCGGGTAGAGAGGGTAATTACATGATCAATGGAGTTCCCTGAACATTTCGTATTAACGCGGATAGCTGGCGCTAATAATCACTTTCCTGTAGTCACTTTTCGTTATTTTCGGCATTGGACTCTGATCGGCTCAATGCTATTATGTTGCCCGAAGGCAGGGCATACAAACCGGGTACAAAGCCACTGACTTAAGTTAGTGCAACATACTGTTTTTATTTCATTTATTAGATGTTCCGCGGTTTCCCGTCCACTCCGCCAATAAATCAAAAAACGACGCGGTTTAGCAAGCGTTACGAAAGATATCCCATCAATAATCCTATCAATCGGTGCGCGACACCTGCCGATCGATATCTGCTGCTGAATTTTCCGTGATCGGTCGCCAGATCGTGCCGCTAGCGTGAGATGTCATACACTCCCAATCTGCAACTATTTTCTTGGGGGCGACGAGGCAAATCAGGGAAATCCCGGCGCATCGACGCACGCCGATTGTTGCCATGACGGCAAATGCCTTTGCCGAAGACAAGACCCGCTGCCAGGAAGCGGGAATGGATGATTTTCTGATGAAACCCTTTGAACCCAAAGTGCTCTTTGCAACGGTACTGAGGTGACTGGATCAGCAACGTGTCTGATGACCGATAAACTCAACGGGCTGGCGCTGGCGGGCGCGGGATCAGTTTCGGGGTGCGTTTCTGGTATTCCCGGTAGGCCTCGCCGTGGGTTTCCAGCAGGTCGCGTTCTTCAAAATACAGCCCGATCAACACATAGATCAGCATGATTGTGGCGAACAGCAGATGGCCTGCGGTCATGGTCGGTGTCGCCCAGAAACCGATGATCTGTCCCAGCATGATGGGATGCCGAACCCAGCGGTAATAGACGCGTTCGCGAAATTCAGAGGGCAGGCACTGCTTCTGGCGAAAATACGCGACGCTCTGCTTCAGGCCCATCAGTTCAAAGTGGTTGGTCATGAAGGTCGCAGTTAACGCGATGAACCATCCCGCAGCGAACACTACCCACATGAAGATTCGCGCCCACTCTGCTTCGATATCCCAGATCAGGGTGGGGATGGGACGCCACTGCCACATGACCAGGGCCAGCAGGAGGCTCGAGGCGGCGACGTAGGTGGTGCGTTCGAGCGGTTCGGGAATGATCTGCTGCAGGCGGGCCTTGAATCCGGGGCGGGCCATGACGCTATGTTGCAAGCCGAAGAGGGCGAGCAGCAGGATGTCGATGATCGCCGCCCATAGAGGTTCTGCGGCAGGTCCCTGGTCGATGCTGAGCGGAACCAGAAAATTGCAGAGGAAACCGATACAGTAAATCACGATGACATTGAATGACACACAGGCGGCTACGCCGTAGACGAGGGCGAATAGTCGCATCAAAAGGCTCGCCGGGAAATTCGTGGAATTCTCTGTCATGAATGGGGCTCTCCTCAAGCCTGGGGTTTTCGATAACGTTGCTGGAAAGTACCGACTGTGCCGAACGTCGCCACGAATAGCAAATGTGCCTTCCTGCTTATGCCCTCAGGCCTTGCTCCGGGTGGCACTGGGCGTGATGGCGTTGATTTGATCCAGTGCCTGGTTGGTTTGATTCATCGCCTGTTGCATGGCCTCAACGAAACCGCTGTTCTGGCCGGGCAGAGTGCCGAAAAAGGTTTTGAAGGACGCCATCATCTCGCTGCTGCCGCCGGCCAGCTGTTCAACCAGCAGGCGGCTGAATTCGATGCGCGAGTCGTTGCCGATTTCCGCGATCTCGCGGGCGGCGTCAATCATGGTCTGCATGGTCTTTTTGGTGAATTGCGTGCGCAAAGTCACCGCCTGCTGAGGGTCCTCGGCAGAAGCAATCGCGTTGGCGTTGTCCCTATTGGCCTGGAACAGCATATTGGCCACTTTCATCTGGATCGATACGATGGCTTGCAGGTTCTCGATCGAGGTCTGGGCCAGATGAACCGCCGATTCCATGTTCTTGCGATGCAATTCGTCGAACTGCTGAGGTTTAGTTGCCATGCGACTCCTTTTGAAAGGCTTGCGGGCTGGAGTTTGCCATAACTTGCGCTTTCCATGCACATCAACCATGATTCCAGGATGAGAGCAATGACCTGCAGGCACTGGCTACTTGCCTTGTGCATCATCGTCAGTCACGGCAGCCATGCGCAAGGCAGCAATACGCAGGTTCTGGTGACGCTGAATCAGCCGTCCACCACGGTGGAGGAATTCCGCAAGCTGCAGGAACGTGCGAAGGACATGAAAGCAGAAGCCGAGCGGCAGTTCGCGCTTGACCAGGTTGAATGCGGCAAAAAAGTCTTGGTCGCCAATTGCGTTGATTCCGCCAAAACCAGGAAGCGTGCAATCCTGGCGGAGGCGAACAAACTGAACCAGCGCGGCAAGGAAGGAGAACGCCTGATTCGTCGCACTGAGCGTGAAACCAGAGATTCCCGGCGTCTGGCGGATGCGCCACGGCTGGCAACGGAAGACGCCGCCCGCATCGAGCAACTGCATCGGGAAAGACAGCAACACGATGCAGACCGTGCTATCAAACAGGAGAGGGAAGCGCTGGAAGTGCCCCGACGGCGCTCAAAAAACCAGGGGGAAGAGGTCGTTCGACTCAGAAAACACGCGGTGATGGCACGCAAGGATGCAGAACTTGCGCGCACCAGGCCATTACGGATTCAGGAGCAGCAACAAAGGGAAAAGGAAATTGCGGAACATGCCGCCAAAATCGCGGATCGGTCCAGGCAACATGCCGAAGATATGAAAAGGCGCGAGGCGGAGGCAGCAGAAAAGCGTGCTGCACAGGAGAACGCCAGAAAAAATGCCGAAGAGCGGGTCAGCTTCCTCTGTCAGCTCTGGCCGGAGCGCTTTTGCGCGGGATTGCGGCCCGGCAAGTAGGTCGAATACTGGCATACCGCCACAACACCATGCGAATTTTGCGCGGCGGCGGGTTTGCTGTAGACTACGCGCGCCGCCAGAAGGAAAGGCGAACCGCAACATCAGGTTCGCCTTTTTTGTATGCCGTTGTGCAGGACATTTTCGGCACGGAAACTCCCTTTTCACTCATTTCGTCTAGGTCAGCATGTTCGATTACGTTCGCAACAATCGCAGGATAGTCCAGGTTTTCCTGGCATTGATTACGCTCCCGTTTGCTTTTTGGGGCGTCGAGTCCTACATCCGCAATGGGGGTCCGGGTGTCGATGTCGCCAGCGTCGGCAGCGGCCGGATTACCCAGGGCGAATTGCAGCAGGCTTTGCGTGAGCAGCAGGATCGCATGCGACAGCAATTGGGCAAGGACATTCCTCCGGGCATGCTCGACAATCCGGAAGTGCGCCGCGCCGTGCTCGACAATCTGGTGAATCAGCGCGTGCTGTCCATGCACGCAGCCAAGACGCGCCTGTTCGTCAGCGATGCGCAACTCGGTGCAACCATTCAGTCGATCGCGGCATTTCAGGAAGACGGCAAATTCTCCCGCCAGCGCTACGATGCGTATGTGGCTTCGCAGAACATGAGCCAGGCCGAATTCGAGCAGCGCTTGCGCCAGGATATTTCCCTGCAGCGCACTTTGGCCGCGGTGCGTGAAGCCGCCGTGGTCCCGCGTGTCGCCAGTGATCGCTGGCTGGCCGCATTGCAAGAAGAGCGCGAGGTGAGCGAGCTTCTGGTGAAACCTGAACAATTTACCGGGCAAGTGAAAATTTCTGCCGAGGCAGTCAAGACTTATTACGATGCGAATCAGAAGGGATTTGAAACGCCCGAGCAATTGCGCGCCGAATACCTGATCCTGAGCCAGGATGCCCTGCAGGCACAGATTCCGGTGAGCGATGAAGAAATCAACAGCGCCTATCAAGCCCAGGCCGAGCGCTTCAAGCAAAAGGAGGAGCGGCGCGCCAGTCACATCCTGCTGCTGGCCGGCAAGGACATGTCGGCGGAGCAGGTCAAGGCGGCACAAGCCAAGGCCGACGAGATCCAGAAGCAGTTGAAGAAAGCGCCGAATGATTTCGCCAAGCTGGCCAAGCAGCATTCGCAGGACCCCGGATCAGCCGAGAAGGGCGGGGATCTGGACTGGTTCGGTCATGGCATGATGGTCAAGCCGTTTGAGGATGCCGTTTTCGCACTCAAGGAAAACCAGGTTAGCGAGGTGGTGCGTTCAGATTTCGGTTTTCATATCATCAAGCTGACGGGCATCAAGGCAGAACGGGCCAAGCCGCTGCAGGAAGTGCGGGCCGAAATCGCCGAGGATTTGAAGCGGCAGGGCGCAGCAAAGAAGTATGCCGAGCTCGCCGAGTCTTTTAGCAATACTGTGTATGAACAATCCGACAGCCTCAAGCCGGCGGCGGAAAAGTTCAAGCTGGCCTTGCAGCAGGGTCCCTGGATCACCAAAGGCGGCACGGCAACCGGTGTATTTGGTAATGCGAAACTGAATGCGGCATTATTCGCTGACGATGCGACCAAGAATAAACGCAACACCGAAGCAATCGAAGTGAACCCGAAAACCCTGGTTGCGGCGCGGATCCTGGAACACAAACCGGCGGTTCTGCAGTCTCTCGATAGCGTCAAGGCCGACATTGAAAAACGGCTGATTCGGGAAGAAGCGCTGAAACTCGCGCAAAAAACCGGGGAAACTTATTTGGACAAGCTGAACAAGGGTGAGCCGGTCGACCTCGCCTGGGGCGCAGTGCGCAGCATTTCGCAAATCACCGCACCGGGCATGCCAGCGGACGCCTTGCGTGCCGTCTTCGGCGGCAGTCCCGCCAAGCTGCCGGCTTATGCCGGGGTCAAGCTGCCGGAAGGCGGCTACGTGCTGTACCGCACCACCCGCGTCAAGCCCTTCGTGGTCGCCGCCCAGGATAATCCGCGTACCAAGCCGTTGCGCGAGCAATATGAGCGCATCCAGGCCGATGAGGACTTTTCAGCCTGGCTGGCGGCAGTACGGCTGGCCTACCCGGTAGAAATCAACAAGGCCGCGCTGGAGAGCAAGGAACGCCAATAATCCGGCGGATTTCCGGTAATAAAAAACCAGCCACCGGCTGGTTTTTTAACTGCCTTATGAGTGCTGTTGTCAGATCAGGATTTCGTCGGCGTGGAGCAGGTCGGCGTAGAGTTCCTTCTTGATCACTTCCGCATTGCGGCGGGCCTTGGCTGCCGCCCCAAGGATGTAGCGGCGGGCGATGAACAGCTTGCGGCTGTTCTCGCGCGCCTCGTCCATGAGCAGCCAACCGGTGTATAGATAGCTGTAGATCTCAACCAGGTCCTTGGCGGCGACACTCTGAAACTGCTTGTCGGTATTCTCCGTGACGAACTTCACGGCGTCGAGGAACAGCACCCGCATCGCTTTCAGCTCATCCGCCAGGCTCTCCAGATTGCCGGGGATGACCTGCTGCTCTTGCGCGCTGATCCAGTCGGCAAAAATGTCGTTGATGACACCGCCGATGGCGGCAATGATCTGCAACTGCGAGGTGCCCTCGTAGATGTTGGTGATGCGGGCGTCGCGGCACAGGCGCTCGACACTGAACTCCTTCATGTAACCCGTGCCGCCGTGGATCTGCAGGGCGTCATAGGTGATCTTGTTGGCGTTCTCGCTGAGCACGTACTTGGCCATGGGGGTCAAC
>JBAYVV010000132.1:0-11114 GCA_041674465.1 Sterolibacterium sp.
ATCGGAGATGTCGGCTGGCGTGATCTTGTTCATTACGTCGGCGGCCGCATATCCCAGCATGCGCTCCGCACCCACATTGAAGATCTGAATCACGCCCTTCGCGTCGGTCGCGATGCTTGAAAAGTTGGCACTGTTGAATATCGCGTTCTGCAATGCCCCAGTTTTTAGCAAGGTTTCCTGACGCTGATCCTCGGTGATGCCATCCACCTTGCCGACATCATCGGCGAACGTAATATTGGCGTCTGTTTTGGACATGACCGGAATCCTTGTAAAAAAATGCAACTGTTTGCAGGAGAGGCAATGAGCGACCAGACGACAATCGTGATTACACAAATACATAATCGAACGAATTTCACATCTCCTAACGCGAGATGTTGATAGTCGAGGAAATATTCACGGCCGTCTGTGTCCTAGAGAACAAATGCCCGTAAATACTTTCTGACGCAAACGACTCGTTGATGTGTGCTTGTTGCGTAAGTTGTGTTTGTTGGATGTACCACCCCGAGGTGCAAGCAGCAAGCAACGCTACAGCACTCGCATAAAGGCTAACAGGTCTCTTTTCTGATCCGCATTCAGCCTCAATGCCAGCACCAGGTTGAAGAACTCCACCGTGTCATCCAGGGTCAGCAGGCGGTCATCGTGCAGATACGGTGGCGAGTCCTTGATGCCGCGCAAGGGAAAAGTCTTGATCGGGCCGTCGGCCGACGCCTTGCGTCCGTTGATCGTAACCTCCTTGAAAAATCGCTCCACTTTCAGATTGTGCATCAGGTTGTCGGTGTAGTAAGGCGGAACGTGGCAGGTGGCGCATTGACCCTTGCCGAAGAAGATTTCCTGGCCGCGCATCTCGCTTTCGCTGGCTTGAGCCGGATTGAGCTTGCCGAAAACATTGAGCTTCGGCGCCGGGGGGAAGTCGAGCAGCGCCTGAAACTCCGCCATGAAATGCACCTGGCTGCCCCGTTCGAGGATGTTGGTGCCTTTGCGCGTCGCATCGGCCGGGATGCCGTCGAAGTAGGCGCCGCGCTGCTCGAACTCGGTGAAGTCTTCGATGGTCTTCATCGCCCGTTGCGAACCGAACAGACGCTGAATATTCACTCCGCGCAGCGAGGGTGTGTCGATGCGATGGCGATGCTCGTTGGGCCGGATGTCGCCGACCGTGTGCGTAGCGGCGTTGGTGTGGCCGTTGGCGTGACAGTCGAAGCAGGCAACGCCCTGGTGGGCTTTCAGGCTGCGGCGATCCTCGGTGGCGTTGAACTGCTGCTGCGGAAATGGCGTGACCAGCAAGCGCAATCCTTCAAGCTGCTTGGGATTGAGGATGTCCTTGAACAATTCATGAAAGTTGGCAAGCGTTACCAGCTTCCCTTGCGCTACGTCGCCCAGATCCGGCCGCGTCGTCAGGTAGATCGGCGCCGGGAACTCAGGCAGGAAATGATCCGGCAGGTCGAAGTCGAGGTCGAAGCGCGTCAGATCCCGATCGGTCTGCTGCCTGGTTTCCTCAATGAGGAACTTGGGGAAGACCATCCCGCCGGCTTCGTGGTGGGGGTGTGGCAAAGGCAGAAAGCCGGCCGGCCAGAGCTGTTTGTCCTTGATCTGCCCCGGCGACAAGTCAGCGAGTTTCTCCCAGGTCATGCCCTTCGGCAACCTGACGCGCACGCCGTCTTGCAGCGGCTTGCCGTGCGACATCGTCGCGCCTTTGCCCTGCCGGTCAGTCAGGTCGTAGCGTTCCGCGAGCAGAACCTGCTGGCGTTTTGAGAAATTAGGTTTCTCCGCTTGCAGGCGCTTGGTCAGCGTCGGGAAGTCCTCATCGGCAGCTGCTGCGATCAGCGCGAAGCAGGCCAGCAGCGCGGCGGTTAGCCAATGGATTCGCGGTAATACGGACATAATGTTCTTCCTTCAAAGGGACTGACACCGATATCGCTATTCTCTACTTCGGGATTTCAAGCTGTTTTACGGGCTGGTGGCTGACGGCTGTCGGAAACATCACATCGCCATTCGGAACTTTTTTCCATCCGGCCACAGGTGAAAAATGATGCCGTCGGTTTTGGCGGCGGCCTCGGCTATCTTCTTTGCCTTCTCAGGGGCCACATCAAGCACCTGAACGCTCCCGTTGGCGATTTCCTTCGCGTGGTCGTGGTAATGCTTGTTCCATTGTTCCAGCGTCACATTTGCGCGCCGCAGGGCTGTTCTGGCCAAGCCGATGGTCATCACGGATGCGCAATCGCTTTACTGGTGAACAAGACCTCCTTCAGCTTGCCGGAAAACGTTGGATCTTTGCGCCGTATCCACTCCAGCAACATGGCAGCATGTTCCTTCTCTTCATCCCGGTTGTGCACCAGGATGGCCTTGAGTTCTGCATCCTTGCTGGCATCCGCGCGTTGGTTGTACCAATCTACGGCTTCCAGTTCTTCCATCAGCGAAACGATTGCCCTGTGCATGTCTCGTACTTCGCCGGACAGCTCATCGATGGGTTCGTGATAACCAATGCTTGCCATTTCATTCTCCCTGTGAGTTACGGGTTTCTTGGGTTTAATTTCCTTAGACTTTCGCGCCCGCTGGCGCTCAATCTGCAGGCGGTCACAGCCAGCGAAGTGCCAGAGCGCTCCGGTGCAGAATGCACGATGCGCCGGAAGTGCGATTTATTCCGTGCGCTAACGTACACAGGCCATGGTCTTCCGCCGGTTCAGTGGGATGTTCTGAGGATGACAGGGCTTAAGGTGTGTCGCCGGAGGTGATGCGCCAGACCACATTGCCTACGTCGTCCGCTACGAGCAACGCGCCTTGTTTGTCGAGCACCACACCGACTGGCCGGCCGAAGGCATTGCCTTCCTCGCTGAGGAAACCAGTCAGCACATCGAAGGGCACGCCAGCCGGCAAATCCACTCGAAAGATCAAATCCTGCGTTCTTCAAGTGGGAAGACGGGCATGTCATAAACCTGCCCCCAGGTTGTTACAGAAGGCTGTGTCGCAGTCTGGTGAAAAATCCGGCGCTCATCCGTGCGGTGCCGAACAGATTGTCCACAAGATTGCGCTCAAAGTGCGATGCTGGATCAACTGTCCGAAACAGGAGCCATATATGACCGAAAAGACCGCCAGTGTGCATTGGGAAGGCCAGGGCAAGCAGGGTCTGGGCAAGATAAGCACCGAGACGGGTGCGTTGCAGCACTATCCCTATGGCTTTGCAAGCCGCTTCGAGGACGACAGGCGCGGTACCAACCCGGAAGAGATTCTGGGCGCCGCCCACGCTGCGTGCTTCACGATGGCGTTTTCATTCGCCTGCGACAAGGCAGGACTCGCAACCACCGACATCGATACGGTTGCCAGCGTCCGCTTGTCCAGGCAGGGTGAAGGCTTTGTAATCGACCGCATCGATCTGACGATGCAAGCCACGGTGCCCGGTATCGACGAAACTAAGTTTCAGGAGATCGCGGCAGCGGCGAAGCGTGACTGCCCATTGTCGAAAGCGCTTGCCAGCGTTCCGGAAATTACGCTGCAAGCGACGCTGAGATAGCAGCTTCGGCGCTGAAGATTTCCCAAATACTGGATGTTGGGGAAGATGAAGAGTTTGAAGAGTTCCTGAAATGATAGGTCAAACAATCTTCTTCCAGTTGCCGAATCAAAGCGAACCTTCAAATGGAGAAAGAATAACTGGCTTTAATTCCGGGATCGGCTTTTCTGGCTGGGGTTCCCGCCCGGCATTCGGCGAAACCGAGTCTGCATCGTGCTGTGAGCGGAACAACGCCGCCTTCAAGTAAAGTGCAGAAGCCATGTTGGCTTCAAGTTGGGCGAGCAAGCTCTGTTGGGTTGCGGCCGATGTAAGCTCAGGAGAAGTCGGCAGGCTATCGATAGCGGTCTGTGCCGCGAGATCAGGCGATCGCGCGTGAGCAGAATTCAGAGTGCCGGAGATGCTCGCTGCAGATGCGGTGTCCAGAGCTGCATTCGCTCTATTGGGATCACTCGACAGCGGTGTGACGGCGTGGGCACTTTGGATGCTCTGCACAGCCTGGATTTCGGTGGTCATATCGGAACTCTTTACCAAAATTGGAAATCAAGAATACTGCCATTACCCTAAACCGAATCTGATGTTCCGTCTGTGCTCCCGCGCACGCAAGCAGTACAATGATTCCCCTACCCGATTCTGTATGCGTCACGCCAGATTGCATTTGAATGCTCCCGCAAGTGGGTAACTGCATGTGGGTAAGCATGTGGGTCAGTGTTGCGCATGTCGTTGCATGAGCGTAGTGTGAGGTGTGAGCTAACATGAATCGCTGGTCTTCGCCCTGAGAGGCACGCATGGGCAAATCACTAAAGTCAGACACAACGACAACACGCAAGCGCATGACAAAGCTGCGAGGCAGTCCTGACACCCAAATTCGGGATTTGCGACGAACCGTTGATTTCCCTGTGGTCGGCATTGGTTGCTCCGCAGGCGGTCTTGACGCTCTGGAAAAGTTCCTATCGCATGTCCCGGTCGGTAGCGGCATGGCCTTCGTGATCGTCCAGCACCTCGCCCCGGCCCATGTGAGCGCCTTGCCCGAACTGCTGCAGCGTATCACCCGCATGAAGGTGGTCGAAGCCGGCGACGGGATGCCCATCCAGCCCGACTGCGTCTACATCATCCCGCCCAATAAGGATTTGTCATTGCTCCATGGCACCCTGCATCTGCTCGAGCCTGTTGGTTCGCGCGGCCTGCGCTTGCCGATCGACTTCTTCCTGCGCAGCCTGGCGGAAGACCGGCAAGAGCGGGCGATCGGCGTGATTCTGTCGGGGATGGGGTCCGACGGCATGTTCGGCCTGTGCGCCATCAAGGAGAAATCGGGGCTCACCCTGGTGCAGGAGCCTGCCAGCGCCAGTGCTGACAGCATGCCACGCAGCGCGATCGGGGCAGGTGTCGCCGACATCGTGGCCACACCCGAAGAATTGCCGTCCAGAATAATCGCCTACCTTAGGCATCCCGCAACAATCCCGCTGAACGAACCCGCACTTGAAACCAAGATCCAGAGTGACCTCGACAAGATTGTTCTCCTCCTGCGCGACCGCAGCGGCAACGATTTCACCCTTTATAAGACCAATACGCTGATTCGCCGCATCGAGCGGCGCATTGCCCTGCATCAGATACACAGCATTACCGATTACGTGCGTTACCTGCGCAGCAATCCGCAGGAAATTGACCTCCTGTTCAAGGAAATGTTGATTGGCGTGACCAGCTTCTTCCGTGATCCTGAGGTTTGGCATTACCTGGGTGACGCAGCGATCCCGGCACTGCTGGCGCAAACACCGGGACGAAAGCGGCTGCGGGCGTGGGTTCCCGCCTGTTCCAGCGGCGAGGAAGCGTACTCCCTGGCAATGATCTTCAAGGAGGCTCTGGCGCGGGCCCAGCCCGGCGAACCTCATGAGTTGCTGATCTACGCCACCGATCTTGACCCCGAGGCCATTGAGAAGGCGCGCAAGGGCGTGTATCCGGCCAATATTGCCGCCGATGTTTCTCCGGAGGGGCTCGCCCGCTATTTCATCGAACAGGATGGCCAGTACCGGGTCAACAAGGAAATCCGGGAGATGGTGGTATTCGCCCCACAAAACATCATCTCCGATCCACCGTTCACCAAGCTCGATATTCTGACCTGCCGCAACCTGCTCATCTACTTTCGCCCGGAGCTGCAAAAGAAGCTGCTGCCGCTCTTTCACTATGCTTTGAACCCCGGCGGACTCATGCTCCTGGGTAGTGCCGAGACGATCGGCAATTTCAACCACCTGTTTGCACCGCTGAACAACAAGGCGCGCGTGTTCCGCCGGTGCGACCAGAGGCCGTCCGATGTGGAGTTTCCAGCGCTGGAGAATAAACATATGGTTTTGGCTGCCGAGATACCACCGGCCCAGCGCGCCGAGAATGTCGGACAACTGACCGATCAATTGATTCAGCAAAACTACGCGCCGCCGGCGGTGCTGGTCAATGGTGAAGGGGACATCCTTTACGTCAGCGGCCGCACCGGGAAATACCTGGAGCCGGCAGCGGGAAAGTTCAATATCAACATCCACGCGATGGCCCGCGAAGGGCTGCGCGAGGCACTGACCGGGGTGATCCACCGGGCGTTGCGGGAGCCCCGGCCAATCCACTTGAAAGGCTTGCAGGTCGGCAACAACGGCAGCACTCAAAGCGTCAATGTCACGGTGCAGGCCATCGACAAGCCGGACCCCTTGCGTGGGCGGGTGCTGATTGTCTTCCATGATGTGATTGCCCCGGCGACGGGCAGGAAGAGTCGTCAGCCTGTTGCCACGGCTGCGCACGAGACGCTGCTCCAGGAGTTGCAACAGACCCGGGAAGCGCTGCAGGTCACCCACGAAGAAATGCAGACCTCGGTGGAAGAGCTCAAATCAAGCAACGAGGAACTTCAATCCACCAATGAGGAGCTGCAATCGACGAATGAGGAGTTGACCACCTCCAAGGAGGAGATGCAGTCCCTCAACGAAGAATTGCAGACCGTCAATGCCGAACTCCAGTCCAAGGTGGAAGATCTCACCTGGGTGAAGAACGACATGACGAATCTGCTCAACAGCACCGAGATCGCCACCATCTTTCTGGATGGCGAGATGGCGCTCAGGCGCTACACCCCCCATGCGACCAACCTCTTCAAGCTGATTCCCGGGGACATCGGCCGACCGCTGACGCATGTCGTGACGGACCTCGACTATGCACAGCTCAATGCCGACGCCCAGGAAGTGCTCCGCACGCTGATCTTCAAGGAAGCGCAGGCCGGTACCCGGGACGGTCGCTGGTACCGGGTCCGGATCATGCCCTATCGGACGCAGGACAATGTGATCGACGGCGTCGTGATTACGTTTACCGACATCAGTGACATCAAGAAACTGCACGACGAGTTGAAAGCGTTAGACCGCCGATGACGAAATCGATGACCCGCAAGGATAAGCGAGTGACCGGGGGCGCGGCAGCAACACCCTCGGAAATGACCTTGCGCCAACGAGCCGATGCCGCATATTCGGCTAATCTTTCTCGGTTACAGAATGAGAACACATCGCGTTCCTCGACAGCGTCCTCGCCAAAACCGCCAGAAGACGCCTGGCGCTTGCTGCATGAGTTGCAGGTGCATCAGATCGAACTGGAGATGCAGAACCAGGAGCTGAGAGAGGCCCAGGCAGAGCTTGATGCTTCGCGGGCACGCTATTTTGACCTCTATGATCTGGCCCCGGTCGGTTATTGCACCGTCAACACGCGGGGGCTGATCCTGCAAGCCAACCTCACTGCCGCCAGCATGCTGGGCATGGCGCGGGGCGCATTAGTCAAGCTGCCCTTGTCCCGGTTCATCCTCGACAGGGATCGCAATATCTACGACTCAAGTCGCAAACATCTGGTGAAAAACGGGGAGCCGCTATCCTGCGAGTTGCGCATGGTGAAGGGGGATGGCAGCCAATTTTGGGTCCATCTGACGATCAACGCCGCCAACGATGGCGACGGAGGATCCAAGCTGCGCGTCGTGTTGAGCGATATCACCGCCCGCAAGCAGGCCGAAGAAGACCTGGCTAAAGCAGAAGGACTGCAGCACGCGATCTTCAATAGCGCCAATTTCTCAAGCATTGCCACAGACGCGCAGGGCGTCATTCAGATATTCAATGTGGGCGCTGAACGCATGCTGGGTTATTCCGCGTCCGAAGTGATGAACAAGATCACCCCGGCGGACATCTCCGACCCGCAGGAGTTGATTGCACGCGCCAATGCCTTGAGCCTCGAGCTGTCCACCCCGATTAAGGCGGGCTTCGAAGCCCTGGCATTCAAGGCCTCGCGTGGCATGGAGGACATCTACGAACTAACCTACGTCCGCAAGGATGGCAGCCGCTTTCCGGCCGTCGTGTCGGTGACGGCGCTCAGAGACGCGCGCAACACCATTATCGGTTACCTGTTGATTGGCACCGACAATACGGCACGCCAGCGCGTCGCCGCAGAGCGCATCTTGTTCGACCGGGTGCTGCGGGACAAGAATGTCGAGCTCGAGCTGGCCGTGAAAGTGGCGGAGAAGGCCAATCTCGCCAAATCGGAATTCCTGTCGAGCATGAGCCACGAATTGCGCACGCCGCTGAATGCGATTCTGGGTTTTACGCAACTCATAGAGGCCGGCTTACCACCGCCGACACCTTCCCAGCAGCGCAGCCTCGAACAGATTCTCAAGGGCGGATGGTATTTGCTGGAGCTGATCAATGAGATTCTCGATCTCGCCTTGATCGAGTCCGGGAAGCTATCGCTGTCGATGGAGGCGGTATCGCTGGCCGAAGTCATGCTTGAATGCGAGACCATGGTGGGACCTCAGGCGGAAAAGTATGGCATCCGCCTGGCATTTCCAAAGATCGAGCCGCCTTGCTTTCTCAAAGCCGACCCGACACGGCTCAAGCAAATTCTCATCAACCTCTTGTCCAACGCGATCAAGTACAACAGGTTGGGCGGTACAGTGACCGTGGACTGTGTCCTGAAGGTGCCGGATTCAATGCGGATCAGCATCCAGGATACAGGGCATGGCTTGGCTCCGGATCAAATTTCACAACTATTCCAGCCGTTCAATCGCCTCGGGCAAGAGGCGATTGTCGAAGAAGGAACCGGTATCGGCCTGGTCGTATGCAAACGACTCGTCGAGTATTTGGGTGGCCGTATCGGTGTGGAAAGCACGGTCGGCACGGGTAGTGTGTTCTGGATTGAATTGGAACTGACGGATGCGCCACAGCCGGGCATGCATTTGGCCGAAGCCGCAGCCGCGACCCAAGCTCACCAAGCGCCGGTCCATACCGACGCACCGGTGCATACCCTGCTCTACGTTGAGGACAATCCAGCCAACCTGAAACTGGTCGAGGATATTATTGAACGTCGATCGGATATCCGCCTGCTGACAGCGATGAGCGGCAAGCAGGGCATCGAATTGGCACGCGCCATGCTGCCGGATGTCATCCTGATGGACATCAATCTGCCTGGCATCAGTGGTATCACGGTACTGAAAGCACTGTCTGAGGACCCGCTCACTTCACTGATCCCGGTGGTTGCGCTGAGTGCCAATGCAATGCCCGGCGATATCGTCAAAAGTCTGGAGGCCGGATTCTTCCGCTATCTCACTAAACCGATCAAGATCAACGAGTTCATCGACACGTTGGATGTGGCATTGGAATTCGGAAAAACGCACACGACGAAGCGGGCTCTTTAGCCTTCCGCGTGGGCAATTCGCATAATTTCTTTTGCGATATCTTCCGGCGACAGGACAAAATCAATACACCCGCTGTCAATGGCGCTCTCCGGCATGTCTGGCTGACCGTGATCAGATCCACCGGCATCGCTGTGAAGCGCGGCAGGACCTCGTGGAGGTGCGTCGGCATGCTCGTGATGTGATTAACAATCACGATCGCCACGCCCATGTCAGCGGGCAGGTTCTGCAATAGACGGATATAGGCGTCAAGCCCGCCTGCCGAACCACCGACGCAAACAATCGGGAAATTTTTAACAGAGGGACTCATTTCACTCAGCTCCCATCACGTCAATGCTTTGCTCCCAGAGCAAGCTATCCGAAGGGAATGCCCCTGGGGCATTCGCACGTCGCTTAATTGAGACCAGGCCCCAAAGACTTGAGCATTTCTCACCGATGCAACCACACCATCGAAATCCTGCGTCAACAGGCTACAGGCTACAGGCTTATATCGACTGAATGCTCGCACCGATCATCAACCAACACAATCACTTTGTCGTGTTGCTCGACACCATCCACCGATACACAGCGGACGTCGCATGCCGCTTTTGCGTCGTTGCGGGTTTGTGTCACGGCGAGGTGGTAAACCGTTTCCCGATAGCGGTAATGGATCTTGAATCCTTGCCAGTCTGCGGGCAGACAGGGCACCAGATGCAGCTGGTTGCCTTCCAGTCGCAGCCCCAGCAGCGATTCGACGATCAGGCGGTACATCCATCCGGCCGAGCCGGTGTACCAGCTCCATCCGCCGCGCCCGGTATGCGGGGCGACGGCATAGACATCGGCGGCGACCACATAAGGTTCGACCATGTAGGTTGCGATCCCGTCAGCAGACAGTGCGTGGTTCACCGGGTTGATCATGGTCAGCAGTTCCCAGGCACGCTCGCGCTCGCCCAGCGCAGCAAATGCCATGGCCGCCCAGATTGCCGCGTGGGTATACTGCCCGCCGTTTTCCCTGACGCCCGGTACATAGCCGCGGATGTAGCCGGGATCAAGGCTGGATTTATCGAAGGGCGGCGCGAGCAGTTGCACCAGCGCATCCTCACGGCGCACCAGCCGGGCGTCGACCGCCTGCATGGCTTGCCGTGCACGCGCGAAACTGGTATCTCCTCCGGCCAAGGTTTCTGCCATGCGGGACAGCACGGCCCAGCTTTGCGAGATGGAGTCGATGCGGCATTCCGTGTTGCCTGCCGATCCGAGCGGCGTGCCATCGTCGAAATAGGCGCGGCGGTACCACTCGCCGTCCCAGCCATGCTGCTCGATATTCTGGCGCAGGACTTGTTCCTCTTGTTGGCAGTGGTCGGAGAAGATCTGGTCACCGCGCGCACTCGCCAGCACGGCGAACTGCCGCAGCACTTCGCAGAGGAAGAAGCCCAGCCAGACGCTCTCACCCTTGCCGTGGATGCCCACCAGGTTCATGCCATCGTTCCAGTCGCCCGAGCCGATCAGCGGCAGCCCATGGACGCCGAATTGCAATCCGTGCCGGATGGCGCGGACGCAATGCTCGTAAAGGCTGCCTGCCTCTGTCGAGCGGACGGGCAGATCGTAATAGGAATCATCGTCAGGGTTGACCGGGCGGCCTTCCAGGAAGTGCACCGATTCATCCAGCACACCCGTGTCCCCGGTGCTCATCACATAACGGCACACCGCCAGTGGCAGCCAGAGATAGTCGTCCGAACAATGCGTGCGCACACCGCGACCCGATGGCGGATGCCACCAGTGCTGGACATCCCCTTCCAGGAACTGGCGGCTTGCACACAGCAGCAGGTGTGCGCGCACCAGCCCGGGTTCGGCGTGGATCAGCGCCATCACATCCTGCAACTGGTCGCGAAAACCGAAAGCCCCGCCTGACTGGTAGTAGCCACTGCGCGCCCAGAGCCGGCAGGCCAT
>JBAYVV010000133.1:0-11078 GCA_041674465.1 Sterolibacterium sp.
CCGCAGGATCCCAACGATGTGCGCGTGGTGCTGTTCGTCAAACTGCGCGAGGAACTGACGGTAGACGATGTTCTGGTCAAGCGCATCAAGGAAGTCATTCGCGACAACACGACGCCGCGCCATGTCCCGGCGAAAATTCTCCAGGTTGCCGACATCCCGCGCACCAAGAGCGGCAAGATCGTCGAACTCGCGGTGCGCAACGTGGTCCATGGCGAGGCGGTGAAGAACATCGAAGCCCTGGCCAACCCGGAGGCGCTGGAGCATTTTCGCAACCGTGCAGAACTCCTGGAGTGACGCCATGCTGATGAACAAGGATCAATCCGTGCTGCTGGTCGTGGATGTCCAGCAGCGTTTATTGCCGGCAATCCACGACTGGCAGCGCTTGCTCGACAATGTCCGGTGGCTGGTGCAGATTGCACAGAAGCTGGAGGTGCCGGTGATGGCGAGCGAGCAATATCCTCAAGGTCTTGGGGGAACTCATGCTGAATTGGCAAAACTCCTGAAGCCGTGTGACATCGTCAGCAAGCTGCACTTCTCCTGCGTTGCGGCGCAATGCCTGGACACCTTGCCGGCGGCCGGGCGCGCGCAAGTCGTGGTTTGCGGCACCGAGGCGCATGTCTGCGTGCTGCAAACGGTGCTGGAGTTGCATGAGCAGGGCAAGCAGGTGTTTGTGGTGGCGGATGCCGTCGGGTCGCGCGATCCCGAGAACAAGGCGCTGGCACTGGAACGCATGCGCCACCACGGCATTGATGTTGTATCGCGGGAAATGGTGGCTTTCGAATGGCTGAAACAGGCCGGTACACCGTTATTCAAGGAAATCAGCACACAATTCCTGCGCTGAAAATTTTTTAGAATTTTTTAGGAGATGCATCATGTATATCGATGAAATCGTCGTCGGCCAGTCCGCTACTCTGGAACGCGTCGTGACCCAGGAGGTGATCAACAGCTTTGCCGATGCTTCCGGTGACCACAATCCAGTGCATGTCGATCCCGCCTTCGCCGCGGGCACCATGTTCAAGACTACCATCGCCCATGGCATGCTTTCGGCGGCGTATATCTCTGCCGTATTGGGTACACAGCTGCCCGGCCCCGGCGCCATCTACATGGCGCAATCGCTCAAGTTCCGCGCCCCGGTGCGCCCCGGCGACAAAGTCCTGACCACCTGTACGGTAAAGGAGATCGTGGCCGAGAAAAAACGCGTCGTGCTGGATACGGTCTGCAAGGTGGGTGAGACCGTGGTGCTGGAGGGGGAGGCGACCATGCTGGTGCAACCGAAACCGAAACAGGCGTAGTTTGTTGTCCATGGTTGTGCATGGCCGGATTGAGCGACGTGCTGAATTCGGCTATGATTTGGCTTTCCTGCCCCCGCACTTTTCATGACTAAATTTGTCTTCGTTACGGGTGGTGTCGTTTCCTCTTTGGGCAAGGGCATCGCTGCAGCGTCGTTGGGTGCGATTCTCGAATCCCGCGGCATCAAGATCACTCACCTCAAGCTTGACCCCTACATCAACGTCGACCCCGGCACGATGTCGCCGTTTCAGCACGGCGAAGTTTTCGTGACGGAAGACGGCGCTGAGACCGATCTCGACCTGGGCCACTACGAGCGTTTCACCAGCGCCAAGATGGGCAAGCGCAACAACTTCACCACCGGCCAGATTTATGAGTCGGTGATCAAGAAGGAGCGGCGCGGTGAATACCTCGGCAAAACCGTCCAGGTGATTCCGCACATCACCGACGAGATCAAGCTCTATATCAAGCGCGGTGCAGAAGGCGGGGATGTGGCGATCGTCGAGGTCGGCGGCACGGTGGGTGACATCGAGTCACTGCCGTTTCTCGAAGCCATCCGCCAGATGGGCATCGAGGAAGGCCGGATCAATGCCTGCTACATCCATCTGACGTTGCTACCCTATATCCAGGCTGCCGGTGAACTGAAGACCAAGCCAACGCAGCATTCGGTCAAGGAACTCCGCGAGATCGGCATTCAGCCGGATATTCTGTTATGTCGCGCCGACCGGCCGATTCCCGACGAGGAACGGCGCAAGATCGCCTTGTTCACCAACGTCCAGCCTGAGGCCGTGATTGCAGCACTCGATGCCGACAGTATCTACAAGATTCCAGGGATGCTGCATGATCAGATGCTCGATGAGATCGTCTGCCACAAGCTCGGCATACTTGCTAAGGCGGCCAACCTGTCGGTGTGGAAGAAACTGGTCGATGCCCTCGAGCATCCCGCGCACACGATCAACATCGCCTTCGTCGGCAAATACGTCGACCTCACGGAATCCTACAAGTCGCTGACCGAGGCGCTGATCCACGCCGGCATCCATACCTGCAGCAAGGTGACGATCCACTACCTCGACTCCGAGGAAATCGATCAGAAAGGAACTGCGAGTCTCGCCGGCATGGATGCCATTCTCGTTCCGGGCGGCTTTGGCAAGCGCGGTACCGAAGGCAAAATTGCCGCGATCCGTTATGCCCGCGAAAACAAAGTGCCGTATCTGGGAATTTGTCTGGGCATGCAGCTGGCCACCATCGAGTTCGCCCGCAATGTCGCCGGCCTGAAGGACGCCAACAGCACCGAGTTCGATCCCGCCACCCCGCATCCGGTGGTCGCGCTGATTACCGAGTGGATGGACCGTGAGGGCAAGGTCGAACGGCGTGATGATCAGTCGAACCTCGGCGGCACCATGCGTCTGGGAGCGCAGCGCTGCCCGATCAAGACCGGCACCCTGGCGTCACGCATCTACGGTACAGAAGTGAATGAGCGGCATCGCCACCGCTACGAGGTCAACAACCTGTATGTGCCCAAGCTGGAAGCCGTCGGCATGGTCATCAGCGCGCGTACGCCAAGCGAGGATCTGCCGGAGATCATGGAATTGTCGGCCGACTTGCACCCCTGGTTCGTCGGCGTCCAGTTCCACCCGGAATTCACGAGCAATCCGCGCACCGGCCATCCCTTGTTTATCTCCTACCTGCAGGCGGTACTGGCGAAGAAGGTCCTGGCGTGAAGCTTTGCGGGTTTGAGATCGGACTGGCGCAGCCGGTGTTCCTGATCGCCGGGCCCTGCGTGATCGAATCGCGCCAGCTGGCGCTCGATACCGCCGGACAGCTCAAGGAAATCACCGCAGCCCTGGGGATTCCGTTTATCTATAAATCGTCCTTCGACAAGGCCAACCGCAGTTCGGGCAAATCGCCGCGCGGCCCGGGCATGGACCAGGGGCTGGCGATTCTCGCCGAAGTCCGGCAGCAGATCGGCGTGCCGGTGCTGACCGATGTGCATCATGAAGGCCAGATCAAAGCAGTTGCAGCCGTGGTGGACGTTCTGCAAACGCCGGCCTTTCTCTGCCGTCAGACCGATTTCATCGAGGCGGTCGCTTGTTGCGGCAAGCCTGTCAACATCAAAAAGGGTCAATTCCTCGCGCCGGGCGACATGCAGCATGTCATCATGAAGGCCAAGGAGGCCAATGGCGGCTTGGACAGCATCATGGTGTGCGAGCGTGGTGTCAGCTTCGGCTACAACAATCTGGTGGCCGACATGCGCAGTCTCGCCATCATGCGCGCTACCGGTTGCCCGGTAGTGTTCGACGCCACCCACTCGGTACAGTTGCCGGGCGGGCAGGGAGCGACTTCCGGCGGGCAGCGCGAGTTTGTGCCGGTGCTGGCGCGTGCTGCAGTTGCAGTCGGTGTCGCCGGGCTGTTCATGGAAACGCATCCAGATCCGGACAAGGCCTTTTCCGATGGACCGAACGCCTGGCCGCTCAGCAAGATGAAAGCATTGCTGGAAACCCTGCGTGACCTGGATGCCTTGGTCAAGCGGCAGGGCTGTGTTGCAGAAACAATCTGATTCACTTTTTTTGAAGGAAAAGCTATGAGTGCCATCGTTGATGTCGTCGCCCGCGAGATTCTTGATTCACGGGGCAATCCTACCGTCGAAGCCGACGTTCTGCTTGAATCGGGCCTCATGGGCCGAGCCGCAGTACCCTCCGGTGCCTCGACCGGTTCACGTGAAGCCATCGAACTGCGCGATGGCGATGCCGGACGCTATCTCGGCAAGGGCGTGCTGCAAGCCGTCGAGAACGTCAATACGGAAATTTCCGAAGCCATCATCGGCCTCGATGCCGAAGAACAGGCTTTCATCGACAAGGTCCTGATCGATCTCGACGCCACTGAAAACAAATCGCGCCTCGGCGCCAACGCCATGCTGGCGGTCTCGATCGCGGTCGCCAAGGCGGCGGCGGAGGAGGCCGGTCTGCCGCTGTACCGCTATTTCGGCGGTTCCGGCCCGATGCAGATGCCGGTGCCGATGATGAACGTGGTCAATGGCGGCGCGCACGCCAACAACAACCTGGACATCCAGGAATTCATGATCCTGCCGGTCGGTGCGAAAAGTTTTCGTGAGGCCCTGCGTTGCGGTGCCGAAGTGTTTCACCATCTCAAGAAACTCGTCGACAAGAAAGGCTACCCGACCACGGTCGGCGACGAGGGCGGTTTCGCGCCGAATGTAGCGGGCAATGACGAGGCTATTGAACTGATCCTCAAGGCGATCGAGTCGGCGGGCTACACCCCCGGCCAGGATGTGATGCTGGGCCTGGACTGCGCCGCTTCCGAGTTTTACAAGGATGGCAAGTATCAGCTGGCTTCGGAGAAGCTGGAATTGACATCCCAGGCCTTTGCTGACTATCTCGCCAACCTGGCCGACAAATACCCGATCATCAGCATCGAGGACGGCATGGCCGAAAACGACTGGGATGGCTGGAAAATCCTTACCGAGCGACTGGGCAAATCGGTGCAGATCGTTGGCGACGACCTGTTCGTCACCAACACCAGGATCCTGCGCGAAGGCATCGCCAAAGGCATCGCCAATTCGATCCTGATCAAGGTCAATCAGATTGGTACGCTGTCCGAGACCTTTGCCGCGGTCGAGATGGCCAAGCGCGCCGGCTATACCTCGGTCATCTCCCACCGTTCCGGGGAAACCGAGGATTCCACCATCGCCGACATCGCCGTGGGTCTCAATGCAATGCAGATCAAGACCGGTTCATTGTCCCGTTCCGACCGCATCGCCAAGTACAACCAGCTGCTGCGCATCGAAGAGGATCTCGGCGATACGGTGAACTACCCTGGTCTTCAAGCCTTCTACAACCTGCGCAAATAAGTCAGTGGCATGCGTTGGCATGTCCTGGTGCTGGCTGCCCTGATCGCCCTGTTGCAGTATCCGCTGTGGCTGGGCAAGGGCGGCTGGCTTCGCGTCTGGGATGTCGACCGACAGTTGCAAGCGCAGCGGGAAGTCAATCAGAAGCTGGAGCAACGCAATGCCGGCCTTGACGCGGAAGTTCGCGATCTGAAGAGCGGCTATGACGCAATTGAGGAGCGGGCGCGCTTCGAACTTGGCTTGATCAAGCAGGACGAAGTCTTTGTGCAGGTTCCGCAGAAACAGCCCTGATTCCAATTCCAAATCAACCGTGACTTTGTCCCCCAAGGGGACTTCCTTCGGGGCGTCAACTTCGCCTTGCCGTGTTAATTACACTGTCCCACAGGGATTTCCTACGGTCATCTGCGGCTCGAGATGGACTAGCAGTTGAGGGGCTTCAGTTTTCCCTGGTAGGATTGCCAGCGTCCAACGTATTGCTGCGCGGATTGCAGCAGTCCTGCCACTTCGGCATCCGTCAAATCGCGCACCACCTTGGCTGGTGAGCCGAGTATCAGCGTGCGGTCCGGATAGGATTTCCCTTCGGGTATCATCGCGCCGGCGGCGACCAGGCAGTTGTTCCCGATTTGTGCGTTGTTGAGGATGATGGCGCCGATCCCGATCAGGGAGCCGTCCCCGATGCTGCAGCCATGCAGCATGGCCTGGTGCCCCACGGTGACATCGCGCCCCAGTTTCAGATGGAAGCCGGCATCGGTATGCAGCACGGCGTTGTCCTGGATGTTGCTGCCGGCACCGACAGTGATCAGATCGTTGTCGCCGCGCAGCACGGCCCCAAAAAATACGCTGGCACAGGATTCCAGCACAACCGAGCCGATCAGCATCGCGGTCTCCGCAACCCAGCTATCGGGTGCACACTGCGGGTGACGGTCACCCAGGGAGTAAATGGGCATCGAGGACCTCAATCATCAAGTGGAATAGCAGAAAATTGGCGGTGGTGCCTTAAGGGGCGGTGTTTCCGATCGCTCTTAAGAATTCGTTGCGCAGCTGGTTGGAATGCTCAAACACGCCTGTAAATGCCTGAGTCACAACCCGCTCGTCGCCGCGCCTGTCTTCACCCAGCAGCAGGCAGAGCTGCTCGGCATCGATCACGCAGGCTACACCCTGTGCTTTGCCGTGCTGCATGAGGGCTTCAGCGATATCGCGCGTCATCCATTCCTGATAGGTGAAGCGGTGACCGATGGCATCGACCAGGCGGGCGATGCGCCCAAAGCCGTGCAGGCGTCCGCCCGGCACATAGGCGACATGGGCCAGTCCGCGAAACGGCACCAGGTGGTGCGGACAGACGCCATGGATGGCGATGCCGCGGATGACGACCATGTCGCTGCGCGAGTCGGCAAAACCTTCGCCGAGTACCTCGGCGGGTTCCATGTCGTAACCCCCGAGCAGGCGCTTTTGCCACAATTCCCGCACCCGCTCGGCGGTTCTGCCCATGTGCTGCGCGTCGGGAGAAATGCCGCAGGCACGCAGCAAATCACTGACAGCACGCTCGAACCCAACCGGATCGAAGGCGTTTTCACGGGCAATGCCGATGCCGGGGTGAGCAGCGGGAAGGTGGTCTGTGCAGTCGGACATGGCTGGAATCCTGATGAGGTAGCGAATCCTAACAATAAAAACGCTCGTGCAGTTCTTCCAAGCCCAGGGATTGCAGCATTTCGCGCAGGCGATCAGCTGAACGCGGTCGGGGCACGTCATCGCGGCGGGCGATGATGAGTTCATTCTTCAACGAGTGCTCCCAGCCGACCAGTTCGGTCACATTAACCTTGTAGCCGTGCGCTTCCAGTTGCAGGCAGCGCAGCACATTGGTGAGCAGACTGCCAAACTCCCGCGTATGCAGGGGATGCCGCCATAGCTCGGTCAGATGGTTACCGGCAATCGGCTTGTGCTTGTTCCTTTTCAGAGCGGCTGCCACTTCGGCCTGGCAGCAGGGCGCCAGCAGGATGAACCGAACCTCTCTTGTCAGGGCAAACCGGATCGCATCGTCAGTGGCCGTGTCGCAGGCATGCAGAGCGGTCACAAGATCGATTCGGCTCGGCAGTTGCGCGCAATCCATCGAGTCGGCCACGGCCAGATTAAGGAAACTCATGCCCTCAAAACCCAGTTTTTGCGCAAGGCTGCGCGACTTGGCAACCAACTCGTCACGCGTCTCGACACCATAGATGTGATGTGCGCCGGGTAATTGCTTGAAATACAGGTCATACACGATGAAGCCGAGATAGGATTTCCCGGCGCCATGATCGACCATCTGTATGTCGGTCTGAGAGTCCTGAATTTCCTGCAGCAGCGGCGCAATGAACTGCTGGAGATGATAAATCTGCTTGAGCTTGCGGCGGCTGTCCTGGTTCATCTTGCCGTCGCGGGTGAGGATATGCAGTTCCTTGAGCAACTCAATCGATTGCCCAGGCTTGAGTTCCGGCATTGCGTCCTTCATCGTCGTTCGGCTACTGAAATGGCTGTCGCAGCATGTCCTGAGAGGAGTGCGCAGGATACTCGAAATCGGCCAGGCCTGATGAAAAACGCCGGCTCAAGTTTTTCGTGCCCCTTGTCGTAATAATACTTACTAGAACTTAAGGGGATCGATATGGCTTTCAGAGTCAGCGACAAGGGAATTACCCAGCATCAGGGCGGCCTGGAATCCGCGTTTGAATTTCTGGTCAGACACTGGGGTTCTTCGGAAAAGGCCTTCGAGGCTGGCGTCAAAGTCCAGCCGGTGCTGTGAAGACGGTCGGGATTATTCCTTGACGGCCTCAATGGCGATGTTGATGGTGACTTCATCCCCGACATAAGGCGCGTATTTCCCTGCATTGAAATCGCTGCGCTTGACGATGGTGCTGGCATTTGCACCAATGGCGTCTTTCTTCATCATTGGATGCGGCATGGCCTGGAAGGCGGAAACCTTCAGCGTGACCGGCTTGGTGACCCCCTTGATGGTCAGGTTGCCCTCGATCGTCGATGGCTTGTCACCCTCAAAAACAACCTTGGTCGATTTGAAAGTGGCGGTCGGATTCTTCGCGGTATCCAGGAAATCCTCGCCCTGGATATGCTCGTTGAATGAGGTGGATCCGGTATCAACCGACTTCATGTCGATAGTGACATCGACGGCACCCGTCTTGGCGGCCTTGTCCATCGTGATCTTGCCGCTGGTCTTGTTGAAGCGACTGGTCTGGATGCTGTAGCCGAAATGGCTGTACGAAAAACTCGGGAAGGTGTGATTGGCATCGAGGACAAATGTTTCCGGTGCGGCCAAGACTGGGGTGGATAGCGAGGCAGCGGTGGCAATGGTGACAATGGCAGCAAACAAAGCGAGGTTTTTCATGGCGAGGCTCCTTGGTTGAGTTGCAGATGGACTGAGTTACTTTCCGGCAGTCGCCAGAAAACGGAACTTGATCTGTATTTCATTGGCGATGGTGCCAAAATCGGCCCACGCACCTTCGCCGATCATAAAATCGGCTCGTCTGATTCCGAAGCTGCCCTCAAACACGGCAGTGTTTCCCTGCAGTGTGAGGATAAAAGGTGCATTGACCTCCTGCGTATGCCCTTTGATGCTCAGCTTGCCTGTTACATCATAGCGGTTCCCACCGACGGGCTTGATCGCGGTGGCCACGAACCTGGCCTGCGGAAAAGCCTTTGTGTTGAACCAGGTCTTTCCTGCGACTTCCTCATTGGCTTCGGCTGACCCGGCGTCAATGCTGATCAGATCCAGATCAACGGCGGCTTTGGCGGCAGCTGGTTTTGATGGGTCAAAACTGAATTGAATCGCGAACCTTTTGAAGCGTCCTTCCATGGTGACGCCCATTTGCTTATAGATAAAAGCCAGACTGCTTTTGTCTATAAGAATGGCGTTGTACTCCACAGCTTGCGCGCAGGGTATCCAGGACAAGCTGAAGAACAAGTAGCAGAGAAATTTATTCATGACGGTCAGTGAAGGGGTAATGAAACATGAAGGCATCCATGGCGAGCACATAGTCTTCTACGCCGGTATGAAAACGCTCGGCCTGATACTGATTGCCGGCTGCGCCGAGTGCCACAAAGAGTGGCAGCAGGTGATCTTCGCTGGGATGAGCGCGTGCGGCATCGGGTGCAAGCTCGCGATACGCGAGCAGGGATGCGGTATCGTTGGACTCGATGCGCTGCCAGATCCAGTCGGCGAATTCGCGCACATAACCGGGAGTTGTCCCGTCATGCAGGCTGGCATATTGATAATCCTTCAGGCTGTGGGTCAGATTGCCCGAAGCTAGGATAAGGAAACCTTCTGCTGCCAGAGGTGCAAGTGCGCGACCCAATGCCAGATGATGGGATGTGCCCAGATGGGATTGAATCGAGAGAGGAATCACCGGCACATCGGCATTCGGGTACATCAACCGCAAGGGAATCCAGGCGCCATGATCGAGACCGCGCTGATCATCACCGCTGGCGGCAATTCCTGCCGCGCGGAGCCGGTCGAGGATGTGCGTGCCAGCAGCTTTGCTGCCGCTGGCCGGGTACTGAATAGAGTAAAGCTCGCTTGCGAACCCCCGAAAATCGTGGATGGTTGCCGGTTTCTCCGCCATGCCGACGATGACATGCTCGGTATCCCAGTGTGCGCTGACAACGATGATTGCCTGCGGAAGGGGAAGGCTGCAAGCAGTGCGTGTCAGCGCCGTACCTGTCGCACCCGGATGCAGCGCGAAAGTCGGCGCACCGTGGGGGACAAACAGACTGGGCAAGTTTTGGTTCAACGCCATGTGGACTCCTATTGCCGGGATCGCACTGTAACTGAACTAACCGTCGTGAAATAGGGGGTTAAGTGGGATTGATTGTTGCGTCTGGCGCAACAATCATCTGCTTGAACTCCACTATTTTTGGCTGCTGCCTTGTGGCGACTGCAGTGTCTCAAAATGTCCTCGTTTACACCTTTTTTACATCAACTGTAGGAGACTACTACTGAATATTTGCTGCCACAGTCAGCCCCATGCTTTTCGAGTCGCAACCAAAATCTATTCGTCCCGCCGCTCGCTATGCCTTGTCCATGGCGGCTTGCGCCTTGACGACGGCAGCCGCCATGCCACTGCGACCCCTGCTCGACCTGGCCAATATCGTGATGTTGTTTCTGCTCACGGTTTTTCTCGTGGCGACCCGCCTGGGACGGGGGCCTGCCGTCATGGCTGCGTTTCTCGGCGTCGCGCTGTTCGACTTTTTCTTCGTACCGCCCCATCTTTCCTTCGATGTGGCCGATGCACAATATCTGGTGACCTTCGCCGTCATGCTCGCGGTTGGACTCTTGACCGCGCATCTGGCTTCCCGGCTGGGCGAACAGACAGACCAGGCACTGCATAGCGCTCAGGAAACCCAGAGCCTTTACGAAGTCGCCTGCGAGATGGCTGGGGCGTTATCACTGGAACAGGTGTCGTATACCACTCGACGTTTTCTGGCCAGCCGCAATCTCGACGCCAGCATCCTGATCGCAACCAAGGATGGAGAACTAAACATACCGGTTAATGGAGATCACAAACTCGGCAGCATCGAGCGTGCATTTGCGCAATCTGCTTATCATCGCAATGAGATCGTTGAGGCTGACGCATTGGCGGGAACTGGCATCGCCGTGGCGTTCTTCCCACTGCGAGCGCCAAGCTCCGTGCGCGGAATTCTCGCCATCACCCCGCGAACCGATGACACCATGGCGCTGCGCTCTCTGCGTCAGGCGATCGAGGCCGTTGCCTCCCTGGTGGCCCTTGCCCTTGAACGACTGCACTACGTCGAAGCCGCCCAGCGGGCAGAACTGCAGATTGCTGAAGAGCGCTTGCGTACCTCGGTTCTTTCCTCCTTGTCGCATGATTTGCGCACTCCTCTGACGACATTGGTCGGCTTGGCGGATTCGCTTGCGCAGGGAACC
>JBAYVV010000134.1:0-10926 GCA_041674465.1 Sterolibacterium sp.
ACCGCCACCCTCAGGGTTCACGTCGAACCCGACAACTTTTTCGTCAATCTGCTGCGCCGGCTCATGGCTTTCACCGGCCAGCGCGACTGAGTTCGTTCAACCCCTCATAAAAAAGGCGACTTCGGTCGCTTTTTTGTTGCGCTACTGTCTTTCAAAGAGTGCGATCGATTCAACGTGGGAAGTCTGTGGAAACATGTTGGCAATGCCAGCGCCACGCAACCGGTAGCCGAATTCATGCACCAGCACGCCGGCATCCCGCGCCAACGTGGCGGGATTGCATGACACATAGACAATGCGCACTGGCGCAGCGGTGCCCAGTTCTCCAACAGCTTTGACCAAGGCCATGGCGCCCTCGCGTGGCGGGTCGATCAGCATCTTGTCCAGGTGACCAAGCGCAACCAGACTCTCCGGCGATGCCTCAAACAGATTGGCCACCTGAAATTCACAACTTGTTTCGAGTTGATTCAGCAGCGCATTGGCGCCGGCCTGTTCGACCATCGCTTGGTTGCCCTCGATGCCGACAACCTGGGCACCGCAACGTGCGATCGGCAGCGAGAAATTGCCAAGGCCGCAGAACATGTCGGCGATCCGTTCCCCTGCCTGCGGTGCCAGCAGCGCCATAGCCCGGCGCACCAGCATGCGATTGATGAACTGATTGACCTGGGTGAAATCGGTAGGTCGGAAGCGCAGCTCCAAGCCGAATTCCGGCAAGGTATAGGCCAGCGGCGGCGCATCCTGTGGATGAAACAGGGTTGCCGTGGCGGGTCCGCCCGGTTGCAGAAAAAGCACAATCTCATGGTGATCGGCAAATGCGCGCAAGGCCTCCTGATCTTCCGCCGTCAAAGGCTCCAGGATGCGCAACACCAGCACGCATTGCCCCTTGGCGTGAATATCCCCGATCGCTACCTCGATTTGCGGCAGGCGGTCCGGGCGTGACAGGCTGTCGATCAGTCGGCGCAAAGGGCGCAGCAGCAGGGAAATTTTCTTCGGCAGCACGATGCAACTGTCCATGTCAGCGACGTAACTGCTGCGGCACTCGTGGAAGCCGACCAGAGTCCCGCCTTTCTTGGGCACGCAGCGCACCGACAACCGCGCCCGATAGCGATACTCCCAGGCCGGTCCGTAAATCACCGGGTAGAGCTCTTCCGGATTCAGTCGCGACAGGTGCCAGAAAGCATTTTCCAGTACACGCTGCTTGGCAGCCGCCTGCGCCGCCGGTTCGATATGCTGCATGCTGCAGCCGCCACAATTGCCGAAGTGCGGACAACGCGGCAAGCAGCGCTGGGAGCTGGACTGCAGGATGCGAGTCGCCTTGGCCTGCTCATAGCTCGGTTTGCGTTTGTAGCTGGTGTATTCGACCTGCTCACCCGGCAACGCGCCGTCAATGAAAATCGCCTTGCCATCGACATGGGCAACACCGCGGCCTTCCTGGTCGAGCGATTCGATGCTGGCAAATGGCATGGTCTATCCCGCGGATGAAAAGGTGGCGATTATATTCGCCCAGATTAGCTCGCCAGGCGGCGATAAATGTCGGCGATTTTCAGCGGCAGTTTCTTGACGTCGTCGAGCACCGTGTAGCGCGCAGCGCCATACATGTGTCCCAGATAATCGGCGCCATGCCGGTCGATGGTGATGCAGTAGCTGCGCACACCCTGTTGCCGCGCTTCCTGCAGGGCGCGACGGGTGTCTTCGATACCGTAGTAGCCCCGGTATTCGTCGCCGTAATCGTCCGGCCGCCCATCCGACAGAGTCACCAGCAGGCGGTGGCGCGCCGGCTGATGCAGCAGCAGTTGCGTGAGGTGGCGGATCGCCACGCCCATGCGCGTGTAATCCTTGGCCTCGATCCCGGCGATCCGCGAGCATACGGCTTGATCGTAGCGTTCGTCGAAACGCTTGATCCGGTAGATGTCGCAACGCGTTCGGGTCCACCCGGAGAACCCATAGATGGCATAAGCGTCGCCCAGCGATTCGAGCGATTCACAGAGCATCACCAGGGCTTCGCGTTCGGCATCATTGACCCAGCCCTTGGTGGAGCCGCTCATGTCGACCATGAACATCGCTGCCAGCGAGCGCTGATTGCGAATGCGCCGACGGAACAGCCGAGATGAGGGTTCGGCGCCGCTGCACCGGTCGGCCAGGGCGTCGACCATGGCATCGACATCGATATCGTCGCCCTCAGTCTGGCGCCCGAGCAGGCGATCCTCGCCGCGCAACATCTCGAAGCGTCGCCGCACCTGCCGGATCAGAGCGACATGGCGCTGCCGGACACTTTCCACATAACCATCGGCGCCTGCGGGCACATCATTTTCGAACAAATGGCACCAGCCACGCCGATAAGCCTTGCGCCGGTAATCCCATTCGTCATAGCGTCGATCGGGTTCGTTCGAATCGGTTGGAGCGTCTCCGGCAGCATCTCGTAGCGTCGGGCGCCAGGCTCCCGCACCGGCAGGAACCAGAAACTCGGGCCGCAGTTCACCCAAATCCTGCTGCAGGGACTGGATTGCAGCTTGCGCTTCAGGCGGCAAAGTTGCGGCTTCATCCAAAGCCTCCGGTGCAACGCCAGCACCGTCAGCGGACAGAGGAACCATGTCAGGATCGCGCTGCCCGGAACGACCGCTGCTGCCTTTCAATGCACTGATCGCACGTCTCAGCGTGGCCTGATCGCGTTCCATCCGTGCTGCACGGATTTTCAAGGCGGCCGCCGGGTCGAGCAGAACGGCATGGGGCAATTGCGGCGCGTTGAGATTTCCGGACATGCATGCGTTCAGTGCAGCGATGCTGTCGGCAAGCGTTGCCGCCGGACATCCAAGCCGCTGTACCCAGTTTTCCAAAGAAGCCGGCCACTGTCCACGCACAGCGGCGATGCGCCGCCCCAGCCCGGGCAGCTCAACCGATATCCTTGCCTCGAGGCGGACCGCTTCGAGCGCTGCCAGCCAATCCAGGGCGCGCTGCTGTTCAGCAGTTCCCGTCCAGGGCTGGAGCGCGGCGGCAAGATCGATGCTGGCCGAACCGAAAGTACCGAAGAACGTCTGTGCCCACAACATCACGGCCAGTACCTGGTACTTTTCCCTTCCTGCAGTCGCGCCGGCAAACCCTTCAAGTTGCGGGGGCAGGAAAATGGTTTCGCTGTCCGTCCAGGCGCCAGTTTTGCTGCTGACGCCCAGACTCAGCGGACGGCCGGAGAGTCCTTGCAGGAAGCGTGACAGGCGCGGCTCGATGTCAGCGAATCGGACGAATGACTTTTCACCGTCAAACTTTGCAGTAAAGCTTTCCAGATCGCACAGCAGGACTCTGGCCGCTTCGGCACCGCCGTGATCGTAAGCGTCCAGTCCAGCCAACACCCAGGCATCGAATCTCGCCCCATCAAACCGGCAAAACGCCAGTGGTGCAAGGGTCACCATCAAATGGCCGATTTCTGCGTCGGTCTGGGCAACGGTAGCGACCCATGCAAGCAGCTTTTCCTGCTGAACTCGCGAAAGCGCTTCCAGTCCGGCAGTGATGCCGGCCGCTGAACGATGTGAAGGCGATGCAAAGAGAATATCGTTTAGGCGCGCCACTAGTTCGTCGCTGAACAAACGTCTGTCGGCAGAGCCAGTACCCGTAGATGGGTTTGGGATATTAGAAGACGGCTCGGACGAGGTCATCGAGCGTATCAGTCATGTCCGCGTCATCGCATAGCGCCCGCGCCACGGCAGCGGTGCAGGCCGTCAGGGGGGTGATGCCGGCGGCGATGAGTTGCGCGGCATGGATCAGCAGGCGCGTACTGGCGCCTTCGTCGAGACCGGCGCCCGTGAGGTTGCGGGTAAGTTCGCCGAGCTTGACCAGTCGTTTCGCCATTTCGGCATCGACGCCACCTTCGCGGGCAACGATACCCACCTCGACGGCGGCCTCGGGATAATCAAAATCGAGCGCCACAAAGCGTTGCCGGGTACTTGGCTTGATTTCCTTCAGCACGCTCTGATAGCCCGGGTTGTATGAGACCACGAGCATGAAGGAAGACGGCGCGGCGACCATCTCGCCGCGCTTGTCCACGGCCAGCACCCGACGCGCGTCGGCAAGCGGATGAATCACCACGATGGTGTCCTTGCGCGCCTCGACGAGTTCATCCAGATAACATATGGCGCCAGCACGAACAGCGGCAGTGAGCGGACCATCCACCCAGACCGTTTCGTTGCCGACGATCAGGTAACGGCCGACCAGGTCGGCCGTGGTCAGATCGTCGTGGCATGCCACCGTCACCAATGGCCGTTTGAGGCGCCAGGCCATGTGCTCGACAAAGCGGGTTTTGCCGCAGCCGGTCGGACCTTTCAGCAGCACCGGCAGACAACGCGCAGCGGCGGCATCGAACAAGCTCACCTCGTCAGCGATGGATTGATAGTAAGGTTCGCTCTCGATCCGCTGCAACTGCGGTGCCAAAGTTTGAATGTCGCTTTTCATTGCGCTGTGGACGATCTCAGGGCCTGTCCTACTTATCCTGCTGCTTATCCTGCTGCTTCTTTGGCTTGGCCTCGGCGGCCTGCTTGATCTTGAGCTCGCGCAGGCGGGCGTCGACCTGGGAGTGTTCGTAGAAATCACCGTCGCTGGATTTCTGTGCGAGCTGCAACTGGCTGATTGCTTCCAGCAGCAAGCCCTGCAAGACATACACTTCAGCCTGCGCACGGTGCTGCTGCAGATGCATGCCGAGTGCTGCATAGCTCTTGGCCAGCAAACCTTGCACATGCGCATCGCTGGGATACATCTGCAAATCGTCCTGGCAGACCCGCAAGGCTTCCTGCGCCTGGCTGGCGGCCAGCAGCGTATCGATCATGGCATAGGTCATTGCGCGTTCCTGAGGGTAACGAACCAGTGCCGCGCGCAGGATTTTCAGGGCTCCGTTGAGATCCTGCTGCTGCTTGCGCAGATCCGCGGCAAGCAGTTCGAACATGGCCGAACTGGCCTTGAGGCGCGGCATCTCGGCCAGTTCATGCTCGGCAGCGGTGTAATTGCCGGCGCGTGAATAAGCGACCGCCAGGCCATAGCGCATGGCGACCTCGCTGGTAGATTTACGTTCGCGCAACTGCGAAGTGAATTCCGCCACCGCGTCCTGCGGCGTGCCTTCGCCAGCCTTGAGCTTGGCGCGCACCAGCAGGAAATCGAGCGAATCCGGCACCTGCCGGTAGGGCAGCGCCTGGATGCGGTTGCCGATGTCGGCAATGCGTTCCGTAGTGAGCGGATGGGTGCGCAAATACCCCGGCGCATTGTTTTCGTAGAGCCGGCCAAATTTCTGCAAGCGCTCGAAAAAACTGCCCATGCCACGGGTGTCGTAACCGCTGCGCTCGAGCAGCTGGATGCCAAGACGGTCCGCTTCGCGCTCGAAATCGCGCGAATAATTCAACTGGGTCTGAATACTGGCAGCCTGTCCCGCCATCAGCGCGCCCTGGGCGACATCGCCACCGGTATGGGCACGCGCGGCAAGGATCGCCACCGCCAGGGAAAGCAGCATGGGCAGTTGTGCCTGGCTTTGCGCGCCGATCTGCCGGGCCAGATGATGCTGGGTCACGTGTGAAATTTCGTGCGCCAGCACCGAAGCCAGTTCGGACTCCGACTGCGCCGCCATGATCAGGCCGCTATGCACGCCGATGTAGCCGCCGGGCATGGCAAAGGCATTGAGCGTGGCATCGCGCAGCATGAAGAATTCAAAATCCTGCCGCGCTTCGGCACTGTTGGCCACCAGTCGCGCGCCGAGACGGTTGAGATAACCGCTGATTTCCGGATCGAAAACATAGCTCGGCTCATGCAGACGTATATCCCGCATGATGGTTTCGCCGATATGCTTTTCCATGATGGGAGAAAAATCCGCCTGGGAAACCTCGCCCAGATCGGGCAGGCCCTCGGCCAGAACCGCAGGCGCCAGGCACAGAATAAGCAGGAAAGTTTTAATGCGCATGTTGCTTATGATAGCCGTTTTGGACTATCGTTCCGCGGTCGAGCCGCAGCGATCCCGGGCTGCATTCATCGGAGAATGACTTGTTATGCACTCGCCACTGACTCATTTTGATCCCGCCGGCCAGGCGCACATGGTGGATGTCGCGGAAAAACCCGAGACCCATCGAATCGCCCGGGCCCGGGGCAGCATCGCCATGCAAGCCGCCACACTGGCGCTAATCCAGTCCGGCAGCGCCAAGAAAGGCGACGTGCTGGGGATCGCACGCATTGCCGCAATCCAGGCCACCAAGCGCACCGGCGATCTGATTCCGCTGTGCCATCCGCTCGCACTCACCCACGTCGGCGTCGAATTCAGCATCGACGCGCCACATTGCCGGATCGTCTGCGAAGTCACCGCAGAAACGGTGGGCCGCACCGGTGTCGAAATGGAAGCGCTGACCGCGGTCAGCGTCGGCCTGCTCACCATTTACGATATGTGCAAGGCCGTCGACCGCGGCATGCGTATCGAGGAGATTCGGCTGCTTGAAAAAGCTGGTGGCAAGTCGGGACATTGGACGGCGAGCAACTAACAGGCTATTGGTAACGTAAGGCATCGATGGGTTTCATACCGGCTGCCTTACGCGCCGGATACCAGCCAAAGAAAATGCCAACCGTCGCGGCCACCACGAAAGACATGACGATCGAGCCGATCGTAACCACCACCGTCATGCCGCTGGCCTTGTTGACGATCAGCGCGCCGCCGACCCCCAAACCGACACCGATCAGGCAGCCGATCACCGAGATGATGATGGCCTCGAGCAGGAACTGCAGCAGGATGTCCCGGCCGCAGGCACCGATGGCCATACGGATGCCGATTTCACGGGTACGCTCGGTGACCGATACCAGCATGATGTTCATGATGCCGATGCCGCCGACGAGCAATGACACCGAGGCGATTGCACCGAGCATCAGCGACATCACCTGAGCGGTCTCAGCAGCGGTATTGGCGACCGCGGTGAGATTGCGCACCGAAAAATCATTGTCGGCACCTTCACGAATACGGTGGCGCTGCCGCAGCAGTTCGTTCATGGATTTCTCCACTGCCGGCATCGCTTCGGCGGATTCCGCCTGGACCATGATGAAGCGCACCGTGCCGACAAACTGTGAGCCGAACAACTTGCGCTGGGCGGTCGTGACTGGAACGATCACCGTGTCGTCCTGATCGCGCCCATCGAGACTTTGCCCTTTGCCGGCCAGCACACCGAGCACGACGTAGGGGCTGTTCTTGATGCGAATGGTCTTGCCGACCGGGTCCTCGTCGCCAAACAAATTCTGCGCCACGGTCTTTCCCAACAGGGCAACACGCGTTGCTGAGCGAATGTCGGATTCGGTAAACGGGAAGCCTTCCTCCAGCCGCCAGTCGCGCACCGTGAGAAAACTCGGCGTGGTGCCGATCACCTGGGTGCTCCAGTTGTTGGGACCATAGACCATTTGCGCGGTGCCCGGCGATGAGGGTGCCACGGCCGCGACCGAAGGCAGTTCCTCGATGGCCTGGGCATCCAGCAGGGTCAACGTTGGCGTGGCGCCGCCGCCCATGCGCACGCCGCCGGATGTCACGGAGCCGGACAGGATGATGAACAAATTGCTGCCCATCGAGGCAATCGAGGCCTGCACCTGCTGCTGGGCGCCCTGGCCCACCGCCAGCATCAGGATCACCGCGCCGACACCGATGACCATGCCGAGCATGGTAAGGAAGGTGCGCAGGCGGTTTGCCCCCATCGCCGCCCAGGCTTCGCCAAGCATGGCTACCGTCATGCTGCCTCCGCCGGGCCGCGCCCCGAAGGAAGTCCCCTGGTGGGACCCCAAGAAGGCAGCAAGCGTTTATGTGGAAGCCGCCTTGGTGGCTGAACCGCCGTCACCCCCTTCCTCGGGAAGGGGGATGGGGGAAAGGTCGTCATGCCGTCGACTCCAGGTGGAGTGCGGCTGCGCTCGCCAGTGGCCCGTCATAGACAATGCGACCATCGGCCAGACGCACCAGGCGGTGGGCATAGGCGGCAATATCGGACTCGTGCGTCACCAGCACGACGGTGATGCCGTCACGTTCATTGAGCTCTGCAAACAGCGCCATAATCTCCTTGCTGGTGGCGGTATCCAGGTTGCCCGTGGGCTCATCCGCCAGGATCAATCGAGGACGATTCACCAGAGCACGTGCGATCGCAACGCGCTGCTGCTGGCCGCCGGAAATTTGATTGGGCCTTGAATTGCGGTGGCTGGCAAGACCGACTTTGGCCAGCATCTCGTTGGCCAGCTGCAGTCGTTCGGCACGTGGCGTACCCCGGTAAATCAAAGGTAGGGCAATGTTGTCCTCAATGCTGGCGCGCGGCAACAGGTTGAATCCCTGGAACACGAAACCAATGACCTGGTTGCGCAGGTGCGCAAGTTCATCCCTGTTGAGCTTGCCAACGTCGCGGTTGTTCAATAAATAACTGCCGCTGGTGGCAACGTCGAGACAACCGAGTATGTTCATGAACGTCGACTTGCCCGAACCCGATGGCCCCATGATGGCGAGGAACTCGCCAGGGGTCACGGTCACCGACACATCCTTGAGCACCGGCACCGACCCGGCATCGGTCAGGTATTCCTTATAGAGCCGCTCGATCCGGATAACTTCATCGGTCATCAGAACAGCCTCATGCCGGGAGGTCCACCGGTCTTGGCCGGCGGCTGCCGATCTTCCACCACCACCGCGGCGCCTTCGGCAAGATCGCCACCGGTCACTTCAGTTCTGCGGTTATCGGTAATGCCGACAGTGACCTTGACCGGCTTGAGTTGGCCGTTGTCGAGCAGATAGACTGTTCCTGCCGGAACCGAGTCGCCCTTGTCTCTGCCGCGACCTTCCTTGCGGCCCTCCTGCGGCTTGTCGCCGCTCGTCCCCTTGTCCGATGGACGCAACGCCTCGGCAGGACGGAAGCGCAAAGCTGCATTGGGCACCAGCAGCACGTTCTTGCGCTGGGCCACGACGACATTCACATAAGCGGTCATGCCCGGCATCAGCGACTGATCGGGGTTATCGACCGCAATCACCACATCGTAGGTCACCACATTTTGCTGGGTCGTCGGGTTGAGCCGAACCTGCTTGACTGAGCCACGAAAACTGCGATTGGGAAAAGCATCCACGCGAAAATTGACCGGCTGGCCGACCTTGATATTGCCCACATCCGCTTCGGCAAAGTTCGAGTCGATCTGCATCTTGCTCAGATCCTGGGCGATCTTGAACAACGTGGGTGTCTGGAAGCTGGCCGCCACCGTCTGTCCGATATCCACTTCACGCGAAACCACCACGCCGGATACCGGAGAGCGAATCACGGAGTAACCGAGGTTGGTGTTGTCTTTCTGCAACTGGGCGGAGACCAGCGCGACCTGGGCTCGTGCGGCTTCCAGCGCCTGCACGCTGGTATCGAGTTCCTGGCGGGAAATGTATTCCTGGCGGAACAATTCACGCGCTCGCGCAGCGTTGGCCTCGGCCAGCTTCAACTGGGAGCGTACATTCGCCAGGCTGGCGCTGGTCTGCTGGACTTGGGCGGCATACAGCGCCGGATCAAGTTCCAGCAGCTTCTGGCCTTCCTTGACGTGATCGTTGAAATCCACGTACCACTTCTTCACCGTGCCGGACACCTGCGTTCCGACGTTGACCAGCACCACCGGGTTGAGCGTACCGTTGGCCGAAGCCAGCTGAGTCAGGTCCCCGCGCTCGGCAATCTGGGTACGGTAGCGTGTTTCGTTACCTTGAGTGCGCGAACTCTCCCAGAAGTAATATCCGCCGCCGGCAATGAGCAACACGGCAACAATCAAGGTGTATTTGTTGAACAACAGTTTGCGCAGTTTCATGTCGGGGGCGTTTCCTGTAATTACTTGCCGGAAGTCTGGAACTGGCTGAAATCGAGCTCGCCCAAGGCTTGTGCCAGGGCAGCCTTGGCGATGCGCCAGTTGAATTGCGCCAGGATCTGCTGCTGGCGCGCGCTGGCCAGGGCGCTCTGGGCATTCAGCAGATCAAGAATGGCGCCGTAGCCGGCTTTATAGCGCCCCGCCGTCATCTTCTCGGAGGCCTCGGCGCTGGCAACCAGGTCGGCACTGGCTCGCACCGCTGCGGTACCGCTCTGCAGGGCGTAATAGGCGCGCCAGACATCCAGCGACACCTGTTTGGAGAGTTGCTCATACTGGATCGTTTTCGCCTCCAGTTGCGCCTCGGCTGCACGCTGCCGGTAGGTGGTGTTGAAGCCGGAGAACAGCGGGATGGTGACCGCAACGCCGATCGCGTTGCTGCGCAAAGCGTCCGTCATCCCGCCATCGCTATAGTTGCGGTTGGCGAACAAGGTCACAGCGGGCATGCCCGTGGAATTGGCGACGGCGATGCTGGCATGCGCCGCCTTGACCTGCGCCTCGGCCGCGGCCAGATCAGGACGGCTGCGCTTGGCGGCAGCGACCAGCTCATCGATGTTCCGTTCGAAATTCTCCAGCGCCACGCTATCGCCCGGTTCCGCAATGGCAGGTGAAGCGTTGGCATCGATGCCCATGACATTGGCAAGAATGCCGATGCTGGTCTTGGCATTCGCCTCGGCCTGAATCAATGTTAGTCTCGCCTGCGAAGCCGCGGTCTGGGCCTGCAATCGGTCTGCCGGCGTGTTGGTGCCGATGCGGTAACGCGCATCGGCAGCCTGCAGGCTTTCTTCGCTGGCACGCAGGGAATCGCGGGCCGCAGTCACTGCTGCTGCCGCCGCGTAGCGCTGGTAATAGGCCTGCACGGCAGACAAAAACACGCTTTGCAAGGTCGCGTCCTGGGTCGCAGCCAGCGCGCTCATGAGCTGGCGGGCATTTTCCAGCGTCGCCTCGCGACCACCGAAATCGTAGAGCAGATAATTGATTGAAAGGCTGCCCGAGGTCTGGCTATAGCTGGGCTGCGGCGAAGAAGTGTCGTTGCGGCTGTGCGATACATTGGCTGTCAGGCTGGGCAGAAAGGCGCTC
>JBAYVV010000135.1:0-10893 GCA_041674465.1 Sterolibacterium sp.
CCCATCAATCCGGCCTATACCGAGCGGGAATTGCGCCACATCCTGCAGGACGCCGACGTGCAGGTGGTGATCTACTCCGATGACAAGCGCGATCTGGTCGAGATGCTGGCCGCTGACCTGCGCATTCCCCATCGCATCCGCATCGCTGGCGACAGCCGGCGTCTGACCGAATGGCGCAGCGCTGCAGACCGGGCATTGCCGCAACCCATGCCGCAACCCGAAGACCTCGCCACCCTGCAATACACCGGCGGCACCACCGGGCGCGCCAAGGGCGTCAACCTCACGCATAAAACAGTGGCATCCAACATCAGCCAGCGCGAGGCGATGCTGCCTGCACGCAAGGACATGGAACGGTTGTTGTGCGTCATGCCGCTCTTTCATATTTATGCGGTCGCCATGTGCCTGCACAACATGGCCTATGCCCGCGGTACGCTGGTGATTCTGCCGCGCTATACGCCGGAGGCGGTATTCGAGATCGTGCCGCAGGAACACATCACGATATTTGCCGGCAGCCCGACGCTGTTCATCGGTTTGCTGGGGCACCCGAAATTTCCTCAGACCGATTTTTCCAGCCTGCATCTTTCCTATTCCGGTTCTGCCGCCCTGCCTGAAGAACTGTTCAAGCGCTGGCAAACTGCAACCGGGGCGCCCGTAATGGAAGGCTATGGCCAATCGGAATCAGGCCCGGTGCTGAGCTTCAATCCCTTGCACGGCGAACGCAAGTGTGGCTCGGTCGGTCTGCCTTTGCCGGAAACCAGAATCGAAATTGTCGACCTGGAGGAAGGTACTCGCGTATTGCCGGTCGGTGAGAAAGGCGAGATTCGCGTGCAGGGTCCCCAGGTGATGTCGGGCTATCGCAACCTGCCCAAGGAAACCGCGGAAACTCTGCGCAATGGCTGGTTATACACGGGCGATATCGGAGAATTCGATGCGGATGGCTATCTCTACATCCGCGACCGCAAGAAGGAGATGGCCAAGGTCTCCGGCTTCAACGTGTTTCCGCGCGAGATCGAGGAGGTGCTGTTCCAGCACCCGGCCGTTCGCGAAGCCGCCGTGGTGGCTGTTCCCGATGACTATCGTGGTGAAGTGGTGAAGGCCTATGTGGTTCCGCATCAGGCGGACAGCGTGACTGTGGCACAATTGGCAGCGCATTGCCAAGCAAATCTGGCCAAGTACAAGTGGCCGGCATCGATCGATCTGGTCACCGAACTGCCCAAGACCGGGGTGGGCAAGATCGACAAGAACCGTTTGCGTGAAAAGCCTAAGGCGGACCTGGATCAAGCCCAGGGTATCGGGAGTGCTCGATGAAGCAGATTGAGGAAATGAGGAAAGCGAATTTATGACAAGCAATTTGAATCGACCTGCCCCCCCAGCGCAGACTGGTGCGAGCGGTTCCAAGGACAAAATGGTCAAGATGAGCTTGTCCGCCATTCCCTGGCTGATCATCGCCGGGTTGATCTGGGTCGGGTTGTTCATCAAACCGCAACCGGTGGGCATTACCGTCCAGCCGCCTTCGATCGAGCGTACCGACTCCTTCTATGGCATTGCCTCACCGGCCAAGGGTGTGCTGTGGATCGCCGGCAACAAGGGCAAGGTGGTGCGCAGCAATGATGACGGCACCACTTGGGTGTTGCAGAAAACACCCACCGTGGAGCACCTGCAGGACATCGCCAGTTGGGACGACAAGCGTGCCGTGGCCGTTGGCAACAAGGGCGTGGTCATCATCACCGAGGACGGCGGCGCTACCTGGACCGGGGTCACAATTCCCCTTTCCAAGGTCACCAATAAATTGCTGCGGGTCAAGACCATGGCCGATGGCCGCGCCTGGGCAGTCGGTGAAATGGGCGCACTGCTGGAAAGCACCGATTACGGAAAAACTTGGGAGCGGCGGCGCGATGAAGAGGATTCTGCCTGGAACGACGTGACCTTCATCGACGCCAACAATGGCTGGGCGATGGGGGAGGCCGGGCGCATGATGAAAACCACGGATAGTGGCAAGACCTGGCAGCCGGTACCCAGCAACGTCAAGATCAGCCTGATGGCGGCGGCCTTTCGCGATGCCGCCAACGGTGTTGTGGTGGGTCTTGAAGGGTCCCTGCTGGCGACCCACGACGGCGGCAAGACATGGACTTTGCTGCCGCGTGCCAAGCGACCCAGTGGAGGATTGACAGCAGACTCTCCGGGTGCCCCTACCAAGCAACGGGTCATGGAAGAGGCCGGGGAACATCTGTTCGACATTACCTGGGACGAAGCGCAGCAAATCTGGTTTGCCGTCGGCAACCAGGGCGTCTGGATACGCGGCAACAAGGAAGCCGATACCTGGGATGCCGGCCGCATTGATTCACGCGACTTGGCCTGGCATACCCGAGTCATCGTGGCCAACGGGCATACCTATCTTGCCGGGGCCAGAGTTGGCGAGTGGAACGTTCAAAAAAATGCCTGGCGGGCATTTACCAGCAAATAAAGGGATAGCGCAATGATTGAAACGGGTTGGGTCAACAGGTTTGCCCTATTCTGCATCCGGCAGAGAGTCTGGGTCGTCAGCTTGCTCGCGGCCTCCACGCTGCTGCTGAGTTTTTTCGCGGTGAGTATCGAAGTCAAGACGGTCTTCGCCGACATGCTGCCGTCATCGCATCCGTACGTCAAGACGCACGAACGCTTCAAGGATACTTTCGGCGGCTCGAATATCGTCACCATCATGGTCGAAGTGGAGCAGGACGATATCTTCCAGCCGGCGGTGCTGGAAAAAATACGCAAACTGACCATGGAATTGCGCACGGTCGCGGCGGTCAATCCCTTCCAGATCATTTCCCTGGCGTCGAAGAAGCTCAAGGAGATCAAGTCCTCCACCGAAGGCATCGAGACCAAGCCGCTGATGTGGCCGGATCTGCCGCAGACTGAACAGGAAATTTCCGCATTGCGTGAAGCCGTGCTGAGAAACCCGCTGGTGTATGGCAGCTATGTGTCCACCGACCTCAAGGCGGCCGTGATCACCGTCGACTTCATTGACCGCATGGTCGATTACGGCACGGTGTTCAAGGAAATCAACCAGATTGTCGATCAGGTGCGCGACGACAAAGTCAAGGTGCGCGTGGTCGGCGATCCGATGCTGTACGGCTGGGTGAATTACTATCTGCCGGAAACTATGCACCTGGTACTGGCGACGGTGTTGCTGGTGGTGAGCCTGCTGTTTCTGTTCAATCGCACCTGGCGCAATACCATCCTGCCGCTGATCGCTGGCCTGGTCAGCGCGATCTGGGCGCTGGGCGTGACCAAGCTCTTCGGCATTCATTTCGAGCCGCTGGTGATCGTGGTAGCGGTGCTCATCAGTGCCCGGGCAGTGTCGCACTCGGTGCAGATCGTCAATCGCTTTGACGAGGAAGTGGATGCAATCGAATCCGGCCGCGAAAGCAGCGAAACGGCAGCGAAAATGGCGCTCTCGGACATGTTCCGGCCAGGCATGCTGGGCGTGATCGCCGATGCCGGATGCATGGCGGTGGTGGCGCTGAGCCCGATTCCTTTGCTGCAGAAACTGACGGTACTTTCCGTGATCTGGGTGTTCACACTTTCCGTCAGCGCCGTGGTGCTGACACCGGTCCTGCTGTCCTGGGGACGGCATCCGAAAGGGTTTGCCCATGGCTTGAACCTCACGCCTTTGCTCCATGTCTTTCTCGGCTTTTGCGCGCGCATCGTCACCAGCCGGGCGCGCTACGGCGTGATAGCGATCGCCGTACTGATCTTCGTGAGTTCCGGCATCTACGCCTTCAAGCTAAAGATCGGCGATGCCAATCCGGGTTCGCCGATTTTGTGGCCCGACTCCACCTACAACCTGGATTCGGGAGCGATCAACACCAAGTTCCAGGGCGTCGACCGGATGTTCGTGGTGGTGGGTGCAGAGGGCAGCACCGGGCTGCTCAAAAAAGTCGAAGTGATGGACAACATGAATTTGTTCCAGCGCTTCATGAGTTCCCAACCGGAGATTGGCGCCACGCTCTCGGTTGCCGACGTGGTGCCGGCGATCAACCGCATCATGCACGAGGGCAATCCGCGCTACCAGGAACTGGGGGCGACCCAGATCGCGAATGGATCCCTGATGTTCCTGTTCGAATCGGTGTCGGAACCGGGCGACCTCGATCGCTTCGTCGACAACCAGTATGAGAACGGCGCCGTGACCTTGTTCTTCCGCGACCGGCAAGGAGAAACCATCCGCACGGCAGTCGCGCGCATCAAGGAATTCGTTGCCAAGTATCCACTTGCCGAAGGGACCTACCAGCTTGCCGGCGGCGTAATCGGCGTGATGGCCGCGGTCAATGAGATCATCCTGTCGGGACAGATCGAGGCGATTGCCCTGGCCTTGGTGGTGCTGGTGATCCTGTGCACCATGACCTATCGTTCCTCGGTTGCCGGCATGGTCTTCATGGTGCCGGTGATCATCTCGAACACCATCACCTTCAGCGTGATGGCCTGGATGGACATCGGCATGAACATCAATACGGTGCCGGTGGCCGCGCTCGGGATCGGATTAGGCGTCGATTATTCGTTTTACATTGCCGACCGCATCAAGGAGGAACTGGCACTGGGCAAGGATATCAAGACTGCCATCACCATCGCCTTGCACAGCACCGGTTCTGGCGTACTCGTGACGGCCCTGGTACTGATCATCAGTGTCATGCTCTGGTCGTTCTCCTCATTGCGCTTCCAGGCCGAAATGGCGGTGCTCATGAGCATCTGGCTGGGCGTCTCGACGCTTTCAGCTCTCTTGCTGATGCCATCGATCATCCATATCTTCAAGCCGGAATTCATCTTCGGCAAGGAAACAGCGAGTGTTGCACGGGCGCAACAAGATGCAATGAAAGCGGGTATCTGAGGCCAGGATAGGTATACTCGACGACGCTTACGGGTATTTTTTTGTAGGGCAGGAGGGTTGTGCAACATGACCCATCACAACATGTAGGAAAAGGAGGCATTATGAAAAGAAGCAAGCAAGTTTTCCCGACCGGGACGGCGGCGAGCATCACGGTATTGCTGGCCGCAATCGCCTGTGTCTCGAACGCTCAGGCCGTCGACTTCAAGTTCTCCGGCGACGTATCGGAAGCGCTATCCGTCAATATGCAGAACCCGCCTGAGACGCCGCAGGACGACAAGAACAAGCTCTCCATGGCGCGTACCACGGTGCATCTGAACATGGATGCGAACGTTAACGAGAACGTCAGCTTCGTCACCAAGCTGCGCGGGGTCAAGGAAGCCAATCTGGACTACCTGAAGAATCTGCAAAAGGTGGGGGCCAATGCGGCTGACGGGCTCAAGCTGAAGGACACTTATGGGCGCTCGAGCATCCGCGAAGCATTCGTAGATTTCAAATATGACCGCATGATGCTGCGTTTCGGCAAGCAACAGGTGGCCTGGGGCGAAACCGACTTCTTCCAGTCCATGGACATGGTGCATGGCTACGACTTCACCTGGCGCAGCTTCCTGGAGCCTGCCAATGAAGAGCTGCGCAAGCCGCTCGTCATGGCCAACCTGACCCTGCAGGTTCCCGAAGTGGATGGCAAGGTGCAGTTGCTGTATCGACCGGGCAAATGGAACCGCGATGACGTCATCGGCAATACCTATGACGTCTTCGGCGGCCGCTGGGCCAACCAGCCCAACAAGGGTGTCGATTTCCGCACGATCACGCCCTACAACTACCGGCAAAATGGCGCCGATGCCCAGGATGACACCTGGGGCATCCGCTGGAGCGGTTCGGTCAAGGAAATCAACTATTCCTTGTCCTACATGAAGACCTTCAATTCCAATCCGGTCATCAGCCCGGCCGGCAATCGCAATTTCCTGAATGCGATTGGCGTTCCCGCTTTTGTCGGAACCAACAGCACGCCGTTTGCCGGAACCACCCCGATCGGTTTTGCGGGTGAGATCATTTATCCGAAGATCGAACTGTATGGTTTGACCGCCGCCGGTTACTCTGCTGTGGCTGACGCCGTGTTCAGTACCGAAATCTCTTACATCAAGGATTACGCCTACAACTACGGCTATGGTTCCGGACTGTCAATCATCCTCGGACCAGGCTTTGACGGCGTCAAGCAGAAGAACCTGGTCAAAGCGATGATACGCATGGACAAAAACCTGGCCTTCACGCAATCTTGGCTGGGTACGGAGAAGCCGGCTTTCTTCTCGGTGCAGTTGTTTGACACCTGGATCAAGGATTTCCACAAGTCCGAGAATGTTGTGCAACTGGTCGGTTTCGGTCAGCCGAGCAAAGAGCACTCCGCGCTCCTGACGATCATTTTCGCAACAAGCTACGCCAATGGCACCATAGGGCCTGAGTTGGTGGCCGGTCATGACGTGACCTACGGCGGCGGTTTCATTGTGCCGAGCGTGGCCTTCCAGTACGGCAAGGATTGGCGTTTCAAGGTTGAGTACGACTACTTCTACAACGATGGCGAGCGCAACAAGGGCAATGCGGCCACCGAGCGCAACACGGCCTTGTTCGGCTACTTTGCGCACAACAACCAACTGTACCTCAAGGCGACGTATCAATTCTAATCAAGGAGCGACAAACAATGACTGCAAAACGTAATACTCTGACGGCACTGCTCGGCGTGATGCTGGGCCTGGCACTGCCGACCGCCTTTGCGGCCGACGTGCCGGAAGGTACGGTGATCTCTGCCGCCAATCTGGACAAGATCAAGAACGACACCTTCGAAGGCAAGACCATCGGCAGCATGCTGACCGAGAAGATGGAATGGCGCATCCGCAACAATGGCTGGAAGCTGCCGATTTTCCGTGCCAAGGAAGTTCCTCTCGACCCAAGGTGGGTCAAGGCTTCGCAAGCGAACGTCGGTAAGACCAAGATCAATCCGCAGACGCGTGAAATCGAGGGTTGGGAGGCCGGTGAGCCGTTCCCGAATGTTCAGGCCAACGATCCGCAAGCCGCTGAAAAGCTGATCTGGAACTGGTCTCTGGGACAGATGCAGGGCGACATGGCGAGCGCCAGAACCTGGACGCAGTTGCTGGTTGACGGCAAGAAGGGCATCCATGCCGAACCGATCGCCGAATTCACGCGCTATGCCATGAAGGGTCGTCTGGGCGGCAGGCCGGTGGAGGGTGACGGCAAGGAGCGTGCTCGCCAGTTGCTGTTCTTCAAGGAGCCGACCGACATGAAGGGTGTGGGTACCTTCACCATCATGTACGATTCGGCACAGGTGAATGACTCCTGGGTTTATGTCCCCGCCGTGCGCCGTGTCCGTCGTTTGTCGGGCGGCGCCTGGATGGACCCGGTCGGCAGTTCGGACCAGTTGCAGGACGACCTGGAAATTTTCAATGCGCGTCCGTCCTGGTACAAGAGCTACAAGTTGCTCGGCAAGCGCTGGGTGTTTGCTGTAGCCAATGCCAAACTGCCCGCCTGGAACCCGAAGGGCAAGACCTTCGCTGAGCGCTATCCGGCTCTGGAGCAGGGCGAGCCGCACTGGAACCTGAACAACGACCGCTATGAGCCGCGCGAGGTCTGGGTTGTCGAGGCGATCACGCCTGACGTCCATCCCTACAGCAAGAAGGTCCTGTACATGGAAACCAAGTATCCGCGTATCTACTACGGCGAGACCTACAACCGCAAGGGCGAGTTCTGGAAATTCCTGCAATTCCACTCTTTCGTGTTCAAGGCTGAAGACGGGTCCCCGGTGCAAATCTCGTCTTGCGGTGCCATCATCGACTTCCCGCGCAACCATGCCACGGTGTTCCTCACCGATCCGACGGAATGGTTCGTCAATGTGGCCAAGGTCAAGTCCACGGACGTTTCGCTTGGACAACTTGAGGCGGCCGGTCGTTGATGTGGCATGATGCCGCCTGAAGTTGAGGCGGCTGCGGTAATTTCCGGGCGCCCGATCGGGCGCCCGTTTTTCTTGGTCAAGGCTTGAGCGGGGATGTAGCGGATGAGTTCAACCAGGCAAAAATTTCTGGTCGCCACCGATGTCGGTGGCACTTGTACCGACACCATTGTGTTTGCTGCCGGGGAACCTGTGCATCTGGGCAAGGCGTTATCGACGCCGCCGGATTTTGCCACGGGCGTACTCGACTCGATCCGTTCTGCTGCGATCCCGATGGGTCTTACCCTGGAAAACCTGCTGGCGCAGACCGAACTGTTCGTGCATGGCTCCACCGTGGTGGATAACGCGATTTTCACGCGTGAGGGCGCCAAGGTCGGGCTGGTCACCACGGCCGGTTTTGAAGATACCTTGCTGGTGACGCGCGGTGCTTACGGCCGCTGGGGCGGCCTCACTGAAGACCGAATGAAGCATCCGGTCAGGACCGAGCGGGCGCGTCCCCTGGTCGATCCGGATTGCATCGTCGGCGTGGTGGAGCGCACCGACTACAAGGGCACCATCCTGCGCGAACTGGATCTTGCGGAAACCGAGCGCTGCCTGCAGCGGCTGATTGCCGAGCGTGGCGTTGAAGCCATTGCGGTTTCTTTCCTGTGGTCGTTCCTTAATCCGACCAATGAACACAAGGTGCGCGACATAGTGGCGCGCATCGCTCCAAACATATACTGCACACTGTCGAGCGACATTGCGCCGACGCCCGGTGAATACGAACGCACTTCAACCACGGTCATCAATGCCTATGCCGGTTGCATCAGTAAGGCGTACATCCAGAACCTCGAACAACTCCTGAGGCAGTCCGGCTATGGCGGCGCAGTGATGATCATGCAGGGCTACGGTGGCCTGCTGCCGGCCCAGGAAGCCGCCGAGCGCGCCATCGGCATGCTTGAGTGCGGCCCGGCAGCCGGCGTGATTGGCAGCCGTGCGCTCGGTGAATTGCTCAAGCAGCCCGACGTGATCGCCACCGACATGGGTGGCACGACCTTCAAGGTCAGCGTGATCCAGAACGGCGAGATCGAGTATGCGCGCGAACCCATGGTGGACCGGTTCCACTATGCCCAGCCAAAAATCGAGGTTGTTTCGATCGGCGCAGCCGGTGGCTCGATCGTCTGGCTCGAGCCAGGAAGCAATGCACCCCACGTTGGTCCACGCTCCGCTGGTTCGCGACCCGGCCCGGTCTGCTACGGTCTGGGCGGCGAGGAACCGACCCTGACCGATGTGTTCATGCTGATTGGCTACATGGACCCGGAGATTTTCCTGGGCGGAACGATGAAACTGGACAAGGAACGGGCACGTCGCGTCTTTGCCGAGAAGATTGCCAAACCGCTGGGACTCTCGGTCGAGGAAGCGGCTTTCGGCATTTATCGTGTCGCAGCCGCCCAGATCACCGACCTGATCCACGAGATCACAGTGGAACGTGGCCTCGATCCGCGCGATTTCGTGCTGCATGCCTTCGGCGGCAGTTGCGGCATGGTTTGTGCCATGTTCGGCGCTGAACTCAACGTCAAGCAGATTGTCGTGCCCTACACGGCTTCGGTCAACTGCGCCTTTGGCCTGGTTTCCGCGGATATCGTGCATGAATACTCCACCACCACTGTGCTGCCGGTGCCGTCACCCGCAGCGTCGGTCAATCGGATTTTCGAGCCGATGACGCAGAAGGCCGTGCGCGAACTGCAGCGAGAGGGTTTCACCGGTAACCAGGTGCGGCTCGATTGGGCTGTGGATTTTCGCTATTCGCGCCAGGTGCATGAAGTCACCACGCCGGTGCGTGCCGTAACGCCGCTGGACGAGGGCGGATTGCAACAGCTTGCTGATGACTTTGAAGCGATCTACGAAAGAAAATACGGCAAGGGCTCGGCCTATCGCGAGGCCGGCATGGAGATGACCCAGTTTCGTCTTACCGCACGCGGCCTGATGGAAAAGCCAAAACTGGAACCACTGCCGCTCGGAGGCGCCGATGCCTCTGCGGCACGCATTGCCCGCCGGCCGATCTTTGTCGAGGCCAAGGGCGGCATGAGCGAGGCGGACATTTACGACTTCGAGAAACTGATGCCGGGCAATGTGATCGAAGGGCCGGCGGTGATCCATACGCCGATCACTACCATCGTGCTGCAAACCGGCCAGTGCGGCCGTTGCGATCCTTACCGCAACATCCTCATCGATCTTCGCTAGGAACGCTCATGGATCCCATCACATTTTCCATCATCCGCCACCGCTTGTTTCGCGTCGTCGAGGAAGCCGTCATCACGCTCAAGCATGTTTCCGGTACCGCCATCACCAACGAGGGACACGACCTGATGGTGTCCCTGTACCGGGCCGATGGCTCTTTGCTGATGGGCGGCGTGGGCTTCCTGCATCACCTGACCAGCGCCGCCGAAGCCTGCAAATCGATCATTCGCCGCTTTGCGGGACAGATCAACGAAAATGATCTATTCCTGCTCAATGATCCGTTCACCGCGGCGCTGCATACTTCGGATATTTATCTGGTTTCGCCGATACACCATCAGGGCAAGCTGATCGCCTGGAGTGCCTGCTTCGTGCACGTGTATGACATCGGTGCAATGAATCCCGGTGGCTTCGCGCCGGATGCGCAGGATATCTTCACCGAGGGCTTCAGCTCGCCCGGCATCAAGCTCATCGATCGCGGGCAATTGCGCCAGGATGTCTGGGACACCCTGCTCAACATGGTACGCGGGCCGGAGATGGTCGCACTGGACCTGCGCTCGATGATTGCCTGCAACAATGTGGCCAAGGATCGCCTGCTGGCCCTGGTGACCAAGTATGGCGAGGCAACAGTGGACCAGGCCTGCCTGACCCTCATTGAACAATCCGAGACGCGCCTGCGCCAACGCCTGCGCGACCTGCCCAACGGCCAATGGCAGTCGCGCCAGTATCTTGAAGTCAAGGGAGAAACCTACCGCGTCATCCTCACCATGACCAAGCAGGACGATACCCTGGTATTCGATTTCAGCGGCTCCTCGCCGCAGTCGAAATACGCGGTGAATTGCACGCGCTGGGC
>JBAYVV010000136.1:0-10857 GCA_041674465.1 Sterolibacterium sp.
CGGGATGCTCCCACCGCCTGGATGAACCCGGGTGTCGATGAGGTCCGGCTGCCGTGATGCGGGACGATCAGCAGGTCGGCGCGCAATCGACCGGCAGCGCGCTCGAGCAGGGCTTTCTCAGACAGTGCTTCGATATCCGAAGTCAGCAGCACCTTGCCGAAAGCATTGCTGACCATCAGCACGCAGCTCATGTCGTTGGTCTTGCGCGCCGGTGCCGCATACTGGTCGGCTAAGGGGTGCAGTACTTCAAAACGCACACCGTCCCATTCCCAGGCCTGGCCAGCACTGCAAGGCAAGGTCCGGACAGGCAAGGCCGAGAAACCATGCTCATAGCTCAAGGAACTCATCAGCCAGTCAACCGCTACGGCGTCGAGCACCGCTTCTGCGCCACCCGAGTGATCCGTATCCTGATGCGTGACGACCAAGCCATCCAGTCGTGCCACCCCGAGCGCCCGCAGGTAAGGAACGATGACGCGATTGCCGCTGTTGGCCTCTGGCGAATAAACCGGGCCGGTATCGTAAAGCAGGTCGTGCTCCGCCGTCTGGATATGCATGGCCAGGCCCTGACCGACATCGAGCACCACCAGCTTCACCTCACCCACGGCCGGACGCGGCGCCGGCACCAGCAGCAGCGGCAACAATGCAATCAAGCCCAGCCAGCGCGCCGGGAAGCCGCGTGGCAACAACAGCCAGGCACAGCCCAGCAGGCCGGTCAGCCAGGCCCAGGTCGGCGGTGCATGCTGCTGCCAGACCGCCCAGGGCATTTCACCCAGCCACGCGATGAAACTCATGAGCCAGGCGGTCATCTGATGCGCGGGAAATAACAGGAATCCGAGCGGCGGCAAGGCAGCCGCCGCCAGGACCAGTGGCGTGACGATGAAGCTCACCACCGGGATGGCCAGGGCGTTGGCCAGGGGCGAGACCAGCGAGAACTGCTGGAACAGCAGCAACAGGGCTGGAAGGCTGCCCAGGGTCACGGCCCATTGGGAACGACCCCACTCCCCGAGCCAATGCAGGGCGCCCAGGCGCCCGCTGCCAATGTAGAACAGCAGGCCAACCGCACCGAAAGACAACCAGAAGCCGGCCGCAAGCACTGCCCAGGGATCGAGCAGCAACACTGCGAGCAAAGCCAGCGCCAGAACGCGACTGGGAGTAATGGTGCGTTGCGTCCAAAGCGCAATGGCGACTACGGTCAGCATATACAGTGTGCGCTGGGCCGGCACCGCGAATCCGGCAATCAGGCAATACAGCAGAGCCGCAATGAAACCGCCGACCACTGCGGCGCGCTGCGCCGGAATCATCAGCGGCAGCACCGGGCTGCGCCGCCATAACCAGTTCAAGAGCGCGTACACCAGGCTGGCGAACATCGTCACGTGCAGGCCAGAGATGCTCATCAGATGGGTAATGCCGGTGCGACTGAACAACTGCCACAGTTCATTATCGATGGCGCGCTGATCGCCGACTGCCAGAGCCACCAGCACGCCGGCATAAGGCTGCTCTGGCAGAATTCGGTAAAAGCGCTCGCGAATATCCTCGCGCAGCTTCTCGATCAGATTACCCGGGCTCAAGACAAAATCGTTCAGGCGGCGATTCTCCGGAACGCTTCGAACATAACCCGTTGCACGAATACCGGCTTCGAGCAACCAGGCCTCGTAGTCAAAGCCGGCGGGGTTCAAATTGCCGTGTGGACGCTTCAGGCGGGTCGTCAACTGCCAGCGCTCGCCGGCATGCAGTTGCGGGGCGGCGTGAAACTCGACCTCCTCGGTCTCGTCGATCTCGCGCCGCCAGCCGCGATACCAGGCCAGGGAAATATGTTCGGGTACCTGGGCATCGGCCTGTTCCACCCGGAACTCGAAACGCACGCCATTCTCGAAGCGCTGCGGCATGCTGCTGACCACCCCGACCAGATGCAGGTCGCGCCCCTCGTCAATGGTTGCCAGCGCATCGGCAAGCCGGTACTGGGCTGAAGCACCGCTCCAGGCAATCCCGAGCAGGAAAGCGCCGATGGGCGCTGCGCTGCGCACGCAAGGTCTGCCCAGCGGCATTAGCAATAAGACGCTGCCAGCAACTGCAAGCCAGGCCAGTTCGACCCCATCGGGCAGACTGGCCTGCTGTTGCAGCCAGACGATGCCAACGGCAAAGCAGAGAATGGACAGTCGCATCGGCGAATTAAAGCAGAAGAACGATCCTTTCCGCTAAAATCGACACATGAAGATCGAGCATTTCGGCGCAAATTTCAGCCGCCGCATTTACTTCAGTTTTATCTGGTCGCTGATCGGCTTCATTTGCATCCTGATCCTCGGCACCCTGGGCTACAAGGTCATCGGCGGGGATCGCTACAACTACCTCGACGCGCTGTTCATGACGTTCATCACCGTCACGACCATCGGCTATGAGGAAGTCATCGACCTGCACCACAATCCCTTCGGTCAGGTGTTCACAATGGTCATCGCATTTTCCGGCATCGGCCTGATGACTTATTTTTTCTCGACGGTCACGGCCTTCGTGCTGGAATCCGACCTTGATACCACGTTGCGGAGAAGGCGCATGGAAAAAACCATCAAGAAACTTCACGGACATTACATTGTCTGCGGCTCGGGCCGTGTCGGCCGCAATGTGGCGACCGAACTGGAGGCTACCAACCACCACTATGTCGCCGTCGACGAAAACCTGGAGAACCTCGAGGCGCAGCACGAGAAGAAACCCGGGCTGCTCTACCTGCACGGCGACGCCAGCGACGACGACACCCTGATCGACGCCAACATCGCCCAGGCCCGTGGCGTCTTTGCGGTGACCGGAGACGACAGCAAGAATCTGATGATCGGCCTGACGGCCAAGCAGTTGAATCCCTCCACGCGCGTCGTTGCCCGCTGCAGCGACACGCGCAATATTGAAAAAATGCGCAAGGCAGGTGCCGATGCCATCGTCTCGCCCGATTTCACCGGGGGCATGCGCATCGTTTCGGCGATGATCCGGCCGCATGTGGTGTCCTTCCTCGACGAGATGCTGCGCTCGGAAAACAAGTTGCGTATCGAGGAAGTACTGGTTCCGGAAGAATTCAAGCCCGCCCCGCTGGGCAAGCTGCCTTTGCAAAGAAGCAGTGACTTCGTGCTGCTGGCCGTGCGCATGCGCGGCGACTGGATGTTCAATCCACCCAAGGATTTCATGCTGCAACCGGGCTTTGCGCTGATCGCCATGGCAACGCCGCATGGCCGGATAGAGCTGGAAGAAGCGCTGTCGAGTAGTGACGCCTAGGGCGCCCTAGCGCAATATCCCGTCGTCAAGGCGCAGGATGCGCCCGGCCTTGGCCGCCAGATGCAGGTCGTGTGTGACAATCAGGAAACTCGTGCCATGACTGGCATTCAACGCCAGCATCAACTCGAAGACGCCTTCTGCTGTTTGGCGGTCGAGATTGCCGGTCGGCTCGTCGGCCAGCACGCACGCCGGTCTGGTCACTAAAGCACGCGCAATTGCGCAACGCTGGCGTTCGCCGCCGGAAAGTTCGCCCGGCCGGTGCGTCAAACGGTGACCGAGCCCGACCTCGGACAACAGCGCGGCCGCTTGCGCTTGAGCGTCGACTTTGTCGAGGCGCCGAATCAGTAGCGGCATGGCGACATTCTCGAGTGCGGAAAATTCCGGCAGCAGGTGATGAAACTGGTATACGAAACCAAGGCTGCGGTTGCGCATCTGGCCACGTTCAACTTCCGACAAGGTGGTCAATTCACGCCCAAGCACGCTGACGCTGCCCGCTGTCACCGTATCGAGACCGCCAAGCAGATGCAGCAAGGTGCTCTTGCCCGAACCGCTGGTGCCGACAATGGCAACCCGCTCCCCGGGTTCAATGGCGAAGTCGACGCCATTCAATACCGGCACCTCGCTGGTGCCCTGCCGGAAGACCTTGCACAAGCCCTTGCAGGATATGACGGGGCCGCTATTCATAGCGTAACGCCTCTGCCGGATTGACGCGTGCGGCGCGCCAGCTGGGATACAGCGTCGCCAGCAGCGTCAGGCAGAAAGAGACAGCGGCGATCAGGCCGACATCGTTCCACTGCAGGTCCGAGGGCAGTTCCGAGATGTAATACACATCCTTGGCCAGGAACTGCATGCCGAACACACGCTCAATGGCCGGCACCACCACATCCACGTTCAGCGCCAGCGCGACCCCACCGACAACGCCCAGCAGCAGACCGATACAGCCGATCAAAGCACCCTGGACGATGAATATCTGCATGATGCTGCGCGGGCTGGCGCCGAGGGTGCGCAGAATGGCAATGTCGGCCTGCTTGTCGGTCACCGCCATCACCAGCGTCGAGACGATGTTGAAAGCGGCAACGGCGACAATCAGGAGCAGGATCAGGAACATCATGTTTTTTTCGATGGCCACGGCACGAAAGAAGTTGGCATGGTTGCGCGTCCAGTCGGAGACGCTCACACCCTCTCCCAGCGCAAGCAGCAGTTCGCGGCCAACCCGTGGCGCCCCGAACAAGTCGTCGATCTTGAGGCGGATGCCGGAAACACGGTCTTCCATGCGGTAAAGTTTCTGCGCATCGCTCAGATGCACCAGAGCCAGGCTGGCATCGTATTCGAACATGCCGACCTCAAAAATCCCGATCACCTTGAACTGCTTCAGGCGCGGCAGCAGCGCCGCCGGCGTCACCAGGCCTTGCGGTGCGATCAGCGTTACCTTCTCGCCGCGGCCGACTTGCAAGGCGCGCGCCAGTTCGGCGCCAAGGATGATCCCAAACTCGCCCGGCAGCAGCGCAGCGAGATGACCGCTGCGCATGTGCTGCTCGAAATCGGCGACTTTCTCTTCGGCCTCGGGCAGTACGCCACGCACCATCACGCCGCGCACCTGCTGGTCGAAAGAAAGCATGCCCTGCGCCTGGATGTAAGGCGCAGCGTTTCTGACACGCGGGTGCTTTGCGGCGGCTTGTGCCACGACATTCCAGTCGGACAGCTCGCCGCCATCCGGTCCGCTGACCTGGATATGCGCCGCGACGCCTAGGATGCGTGTGCGCAATTCCTTCTGGAAACCGTTCATCACCGAAAGCACCACGATCAGCGCGGCCACGCCCAGCGCGATGCCCAGCATCGAGGTCAGGGAAATGAAGGAGATGAAACTGTTGCCGCCGCCATCGCGCTTCTTGGCGCGCGTGTAGCGCAGCCCGATCCAGAGTTCATAGCGCATGTGAATTGTCGGCCCGAAACCTGTGCCGCTGCTGGAGATCCTGTCTGATTGTCGAATATCTGTCTAAAACGCACTTCGAGTTTAAACCAAATTCCAAGCTCATCACCAAGGAAACCGCTTGGGGAATAACGATCAGGAGGATGAGGCAAGAATCAAACAGTGACTTGCCGTAAGCCATTCATCACCACTCTTTTCTGCCTCTCTATCTCCAACCTCTCGGGGAACCGCGCAACTTAAGGCCTGCTCCATGTCATGTCTGTACGCTGTCGTACAGAGAGACCTCCCGATTTGTCCGGATAATACCGATACGCAGGACAAATATTTCCCTGGAGACATGGGGGAGCGCATCGGCAACTCTCCAGGAATGTTGGCACTCTGGATGCTCCGCCCAAGCCATCGACTTAAAACCCAATCGACTGGGGCATTGCTTCATCGCGTGACGGTAGCCACAAGAAACCATAAGGACCGGCAAAGTGAAAATCTCTTACATGAAACACTCCATGTGCCGATTCCTGATTTATACCGTGTCGGTTTGCTTCTTCTGTTGCGGTGCTGCCGCCTCCCAGCTCAATCGTGGCGAGTTGCTCTACTCAACTTATTGCAATGCATGCCACGCCGAACAGGTGCATTGGCGGGATAAACGGCTGGTGACAGACTGGTCCAGCCTGCGGGAGGAGGTTGCTCGTTGGCAAAATAATGGCAAGGCCGAATGGAGCGAAGACGACATCGACGTGGTGGCACGTTACCTCAACCAACTCCACTACCACTATCCCCTACTGGAGAAGTAATCATGAATTATCTGCACTCTGCCGTTGTCGCTCTGACCACAGTGGTTGCCTGCTCATCACTGATGGCCGAACCAGATGGCACGGCACCCAACCCGGCCAAACCTGCCGTAGTCAAACCCAATGCCGTCAATCCGAAAGTTGCCGTGCCGCATCCCCCTGTCGCAACGCCGAATGCCAAAGTCACCACGCCCAATCCGAAAACCACAATGACGAACCCTCAGGTAATTCCGAGAAACTCTCCAGTCATCACTCCCAACCCGCAGGTGGCCTCATCCAACCCACCGGTGATTGCGCCTAACCCACCGATGATTGCACCCAACCCGCCCGCGATTGCAACCAATCCGCCACTCGTGAACACCAGTCCTCCAGTTGCGATATCCCATCCCTTGGTTACACCGCCGGGCGCGATTAATCCTGGTGAGGCTCCACAGAAAAAACATAATTGTGTCTGCACCCAAAGCGAGGCAGACTGCCCGACGGGCAAGTGCTCATGCAAACCAGGTCCCAACAAGAACGGTCTGGCCAAATGCCTTAAGTGAAAGCTGCCATCCTGAAGCCCATGGATTGAAGTTCGGCCGCCAGTTGTATTGCCTGCCCAGCGCCAAGTTCCACTAACGGTGGTCGCACCCGGCTCCATGAGTCGTCGTTGCTGTATTGAGCAAGCGTCGCTTTGACTGCGGGGATCATTGGGTAAGCCTGTATCGCCTTGCGTACCGCATCGAGACCGGCCTGCATCGCATCGGCATCCGCCGAGCGCCAGTCTCTGCATAGGCGGGAGATCGGCCCCGGATTCACATTACCCGTGGCGGTAATACAACCTGCGCCGCCATTCCGCAGGCCTTCGAGGAGCAGCAGTTCGGATCCGGGAAAAACGTCGAAATCAGTCCCGGCAAAGGCATCGAGCAGGGCATGCAGGTTGGCGGAATCACCCGAGCTGTCCTTGATTCCTGCAATTGCGCCCGGATAGGCTGACAGCAGACGTTCGATCAGGGCGATCGGGAAGGGCACCTGGGTCAATTGCGGGATGTGATAAAGATAGATCGCCAGGCGCCGATCGCCAACCCGTTCGATGATCTCGGCAAAACTTCTGAACACCCCCTCTTCGGACACACCCTTGTAGTAGAAAGGCGGCAACATCAATACGCCGGCGCTACCTGCCGAGACGACATGGCGGCTGAGCCTGACAGAGTCCGGCAGTGCGCAGCAACCCGTGCCCGGGACCAGGCGCGAGGGTGGAATGCCCGCAGCCAGCAATTCGTCGAACAAGCCGATACGCTCATCCACGGAAAGCGAATTGGCCTCGCTAGTCGTACCGAAAATCGCCAGGCCGCTGGCTCCCTGTTCGAGCAACCAATGGCAGTGTGCCACGAAGCGTTTGACATCCAGGCTCAGGTCCGGACGAAAGGGTGTGACGACGGGAACAAGCACACCTTTGATTTTCTTCTGCTGCATGGGGTCCTCTCATTTCAAGGAATCATCGAATTGCCCGGGGCAACTTGTTCAGTCGAGATTGCAGGGTGCAACTTCAACCACGACCGTGTTCGCAATACCCGGCAGTATCTCGTCCAGCGACCGGCATCTGCCGGCAGCGCAGATTTCGTAGGTCTTGGCGTAAGGCGAGTGGGTCAGACGCAAGCGCTCGAGCGGCGGCAATGCGGGACGATAGTGCCAGACACCATTCGATAACTGCGCACCCTCCGGCGGTTCCATACCGGCGCCACTGCCCTTGATGCGCGCTTCGGTGAGGATCAGACGGTCATGGGTAACTCGATAATCCTCTTCCCAGCGGATTTTTTCGATTGAATGCGTCCACGCCAGCGTCACTTCTTCCAGCGGCAGCATCGCGGCAATCATCCCGGCGGTCAGACAAAGTCCGACCATGTCATGCGGCGGGCTTCCTGTTGGCAAACCACTGCCAGAGGATAAAAATAGCCGACATGGCAAAGCCGATCTCGTCGGTGAAGGGGATGGCGGCAACAAGCAGTGCTGCGGCAGAAAAGGCAAAGAGCCTCCACAGCCAACCGACCGGCTGCCACATATACCCGATGGTCATGACCGCCCACAAGGAAATGGCGAGCAGCGCCTTGAACGCCACATAGATGACCGAAACAACCGTCCAGCTGCCCTGCAGCATCAGCGCCGGGTCATAGATCGCCATGTAGGGCACCACGAAGCCGGCGATGGCAATTTGCGTGGCCTTGTAGCCGATGCGCATCGGCGAGGCCTTGGCGATCGAGGCGGCAGCGAATGCGGCAAGCGCAACGGGCGGCGTCAGGTCGGCCATGATGCCGAAATAGAACACGAACATGTGCGAGACGATGAGTGGCACGCCAAGCTTGAGCAGGGCCGGAGCGGCGATGGAACTGGTGATGATGTAATTGGGGATAGTCGGAATGCCCATGCCGAGAATCAGGCAGACCACCATGGTCAGGAAAAGCGAAGCGAACAGGCTCTTCTGGCCGATGGTCAGGATGTAGCCGGCAAAGCTGGAAGCCGCCCCGGTCAGGGTCAGCACGCCGATGATGACGCCGACGACGGCGCAGGCGATGCCAACCGGGAGCGCCTGCTTGGCACCATCGACCAGGCTCATTTTCATGGTGTGCAGCGTTTTCATGCCGCCATGGATAAAGAGATTGGTGAATACCAATGCCGCGATCACTGCCATCACCGGCTTGATCCCCCATTTTGCGAAGGAAGCCGCTCCCAGACCCATGGCAAACCAGAATACGACCCGGAAGGCGGTTTGCGAAATGCGGGCGGCGATGCTTGCGCCGAGGATGAGTATGGCCGTCAGGGCCAATCCCATCATGCCGGCAAACATCGGCGTGAAGCCCTCAAACAGCATGACCACCAGCACTGCCAGAGGGAGAATCAGATACCAGTTGTCCTTGATTGCACGCCAGGGATTTGGGCATTGGTCGCGAGGTATGCCCAGCAGTTTCAGGCGACCCGCCTCCAGATGCACCATCACAAAGGCTGTAAAGTAATACAGGAAGGCAGGGATCACAGCCGCCTTGACGATGTCGGCATACGGTACGTTGAGGGTTTCGGCCATGATGAAGGCCACTGCACCCATCACCGGCGGCATGATCTGTCCGCCCATCGATGAGGTGGCTTCGACGGCGCCCGCGAAGATCGGGGTATAGCCGAAGCGTTTCATCAGGGGAATGGTGAACTGCCCTATGGTCAGCACATTCGCCACGCCCGAGCCGGAGATCATGCCCATGAAGCCGGAAGAAATCACTGCAACCTTCGCCGGACCGCCCTGGGCATGGCCGACAAAGCCCAGCGCAACGCTATTGAACAGCCGGATCATGCCGGCGTGCTCGAGAAACGAGCCGAACAGGATGAACAGGAAAATGTATGTCGCCGAAACCAGCGTGGGGATCCCGTAGATGCCTTCGCTGCCGAAGCCGAGTTGTTCCACAAGCTGGGCGAAACTGTAGCCACGATGCGCAAGATCACCCGGAAGATGCTGGCCGAACATGCCGTACAGCAGGAACACTGCACAGACGATAGGCAAGGCCAAACCAAGTATCCGGCGCGCCGCCTCAAACACCATCACCACGACGATCGTGCCAACGATGAGATCGGATGTCGTCGATTCGCCGGCGCGCTGGATCAGGTCAGCCTCGAAAATCCAGTGGTAAAAAGCCAGCACGAAACCGGTCAGCGCCAGGATCCAGTCGTACCAGGGGATACGGGTCTGCGGCTTGCTGCCCTGGATGGCAGGATAGAGCAGGAAGGTGATCAGAAGCAGGAAACCTACGTGCAAGGCACGCGTCACCACGCTGGAGAGGGGATAAAAACCCGCCACCATCAACTGGTAAGCGGAGAACATGATGGCGGCCCCAGTCACAGCCCGCAGTGCTACACCGCCTAGGTTGCGCGTATGGCCATGCTCCTGGAATTCCCCGCTGGGCGCGGGGTGTTCGAATTCATTGACCGGATCGTGCGCCATGGAGTAACGGCTTATTTCAGCAAACCGACTTCGCGGTAATATTTCTCTGCGCCTGGATGCAGCGGCAGGGGCATATTCCTTGGCCCGTTTTCACGTTTGATGGCTTTGGCGGCGTTGTGCGCCGCGACCATCTGGTCCAGGTTTTCGTACATGGCCTTGGTCATTTTGTAGACGGTATCGAGTGGTACACCTTCATGTGTCACAAGAAAATTCTCGATTGCGATGGCGGGAATGTTCGACGTCTGTCCCTCGTAGGTATTCGCCGGAATGCTCCCGGCGAGGTAGGCCGGATCATTGATTTTCGCAACCACATCAGCGGGTATCGGCACGAAGGAGATCTTCACGGCGGTGGCCAGGTCCCGAATGGCGGAAACGCCCAATCCTGCGGAAATCAGCGTGGCATCGATCTGGCGGTTCTTCATCAGTTCAACCGATTCACCGAAAGGCAGATATTCGACTTTGCCGAGATCCTTGTAACTCAATCCGGCGCCTTTGAGGATCGAACGGGCATTGATCTCGGTTCCGGATTTCGGTGCGCCCACCGCGACGCGCTTGCCCTTCAGGTCGGCCAGGGTCTTGATACCCGAATCAGCACTGGCCACGATCTGGATATAGTTTGAATAGATCCCGGCCACGCCCCGGAGCTTTTTCAGCGGGGTCTTGAAGCCGGCTTCCTCGTTGCCATTCCATGCATCCGACAACGCGTCACCGAGGGTGAAGGCAATCTCGCCGCGACCGGCCTGGAGCAGGTTGAGGTTTTCGGCTGAAGCCTTGGTGGCCTGCACCGATGACTTGGCATCGGGCATCGCCTTGCCATAAATTTGCGAAAGGGCGACACCGAGCGGGTAATAGACCCCGCTGGTACCACCGGTGAGGACGCCGATGAAATCAGCGGCATGAGCACCGACGCTGATCGTCAA
>JBAYVV010000137.1:0-10805 GCA_041674465.1 Sterolibacterium sp.
GGTCGGCATGGATGTGGTGAATTTGCAGGGGGAGCGGTTGGGTCAGGTGACCAGCTTGCTAACCACTGGTGCACACGATGTGTTGTGTGTGCATGAAGGTGCGGAAGGAGCAAGGCAGGAACGCCTGCTGCCCTTCGTCGCACAGGTTGTGAAAAGTGTCGATACGGCAAGCCGTGTGATCCGCGTCGAATGGGGAGGCGATTGGTGAGTGCCCTCGAATTCGATGTCATCACGCTGTTTCCCGAAATGTTTGAGGCAGTGACGCAGTCGGGGATCAGCCGGCGTGCGCTGGAACAAGGTTTGTGGCAGTTGAATTGCTGGAATCCGCGTGATTTTGCCGAGGATCATTACCGCAGTGTCGATGATCGACCCTACGGCGGTGGTCCGGGGATGGTGATGTTGCCGGGGCCGCTGGAGAAATCGATTGCTGCGGCGCAGATCAGGCGCAGCCAGGCAGGACAGGCAGAGGCGAAAGTGATTTATCTTTCGCCGCAGGGCAAGCCCCTGACGCACGAGCGTGTGATGGAACTGGTTCAGAGTAGCGGTGCGATATTGCTGTGCGGACGCTATGAAGGCGTCGATCAGCGGCTCATCGAGCGCTGCGTGGATGAAGAGATATCGCTGGGCGATTTCGTGCTGTCCGGCGGCGAAATTGCCGCGCTGGCGGTGATTGATGCGACGGTCAGGCAGTTGCCGGGTGCGGTGAATGATGCGGCATCGGTGGCGGAAGAGTCGTTTGCGCAAGGGTTGTTTGACTGTCCGCATTACACGCGGCCAGAGGATTATGCGGGGATGAGTGTGCCGGAAGTGCTGCTTTCGGGCAATCATGAGAAAATTCGCCGCTGGCGCCTGAAGCAGGCGCTGGGGCGAACCTGGCGGCGACGGCCTGAACTCATCGAGCACAGGTCGCTGACGCGGGAAGAAGCTGTGTTGCTGGAGGAGTATCGCGAGGAGGAGCAGGTGTAACACCCCATAGACGGCGGATCACGCCGCGGCGGGCATCCCGGAAACGGAGAATCCGCAAATAACAACGGCGCGCATCAGTGGATTCACTGCTCTGCGCGAAAGGCCAACGGCCATGACATTTTGGAGCAAGCAAATGAATCTGATCGCACAACTCGAACAAGAAGAAATTACCCGCCTGGGCAGAACCGTTCCCGATTTTTCACCGGGCGACACCGTGGTGGTCCAGGTGAAAGTCAAGGAAGGTGCGCGCGAGCGTACCCAGGCCTACGAAGGCGTGGTGATCGCCAAGCGCAATCGCGGCCTCAATTCCAGCTTCATCGTCCGCAAGATTTCCGCGGGTGAAGGCGTGGAGCGTACGTTCCAGACCTATTCGCCGCTGATTGCCAGCATCGAGGTCAAGCGCCGCGGTGCGGTGCGGCGTGCCAAACTCTACTATTTGCGCGATCGTTCCGGCAAGTCGGCGCGCATCAAGGAAAAGCTTACCCGCCGGCAGGCGTAATCAGGCGTGACCCATCCCCGTTCTTGCGGGGATGGTGCTTCTTGAAACTCGCTGCACAGTTCCACAGCAGGACTTCTTAGCCGCGCTTGTCTTTCTGGATCAGCGCGTAAGCCGAGTGGTTGTGGATCGACTCGAAATTCTCGGCTTCCACCGTGTAGGCATCAATGCGCGAGTCGGCGTTGAGCACGCCGGCCACATCGCGCACCATGTCTTCGACGAACTTCGGGTTGTCGTAGGCGCGTTCGGTGACGTACTTCTCGTCGGGACGCTTGAGCAGGCCGTATAGTTCGCAGGATGCCTGGGTCTCGACCATCTGCACCAGATCCTCTATCCAGATGAAACTGTTGGTGGTCGCAGTGACCGTGATATGCGAGCGCTGGTTATGCGCGCCGCGTTCGGAAATTTTCTTGGAGCAGGGGCAGAGGCTGGTCGCAGGCACCAGGACCTTGGTGGTCTGGCGATAGACGCCTCCCGCGAGAATCTCGCCGATGAAACAGACTTCGTAGTCCATCAGGCTCTTGACCTTGGAGACCGGCGCCTGCTTGTTGATGAAGTAGGGAAAACTCATCTCGACATGACCGGTTTCGGCTTCGAGTCTTGTCACCATATCGCGCAGCATGGATTCAAAATTCTCCACCGACACTTCGGTCTCGTTGGTATTGAGAATCTCGACGAAACGCGACATGTGGGTGCCCTTGAAATTGTGCGGCAGCCCCACGTACATGTTGAACATGGCAATGGTGTGCTGCACGCCGTCGCTTTTGTCGAGCACTCTGACCGGGTGGCGAATGCTCTTGATGCCGACCTGGTTGATCGGCAATTGCCGCGAATCGGTGCTGCCTTGTACGTCCGGTATGGCCATGGTATCCCTGCTGTTCATGGGCTGCTCTCTTGGGTTGGGCGGAGGCAAGCACCCTCCAGCGTCAATCCGATTCTAGCAATCCCGACAAAATTGATCAACTAATGCTCTTGAGCGTACTGCTTGAGTTTCTCCTTCACGTTCCGGGTAATGCCGGTCGCGTCGAGTCCGAGTTGTGCCAGCAACTTGCTGGTGTCGCCGTGGTCGATGAAGTGGTCGGGCAAGCCAAGGCGCAGCAGTGGCACGGTCTTGTCCATCTGCTCCAGGCAATTTGCGATTGCTGCTCCGGCGCCGCCGATCAGGGTGTTCTCCTCGAGGCTGACGAGCAGATCGTGGTTATCCGCGAGCGTGTTGATCAACTCGCGGTCAAGCGGTTTGACAAAGCGCATATTGGCCACTGTTGCGTCCAGTTCCTCGGCGGCGGCGAGCGCTGGCGCCAGCATGCTGCCGAAGGCAAGCAGTGCAACGCGCTGCGGTTTGGCGCCTTGGGTTTGGCGACGGATTTCCCCTTTGCCAATCTGCAGGTCGTCAAGCGTCGTGTCGAGCGCTACGCCCGGACCGGTACCGCGCGGATAGCGCACGGCGCTTGGGCCGTTGTGGTGGAAGGCCGTCGTGAGCATCTTGCGGCATTCGTTCTCGTCGCTCGGGGTCATGACCAGCATGTTCGGAATGCAGGTCAGGAAGCTCAAATCGAAGGCGCCATTGTGCGTCGCGCCGTCAGCGCCAACCAGTCCGCCACGGTCGATCGCGAGCATCACCGGCAGGTTTTGCAGTGCAACGTCGTGGATCAATTGATCGTAGGCGCGCTGCAGGAAAGTTGAATAGATCGCGACGACGGGCCGCATGCCTTCGCAGGCAAGACCCGCAGCGAAAGTCAGCGCATGCTGCTCGGCAATGCCGACGTCGTGATAGCGTGCGGGGAACTCCTGGGCGAAGCGCACCAGGCCGGAGCCTTCGCGCATCGCTGGCGTGATGCCGATCAGGCGTTCATCTGCGGCGGCCATGTCGCAGAGCCAGTCACCGAAGACCTGGGTGTAGGTCGGCCGTGTCGATACATTTGTCTGGATGCCTCCCGCGGTGTCGAATTTGGAAACGCCGTGATAAAGCACCGGATCGGCTTCGGCCAGCTTGTAGCCTTGCCCCTTGCGCGTGATGACATGGAGGAATTGCGGACCATCCAGTTGCTTGAGGTTCTCCAGGGTCGGGATCAGCGATTCCAGATCGTGCCCATTGATCGGCCCGATGTAATTGAAGCCGAATTCCTCGAACAGGGTTCCCGGCACGATCATGCCCTTGACATGTTCCTCGGCGCGTTTGGCGAATTCGAGCATCGAGGGTACGACTGAGAGCACCTTCTCACCCGCACGACGCGCGGCGTTGAAGGTGCGACCAGACAAGAGTCGCGCCAGATACTTGTTGAGCCCACCCACCGGGGGGGAGATGGACATGTCATTATCATTGAGAATGACCAGCAGATTGGCGTCGACCACGCCGGCATTGTTGAGTGCCTCGAAAGCCTGTCCGGCAGACATGGCGCCATCGCCGATGATGGCGACGATGCGGCGCCCTTCACCCTTGTTGCGCGCTGCTACGGCCATGCCCAGTGCGGCGGAGATTGAGGTCGAGGAATGACCGACGCCAAACACGTCGTATTCGCTCTCACTGCGACGCGGAAAGCCGGACACGCCATCCAGCATGCGCAGCCTGGCCATACCGGCGCGGCGTCCGGTAAGAATCTTGTGGGCGTAGGTTTGGTGACCGACATCCCAGATCAGCCGGTCATGAGGAGTATCGAAAACGTAATGCAAGGCAATGGTGAGCTCGATGGTGCCCAGATTCGACGATAGGTGCCCGCCGGTCTCCGCCACCGACTTGATCAGAAATGCGCGCAACTCATCTGCAAGCTGAGCCAAATCCTCCCGCTCCAACTGGCGCAAATCGGCAGGCAGGTTGATGGTGTCGAGGAGCGGTGTCTCGGACATTGTGCTTTTCGTGTCCATTAGAACCGTCGATCAACGATGTAGCTGGTCAACTCGTCAAGACGCTGCGCGGATTTGCCGAAAGGCTCCAGTGCAGCGTGGGCAATAGTGCGCAGCTCGGCAGCTTTTTCCTTGGCTTGGGTGATGCCGAGCAGATTGACATAAGTGGGCTTGTTTTGTGCCGCGTCCTTGCCTGCTGTCTTGCCCAGCGTCGCTGTGTCGGCTTCGCTGTCGAGGATGTCGTCGACAACCTGAAAAAGCAGGCCGGCCGTTTTCGCAAAATGATCGAGCCGTTTCAAAGCTGCCGGTGAAAGCGGCTCGCCGCAATGTGCACCGAGCAGAACGGCAGCGCGGATCAGTGCGCCGGTTTTATGGATATGCATGAATTCAAGTTCGCTCAGCGACAAGGACTGGCCAACGGCAGCCAGATCGATTGCCTGGCCGCCTGCCATGCCACGTGATCCACTGGCTTGCGCCAGCATGCGCAGCATCTCGATTTGTCGCTGCGCATCGGTATCCGGCAAGGCTTCGGCAAGCACCTGGAAAGACAGTGACTGCAAAGCATCGCCAACCAATAGCGCGGTTGCTTCATCGAATTCGACGTGGCAAGTGGGCTTGCCGCGGCGTAGAACATCGTCATCCATGCAGGGCAGGTCGTCATGCACCAGGGAATAGACATGAATCAGCTCAACTGCAACCGCAGCGCTGTCGAGGCGGGCCGGATCCGCGGCGGTGAGATCGCCGGCCGCGAAACAGAGCAAGGGGCGGATGCGCTTGCCGCCGCCCAGGGTGGCATAGCGCATGGCTTGATGCAGACGCTGTGGCGCTATATCGGCAGAGGGCAGCCGCTGCTCGAGATTTTCCTCGGCGCGATGCTGCATGGTTTCCATCCAGGCAAAGAAATCCATCGAAAAGTTACGCTTCCTGGACGTCGTTGTCGGGTTGACCGGGGAGAGGCTCGAATTCGCGCAAGCCCGAGCTTTCAAGTATCTGCAACTTCTGTTCGGCAGCGCCGAGCGTTTCCTGGCAGTGTCTCAACAACTGCGTGCCACGCTCATAGGCGGACAGAGATTGTTCCAGCGGCAGTTGTCCTGCTTCCAGGTCGCGGACGATGGTTTCAAGTTCGGCAAGCGCGGCCTCGAATGAAGCAGGGGGATGATTGCTGGTGGGCTTGGCCATAAATGAAACTTCTGCGGGTTAAGGAAAGTAATTAGGCCTGCTGTGCCATCCGGCCAACTTGGCCTTGTTCTTTCGCCACACAGCCTCGGCTATAATTATACCTTCCAGAGTCTGGAATCCGACGTCTTGTAGGTTGGGAGATATATCATCGAATTGACCAATGCTGCAGAACATCTAGCGCCCGCCACTTCACAATTACCCGTATCCTGGTATTTCGACGAGAAGCTGTTCGAATTGGAGCGGCGTCTGTTTTTCGAGGCTGGCCCGGGTTATGTCGGGCATGAAATCATGGTGCCCGAGCTGCATGACTACCGCAGCCTCGAATGGATCGATCATGCCAAGCTCCTGGTGCGTCAGCAGAGCGGTATCGAGTTGCTTTCAAATGTCTGCCGCCATCGCCAGGCAATCATGTTGCAGGGCTCAGGCAAAGCGAGAAACATTGTCTGTCCGATCCATCGCTGGACCTACGACATGCAGGGCGAACTGCTGGGTGCGCCACACTTCCCGGCCAATCCCTGTTTGCACCTCAACAAGCAGCAGCTTGAGAACTGGAACGGCTTGCTCTTCAAGGGGCCACGCACGGCCGGGGCTGACCTGGCCGGCATGAAAGTGGCGGGAGATTTCGATTTCAGCGGCTACAAGCTTGACCGCGTCGAGATGCACCAGTGCAATTACAACTGGAAAACTTTCATCGAGGTCTATCTTGAGGACTACCATGTCGTGCCCTACCATCCGGGCCTGGGCAATTTCGTTACCTGCGACGATCTGAGCTGGCAATTCGGCGAATGGTACTCGGTGCAGCGGGTCGGCATCACTTCGCTGCAGAAATCGGGGTCTGCGGCTTACCAGCGCTGGCAGAAAGCAGTACTTGAGTATTACCGAGAGGATAAACCCAAGCAGGGCGCGGTCTGGCTGACCTACTATCCGAATGTCATGGTCGAGTGGTATCCCCATGTGCTGGTCGTGTCTTCGGTGATTCCGCAGGACGTCAACAAGACGCTGAATGTTGTCGAGTTCTACTATCCCGAGGAGATCGCCCTGTTCGAACGAGAGTTCATCGAGGCCGAGCAAGCTGCCTACATGGAAACTGCAATCGAGGACGACGATATTGGCGAGCGCATGGATCGGGGTCGCCATGCCCTGCTCAAACAGGGTCGCAGTGAGGCCGGGCCTTATCAGTCACCCATGGAAGACGGCATGCAGCACTTCCATGAATTCTATCGGCGCATCATTGAACCTCATTTCTGAAGTGTGGCGCTGGCGGCAGTTTCTCAGCCGGCGATAAATGCAATCCCTCTGGATGATCGCGGCGAGCCTGCTGTTCGCCTGCATGGGTGTTTGCGTCAAGCTCGGCAGCGTGCAATTTTCCGCTGCCGAACTGGTGTTCTACCGCGGCTTGGTCGCCCTGCCGTTTCTCTATGCTTATGTCAGGATTGCCGGGCTGTCGTTGGCAACTCCTTACTGGCGGATTCATGTCTGGCGCGGCCTGGCCGGATTCTTCTCGATCGTTCTGTACTTCCAGGCGATTGCAATGATTCCGCTGGCCATGGCGGTTACCCTCAACTACACTTCGCCACTCTTCCTCGCCGCGATACTCGTGTATTGGCAGCGTGAAAGGATCAGTGCCCGGTTGCTGCTGGCACTGGCTGCAGGCTTCCTCGGTGTGGTTTTTCTATTGCAGCCGAGCTGGCATTCCGAACAGATGGCCGGCGACCTGCTCGCGCTTGTTTCTGCTGTCACCGCAAGCTTCGCCTACCTCAACGTGCGCAAGCTGGGCGAACTGGGCGAGCCGGAATGGCGCACGGTGTTTTATTTCTCCCTGATCGCAACACTTGGGGGATTGCCCTGGATCCTGGTCGGCAACTGGAATGATCAGCCCCTGCATGCCATCGATGGCCGTGGCTGGCTGCTGCTATTGGGTGTCGGGGGCTTTGGCTCGCTGGCGCAGCTCTGCATGACCCGCGCCTACAAGAACGGCAAGACCATGGTCAGCGCCAGTCTGACCTATAGCACGGTGGTGTTTGCGAGCCTGTTCGGTATCTGGTTGTGGGATGAACGGCTGCCGTTGGTTGCGCAACTCGGCGTTGCCTTGATCCTGATCAGCGGCATCCTTGCCACGGCCTACTCGCGGGCCGCCCCGGCAGAGCAGGATTGATATACTGCGTTCATTGACCACAGAGGAAAACCATCATGATTACCACCGATCAGCAGGGCAGTCTGATTTCATTGTCCGTCTTCGGCGAATTCACGCTTGCTGATTTCAAGGAGTTCGAGTCCGTGGTGGGCAGCTATACCCGGACCTCAGGCCAGGTCAGCCTGTTCGTGGATCTGCGCCAGATGGCCGATTTCACCCTTGATGTGGCCTGGGAGGAAATCCAGTTCTCGCGCCAGCACCCACACGATTTCAGACGCATTGCAGTGCTCACCGAAAGCCAGTGGATCGCCTGGAGTGCCTGGTTGTCGCAAGCCTTCGTCGATACCGACTTGCGTGTTTTCGGCGATGAAGCCGAAGCACGCGCCTGGTTGTCCGCAGGTGGTGATGCCGGTGAGTGATTTGCTGATCAGCGTTGCCGAACTTTCGGCGCACATCACCGACCCCGCCTGGCGCGTTTTCGATTGCCGCCATGATCTGAAGCAGGTCGACTATGGCGTGGAAGCTTACGCCAAGGGACACTTGCCCGGCGCTCAGCACCTGCATCTTGATCGCGATCTGTCAGGCAAGACCACGGGACGCAACGGGCGCCATCCTCTGCCCGATCCGCAGACCTTTGCGGCGAAGATGGGCGCTTGCGGCGTAGACGCAGACACTCAGGTGGTGGCCTATGATAATGAAGGTGGCATTTTCGCGGCGCGCCTGTGGTGGCTGCTGCGCTGGCTCGGGCATCTGCGCGTGGCCGTGTTGGACGGTGGCCTCGCGGCTTGGAATAGCGCCCAACTGCCATTAGAAGACTCCGTGCCATCGATACGAGCGAAGCAATTTGTCGCGCGACCGGGAACGACGGGCCATGCCTCTGTTGATACCGATTTTGTGCGGGCACATCTTGGAGCAAAGGATATGGCAGTGATCGATGCTCGCAATGCAGAACGCTTTCGCGGTGAAAACGAAACGCTCGATCCTGTCGGTGGACACATCCCCGGTGCAATCAATCGCTTCTATGCCAGGAATCTCGCAGACGGGGGGCTCTTCAAGCCTGCCGGTGACTTGCGGCGCGAGTTTGATGAGCTGCTGGCAGGGCGTGATCCGCGCAGCGTGGTGCAGCAATGCGGTTCGGGTGTCACTGCCTGCCATAACTTGCTGGCCATGGAAATCGTTGGCCTCACCGGTTCTCGGTTGTATCCTGGTTCGTGGAGCGAGTGGTGCAGCGATCCGGCGCGGCCGGTTGCTAAAGGTTCCTAGCCTCTGTGTCTATCCAGTGCCCAGGTGACATGTTCACGCACCAGCGCTGAAGTGTCTTCGCGACGTAAATTCAGTGCCGCTAAAACTTCCGGACTGGTTGTTGCGTTTCCCAGTCCAACCGCGATGTTGCGCAGCCAGCGCTCATGGCCGATGCGATAGATGGCTGATCCTGCCATTTTTTGCTTGAACGCCGCCTCGTCCCAAATGAACAATTGGACCAGGCTGGCCTGATCGAGGCCGTGGCGCACGGAGAAGTCCTGCTCTCGCGTCAGCGGCGCCTGCCGGTTCCAGGGGCAGCACAACTGGCAATCGTCGCAGCCATAGACGCGGTTGCCGATCAACGGACGCAATTCGAGTGGTATCGAAGTCTTGAGTTCTATGGTCAGATAGGAAATGCAGCGCCGGGCATCGAGACGGTAGGGTGCGACGATGGCGCCGGTGGGACAGGCGCTGATGCAGGCGGTACAGGTGCCACAGTGCTCTGCGAGCGGTGGATCGGGTGGCAACGGCAAGTCACAATAAATTTCACCGAGAAAGAAGTACGATCCCGCCTCACGCTCTAGCAGCAGCGTGTGCTTGCCACGCCAGCCCAGGCCGCTGCGCGACGCCAGTTCGACTTCCAGCACCGGCGCAGAATCAGTGAATACACGTGAAGAGAAAATGCCAGTCTCGCTTTGGATTCGATCGACAAGCTTTTGCAGGCGGGTCCTCATCAGCTTGTGGTAGTCGCGACCCAGCGCATAGCGTGAAACGTAGGCGCGCCGGCGGTCGGCCAGGTTGGCTTGCGCGTCGGCGGCCTCGGGCCAGTAGCCGATGCGTGCCGTGATGACCGAGACCGTGCCGGGCAGCAGTTGCTCGGGATGGGCTCGTTTGCTGTCATGGCGTGCCATATAATCCAATTGACCCTGGTAACCGGCCGCAAGCCAGGATTGCAATCCGGTTTCCGCGCTGTCAGGCAGGGCGGCGGAAGCAATGCCAATGGCATCGAAGCCGAGTTCGTGTCCCCACTGCCTGATATTTGCGACAAGCGCCGACCAATCCGGAGTACCTGTTGAATGCATGTGAGCGACGAGCCGAGCCAGTTTTCCCGCGATGATAATGCCTCGACCCTGTTTCTGCCCGATGAGGCAGCAACCCTGGCTATAGGCGGGTCATTGGCGCCTTGCCTGGCGCCTGGCATGATCATTTGGTTGGAAGGCGACCTGGGAGCGGGCAAAACGACGCTCGTTCGGGGACTGCTGCGCGCGCTCGGTTACGAGAATAAGGTCAAAAGTCCCACCTATACCTTGGTTGAACTTTATGTGATTTCTCAATTACACTTGTATCACTTTGATTTTTATCGGCTCAACGAGCCAGAGGAATACCTTGAGGCAGGTCTCGACGAATATTTCCAGGGAACGGCAATCTGTCTGGTCGAATGGCCGGACAAGGCCGGCGTATACCTGCCGGCAGCCGATCTGCGTCTGGATTTGTCGCTTGAGCGGGAGGGGCGCCTGGCCAAGTTATCCGCCCTCAGCGAAAAGGGACGGCAGTGCCTGACGACTTGGAACTCCTCCGCCGTTCGAACTCCCGGCGCGATATTCTCAAATTCACAGTCGCAACGCTGACGCTGCTTCTGACGCGCGGCGCGACTGCCGCAACGCAAAGTAACCTGCGTGCCGTGCGGGTCTGGCCCGCCAAGGATTACACCCGCATCACCCTCGAAAACAGCGAGCCACTCAAATATACGCACCTGATGGTCAAGGATCCGGAGCGGCTGGTGCTTGATCTGGAAGATGTCGAATTCAATTCGGTTCTGCAAAACCTGCCGAGCAAGATTTCCGAAAGCGATCCTTATATCAAGCTGATCCGCGCCGGCCGCAACAAACCCGGCGTAGTGCGGCTGGTGATCGAACTCAAGGGTGAACACGGCTCGGTCAGGCCGCA
>JBAYVV010000138.1:0-10778 GCA_041674465.1 Sterolibacterium sp.
ATCGGGCATCGCCTTGCCATAAATTTGCGAAAGGGCGACACCGAGCGGGTAATAGACCCCGCTGGTACCACCGGTGAGGACGCCGATGAAATCAGCGGCATGAGCACCGACGCTGATCGTCAATGAGATACAGGCCGAAAGCAGCAAGCGGTGAAGCATGATGGTCTCCTTATTGGTATTCGTGATTAAAAATAAGAACGGTCAGCATGTTCTGCCAAACAGTTCCTGGTTGTGGTCACCCTGGCTGGATTTTAACTCATCGAAAGTTGTGTTCCTGATACCCACCACTCGCATTCAAACTCGAGTTCATCCACCCCGTTCGTGGGCGAACAACGCATCAGCAGCAACCGTGCGAATTTTCAGTAATGGTGCAGGTTCTCCATGTTAGCATCGGCGCATGCCGTTACATCTCGTCCTGCCCGGTCTGCTCTGGCCCCGCCAGGCATTGCGCGACACCGCCCACGATCTTCCGCTGCCCGGATTGTCCTGGCTGCTGGGACGCGGCCGCATGCGTTGGCAGGCAGCACAGCCTCTGGAAAACTGGCTGTGCCGGGAGTTCGGCTGCGATGAAAACACCCTGCCGGCTGCCGCGCTGCGCCTGCTGGGTGAAGGTGTCGATCCCGGCAACGACATCTGGCTGTGTGTCGATCCGGTGCATTTGCGATTCGAGCAGGGACGCCCCAGCCTGAGCAGTGCCGAGCTTGGCATCAGTCCGGAGGAAACGATTCTGCTTGAAGCTGCACTCGCGCCACTGTTCAAGGAACTGGGCGATTTCAGATTCGGCACGCCGGGTCATGGCTATCTCAAACTAAAAACTCTGCCGCAGTTGCAGACCTTGCCACCAACCGCCGTGCTCGGCCGCAGCCTGCCGCTGCCCACCGGTCGTGACGCAGCGCAATGGCTGCGCCTGGGCAACGAGGCGCAGATGCTGCTGCATGCCCTGCCCTTGAATGCGGCACGTGAGGCTGCGGGGCGCCCGACGATCAACTCGCTGTGGTTCTGGGGTGCCGGCGCTCTGCCGACCCGCAATGCTGCACAAACCGGCCTGCTCCAGTACGTTGTCGGTCGCCAGCCTTTGTTGCCCGGTCTGGCGGCGTGGCGCGGTATTGAACACAGTAGTGTCCAGGATTATGGCGCCCAGCTGCAACGATCTCAGGCCACACTGGTGCTAGTCGATGATCTGCTGACGCCAACACAGCGGCTTGATGCGCTGGCCTGGCGTGAGGCACTGCTCGAAATTGAAAAGGGCTGGCTGCAACCACTGCAGTCCGCCCTGCGCAAGGGGTCAATCAATGACCTGCGGATTACGGCTCTGGGCGAGGAAACGGTTCTCGATCTCCATCTGAGCCGAGCCGCTGCATTTAAATTCTGGCGCCGCCCCCTGCCCTTGCACGATCTGGAGGGGCCAGCATGACCCTCATCCCACAGGGATTTCCTTCGGTCATCCCACAGGGATTCCCTTCGGTCATTGTTACCCGCCGCCTGCCAGTCAAAGCCAGCATGATGCTCGAGCAACAGGGCCTGCCGCCGCTGTTGGCGAGACTGTATGCGGCACGCGGCATCAGTAGCCGGGATGAACTCGACACGCAATTTGCCTCGCTGCTGCCGCCAACCCTGCTGCGCGGCACCGAGGAAGCGGCCTGCCTGCTGGCAGACGCGATTGCTGCGCAACGGCGTTTGCTGATCGTTGCCGATTACGACTGCGACGGCGCCACCGCCTGCGCGGTGGGCATGCGCGCACTGCGCAGCTTCGGCGCCAATGTCGCCTATCTTGTCCCTAACCGTTTCGAATACGGTTACGGACTCACTCCGGAAATCGTGCAACTCGCCGTGCAGACACAGGCGAAGCCGGATTTGCTGATCACTGTCGACAACGGCATCGCCAGCGTCGAGGGTGTCGCTGCGGCCGCTCGGCTCGGTATCGACACGCTGATCACCGATCACCACTTGCCTGGCGAGGCGCTGCCCGCCGCCTCGGTCATCGTCAATCCGAACCAGCCGGGCTGCAAATTTCCAAGCAAGGCGCTGGCGGGCGTCGGCGTGATGTTCTACGTGATGCTTGCACTGCGCGCCGAGCTGCGGCGGCGCGGACAATTCGCCACACGTCCGGAACCCAATCTGGCCGCCCTGCTCGATCTGGTTGCCCTGGGGACAGTCGCCGACGTCGTGTCGCTCGACCGCAACAACCGCATCCTGGTTGCGCAAGGACTCGCACGCATCCGCGAGGGACGCATGCAGCCGGGCATTCTGGCCTTGTTCCGCGCAGCGGGACGCAGTCCGGAAACGGCGTCGACCTTCGACCTCGGCTTCGCTCTCGGCCCGCGTCTCAACGCTGCCGGGCGCCTGGCCGACATGGCGCTGGGCATCGAATGTCTGATCACCGACGATCAGGCGCGCGCGCTCAACATCGCCCAGCAACTCGACGCGCTCAATCGGGAGCGCCGTGCAATCGAAGTCGGCATGCAGGAAGAAGCCCAGCTGCTATTGCAAAATATCCCGACGTCAGCCCCGCCGCGCGCCAGCCTGACACTGTTCGACCCGAACTGGCACCAGGGCGTGATCGGCATCCTCGCCTCGCGCATCAAGGACAAGCTGCACCGTCCGGTTTTCGCCTTCGCCCGAGGCCTGAACGGCGAACTAAAGGGTTCCGGCCGCGCCATTCCCGGACTCCATCTGCGCGACGCACTCGACCTGGTCGCCAAGCGCCATCCCGGTCTGCTGTTGCGCTTCGGCGGCCATGCCGCGGCGGCCGGCGTGACCCTGCGGGAAACCGACCTGGCGCATTTTGAACAGGCTTTCGAGGATGTCTCGCAAAACCTGCTGTCGCCGGCCGATCTCAAGCGCACCCTGGAAACCGATGGCGCCCTGGAAACCGGGCATATGTCGCTGGAATCGGCGCGATTGTTACAGGCGCAGATCTGGGGACAAGGCTTTCCTGTGCCGCTCTTTGCCGACGAGTTCGTTGTCGTGCGCCAGCGCATCCTCAAGGACAAGCATCTCAAGCTGACGCTGAGCAAGAATGGCGTCAGCTTCGAAGCGATCCAGTTCAACTTCGCGGAGAACATGCCGCAACGCATCCGCGCCGCCTACCGCCTCGGGGTCAATGAATACAATGGCCTGGCCAGCGTGCAACTGATGCTGGAGCATTTGGAGCCGGCCACAACCGGATGAAAAGTGTGGCCTGGAATCCGTCCCAATACCTCAAGTTCGCCGAATCAAGGCTGCGCCCTGCGGCAGACCTGCTGGCGCGGGTGACGCTGGCCGCCCCGCGAAACATCTACGATCTGGGCTGCGGCACGGGCAATGCCACCCGCATGATCAAGGCGCGCTGGCCGGAGGCCGCGGTGACCGGCGTCGACAACTCGGCGGAAATGCTCGCGCAAGCAGCGCAGGATTCCGGCGAGATTTCATGGCAGCAACTCAATCTCGCCGACTGGGACCCGGAACACCCCGCTGACCTGATTTTCTCCAACGCGGCGCTGCATTGGCTACCGAACCATGCGCAATTATTCCCGACGCTCATGGCGAAGCTGGCAGCCGGCGGCATGCTTGCGGTCCAGATGCCGCGCAATTTCAACTCGCCGTCGCATACCCTGATCGTCGAAACTGTGCAAAATGGCCCATGGCACGCCAGACTGGCGCATTTGCTCGGTCCTCCACCGGTGGGCGAGCCGCAGCACTACTATGCCTTGCTTGAACCCCATGCAAGCAGGATAGAGATTTGGGAAACCGAATATCTCGAGGTACTGGAGGGAGCGAACCCCGTCAAGGAATGGCTCAAGGGCACGTGGCTGAAGCCGTTCCTCGACCAGCTCGATCCAACCGAACGTCCGGCCTTCGAGGCAAACTACGCACATCGGGTTTCGCAAGCTTATCCGAAACGGCCTGACGGCAAGACGCTTTTCCCTTTCAAACGACTATTCTTGGTCGTACAAAAAGCAGCTCGCTGATCGCACTCCTGCAAAGAGGGCAGCGTTGAATGCGCCTTTGCCCTGTATGGGCTGCGCTACAATGGCGACATGATTTCATTGCGCTCGGAGCAAGACAGCCAGCCGGATAGCAAACGCTTCATCCGTCTCTTGTGGCTCGGCGTGGCAATACTCAACCTGCTTGTTGTGACTTTTGCCGCGCACCACTTGCATTCGAGCTGGCTCAGCCACGTCGATCGTGCACGTATCTCCACTGAGAACCTGTCGATGCTGCTTGAGGGAGAGATCGCGGGCATCTTCGAAAATGTCGACCTTGCCTTGAAGAATCTGGTCGATGATTACGCGGAAAAGCATCGAACGAATAAATTCCTGGCCGAGACTTGGAATTCCGAGTTGCGCCTGCAGCGCTCCCACCTGTCGATACTTTCCGGGATACGCGCTACCGATGCCAATGGGTCAGTCACTTACGGGCTCAACAAGAACGACCCTCGCAACGCCAGTGTCGCGGACCGGGATTACTTTCAGTTGCAGCGTGACAATCCGCAAGCCGGGTTGCTGATCTCACGGCCGGTACTGTCGCGAGTCACCGGCAAATGGTCCCTGGTGCTGTCACGCCGCCTCAGCGAGAATGGCGGAAAATTCGCCGGCATCGTCGCGGCGACCATCCCCCTGGAGCGATTCAACGAGCGTTTCGCCTCGATCAAGGTCGGCAACCTGGGTTCGATCGGCATGCGCGATGGCGACCTGCGCCTGATCGTGCGCCTGCCGGAGCTCCCCGATAACGGTGACATCGGCTCAACCCGCATCGCTCCCAATTTCACGGCCGCATTGGCTCGCGATCGCAATGCAGGGAGCTATGCGACCGGCGCCGACAGCATCGATGGCGTAAGACGCTTCCACAGTTATCGGCGTCACGCTGCCTATCCTTTCTACATTAATGTCGGCGTAGCCGAGGAAGAATACCTTGCGCCTTGGCGCGGGGAATTGTTCCAAACCGGTGCGCTGGCCTGCATGTTTCTGCTGGTCACCGTCGTATTCGCCGGCCAATTGCACAATGCCTGGATAAAGCAGAAAAACTTCGCGGCACAAATGAGCAGCAACGAGCTCAAGTATCGCCAGCTTTTTGAACAGGCGAATGACGGGATATTCCTGCAGGACGAAACCGGTTTTGTTGATTGCAATCACCACGGTGCCCGAATGTACGGCTTGACCAAGGAACAACTGATTGGTCGCTCGCCTGCAGAGCTTTGCCCTGAGCGCCAACCCAACGGAAGATTGTCTGCGGAGATGGCCGGGGAAAGAATTGCAGCGGCCATGAAAGGGGAGGTGACACATTTCGAATGGCAGGCGCTGCAGGCCGATGGAACGACCCTCGATGTCGAAATCTCGCTGAGCCTGGTTGTCATGAACGGGAAGAATTATCTTCAGGCGATTGTCAGGGACATCACGGCACGCCGGCAAGCGGAAGAAGAAATCAAGCACCTGGCTTTTTACGACCCACTGACCCAACTGCCTAACCGGCGGCTGCTGCTCGACCGCTTGAAGCAGGCCCTGGCATCGAGTCAACGCAATCGCCGCTTTGGTGCGCTGCTATTCATCGATCTGGACAACTTCAAGACGCTTAACGATACGCTTGGCCACCACATCGGCGACCTACTTTTACAGCAGGTCGCCGAACGTCTGTCCACCTGCGTACGAGCAGGTGACACCGTGGCGCGCCTGGGTGGCGACGAGTTTGTCGTGATGCTGGAAGATCTCAGCGAGAAGGCCGGGGAAGCCGTGACGCAAACGGAAACGGTCGCAGAAAAAATCCTTGCCACACTCAGCCAGACCTACCAACTCGCTGGCTATCAGCAACGCAGCACGCCGAGCATCGGCGCTACCCTGTTTGACCAAAGCACGACCTCTATCGAAGAACTGCTCAAGCGCGCCGACCTGGCCATGTACCAGGCCAAGGCTGCGGGACGAAATACCCTGCGTTTCTTTGACCCGGAGATGCAGGCGGTGGTCAGTGCGCGCGCCGATATGGAAGCCGGGCTGACAGAAGCCATGCGTGAGGAACAATTCATCATCTACTTTCAGGCCCAGGTGGATAGCGCGGGCAAGCTCACCGGTGCCGAAGTGCTGCTGCGTTGGCAGCATCCGCAGCAGGGGCTGGTGTCTCCGCTCCAGTTCATTCCGCTCGCCGAGGATACCGGCCTGATCCTGCCACTCGGCCAATGGGTTCTGGAAGCGGCATGTACCCAGCTCGCAGCATGGGCGAGTCACCCTGAAATGGCGCATTTCACCCTGGCGGTCAATGTCAGTGCACTTCAGTTCCACGCTCCGGGCTTCGTCGACCAGGTGCTGCAAACGCTGGCGCGAACCGGCGCCAATCCACACCTGCTCAAGCTGGAATTGACCGAGAGTCTGCTTGTCACCAACGTCGAGGACGTCATCGCAAAAATGACTGCTCTCAAAGCCAAGGGCGTGGGGTTCTCGCTGGATGACTTCGGCACAGGCTACTCGTCGCTTTCCTATCTCAAGCGACTTCCGCTTGACCAACTCAAAATCGACCGGGGGTTTGTCCGGGACATCCTCACCGACGCCAACGATGCCTCGATCGCCAAGATGGTCGTCGCCCTCGCGCAAAGCCTGGATCTGGCGGTCATTGCCGAGGGCGTGGAAATCGAGGCACAGAAAAACTTTCTTGCCCGTCACGGCTGCCTTGCCTATCAGGGCTTTCTGTTCAGCCGCCCGCTACCGATTGGAGAATTCGAGCGGTTTGCACTCGGGGGCTGACAAACCGTGCCAGCACAACAAATTCGGGTGAGCGGCGTGGTCCAGGGCGTGGGCTTCCGTCCTTTCGTCTGGCGCCTCGCACATGAATTGGGATTGAATGGCTGGGTCAGAAATGACGGACAGGGCGTCGATATCTTTGCCGAAGGCGATGCGGAAAATCTGGCATGCCTGCTTCGGCGCTTGATTTCCGAAGCGCCGCCCCTGGCGCGTATCGATGCGCTCAATTCAGGGCCAGCCTCACCCGACGGTTGTTCCAACTTCGTCATTGTCGCAAGCCAGGGTGGCAAAATCAGCACCGCCATCGGCCATGACACGGCGACCTGCCAGGCGTGCCTGGAGGAACTGTTCGATCCAGCCAACCGGCGTTGGCAGCACGCATTCATTACCTGTACCCACTGCGGACCGCGCTATACCGTGACAAGGCGCCTGCCTTACGATCGGCCGCAAACCACCCTCGCTCCTTTTCCGCTCTGTCCCGACTGTGCGCGTGAATATGCCGATCCGGGCGATCGCCGCTTCCATGCCGAGACGACCTGTTGCCCGGCATGCGGACCACGCCTCAAATTACTGGATGGCCGAGGCCATCCGCTCGAAGCGGATAACCCGATCCGGACCACGCTCGAATGTCTGTACCGGGGCAAGATCGTCGCCATCAAGTCGCTCGGCGGCTTTCATCTGGTCTGCGATGCGCGTAATGCGTCCGCCGTCGCACGCTTGCGCGAACGCAAGGCGCGCGAGGAAAAGCCCTTTGCCGTGCTGCTGGCGAATGTCGCCTCGGCGGCCGGTTTGGCCGACCTGACGGAAGACGAAGCGGCATTGCTGGAATCTCCCGAACGACCGATCGTGCTCTGCCGGAAACACCCGGAAGCCGATCGCATGCTGCCGGGAATCGCTCCCGGCCTCGCCTGGCTGGGGCTGATGCTGCCGGCCACCCCGCTGCAATTGCTGCTGTTCCATGAGGCTGCGGCAAGACCACCAGGAACCGCCTGGCTCACACGGACACAGCCGCTTGCGCTGGTATGCACTTCCGCCAACCCGGGCGGGGAACCACTGGTGACGGACAACGACGAAGCCATCGAACGTTTGTCCGGCATCGCCGACGCCATCCTCTTGCACGACCGCGGCATCGCCGTGCGCTGCGATGACTCGGTGTTGCGCATTACAGCGGGTACCCAGCGCTTCATCCGGCGCGCTCGCGGCTTCACGCCTCGTGCCATCCGCATGAAGCGTAGCGGCGCTTGCGTGCTGGCTACCGGCGGCTGGTTCAAGAATACCGTTTGCATCACGCGCGGCGACGAAGCTTTCGTCTCGCAGCATATCGGTGCGCTCGACAATGCATCCACCTGCACTTTTTTTGAGGAAAGCATCGCACACCTGCTCGACATCCTTGACGTTGCGCCGGAATGCGTTGCGCACGACCTGCATCCGGATTTTCACAGCAGCCGCTTCGCCGCAGAATTCGCACAGCGCCGAGGGTTGCCCTGCATCCCGGTGCAACATCACCATGCCCACATCGCCGCGGTCCTGGCCGAACATCGTGTCGAAGAACCGGTGTTGGGGCTGGCGCTGGACGGAGTCGGGCTTGGCACGGACGGCGGCATCTGGGGCGGCGAACTGCTGCGCGTCGACGGTGCGCAGTGCCAGCGTCTCGGCCATTTGCAGGCACTGCCCTTGCCGGGCGGCGATCGTGCCGCACGCGAGCCCTGGCGCATGGCTGCCGCGGCCCTGCACCTGCTTGGTCGCACAGAAGAAATTCCTGCGCGCTTTCCCGATCAACGGGGAGCCGCCACAGTGAAACAGATGCTGGAACGCGGCATCAACACGCTACCCACATCCAGCATGGGGCGTGCCTTCGATGCCGCAGCAGGCCTGCTCAATATCCACTCGGTCAACAGCTTCGAGGGACAGGCGGCGATGTTGCTGGAAGGATGGGCCGAGATCCATGGCGAAGTTTCGCCGCTACAGGATGGCTACCGGATTGATGCCAACAATGTCCTCGACCTGCGCCCATTGCATGAAGCTTTGGCCAATTGCCGGGACTCCGCCCATGGCGCCGCGCTGTTTCATGCCACACTTACGGCGGCTCTGGCCGACTGGGCAGAGCAGGCCGCCCGGCGCGAAGGACTCCTGACGGTGGCCTGCGGCGGCGGCTGCTTCCTCAACCACCTGCTTGCGCTTAAACTGACGACACTGCTGCGTAGCCGCGGCCTGCGCGTCCTGCTGGCGCAGCAACTACCGCCCAACGATGGTGGACTGAGCCTGGGGCAAGCCTGGGTTGCGCGCCTGACAATTGGAAACTGAGGCAAACTGAGGGCAACTGAGGAGAACTGAAAATGTGCCTGGCGATACCTGCCCGCGTCATCGAAAAGAAGGAAAACGATCAGGCGGTCGTCGAACTTGGCGGCGTCAAGAAGGAAATTTCTCTGGCTCTGGTGGACGACGTCGAGGTCGGCGACTACGTCATCGTCCATGTCGGCTTCGCGCTGACCCGCCTCGATCCGGAGGAAGCGGCGAAAACCCTGGCCCTGTTTGCCGAGATGGGGGAACTGGTCGCGGCTTCTGACGCCGCCGCCGCATGAAATTCATCGATGAATTCCGCGATGGACACCTGGCTGAGGGATTGGCCGGTGCCATCGCGAACAGTGTCGATCCGGCACGCAGATATCATTTGATGGAATTTTGCGGCGGCCATACCCATGCCATTTCGCGCTATGGGCTGACCGACTTTCTGCCATCCAATGTGCGCATGGTGCATGGCCCCGGCTGCCCCGTCTGCGTCCTGCCCATCGGCCGCATCGACCTGGCCATCCAACTCGCCATGGAACGCGGCGTGATTCTCTGCAGCTACGGCGACACCCTGCGCGTGCCGGCTTCCGGTGGTCTGTCCCTGCTCAAGGCCAAGGCCGGGGTGGGCACGCGCAGCGGCGACATCCGTATGGTCTATTCCGGCGCCGACGCACTCAAGGCGGCGCGCGAGAATCCAAACCGGGAAGTGGTTTTTTTTGCCATCGGCTTCGAGACCACGACGCCGCCCACGGCCTTGCTGATCCGCCAGGCCCATGCGGAAGGTCTGAAAAATTTCACTGTGCTCTGCAACCACGTACTGACCCCGGCCGCGATCACCCATATCCTCGAATCACCGGAAGTGCGCCAGTACGGCACGGTGCCGCTGGATGGCTTCATCGGCCCGGCGCACGTCAGCACCATCATCGGCAGCCGGCCCTACGAGCAATTCGCCGAGCAATACCGCAAGCCGGTGGTGATCGCCGGCTTTGAGCCGCTCGACGTAATGCAGGCGATCCTGATGCTGGTGCGCCAGCTCAACGACGGCCGGACTGAAGTTGAAAATGAATTTACGCGTGCCGTCACCCGTGACGGCAATCTCAAGGCGCAGGCTCTGATGGCGGAAATCTTTGAAATGCGCGACAGCTTCGAATGGCGCGGCCTGGGCGAGGTGCCGTATTCCGCGCTGAAAATCCGCGCCGCCTATGCCGACTTCGATGCCGAGCAACGCTATGGCCTGCACTACGTGCCGGTGCCGGACAACAAGGCTTGCGAATGCGGCGCCATTTTGCGCGGCGTGAAAAAGCCGCAGGACTGCAAGATTTTCGGCACGGTGTGCACGCCGGAAAATCCCATGGGCTCCTGCATGGTTTCCAGCGAAGGCGCATGCGCCGCACATTACACCTATGGCCGCTTCAAGGACGCCCTACCCGCATGAACGCTAAGAAGGCCTACGTCCGGCCGCTCGACATCCGCAACGGCCGGGTGGACATGAGCCACGGCAGCGGCGGCAGGGCCATGGCGCAACTGGTCGAGGAACTGTTCCTCACGGCTTTCGACAACGAGTTCCTGCGCCAGGGCGATGACGGCGCCTCCCTGCCCCCCCTGCCGGCAGAGGCCGGACGCCTGGTCGTCGCCACCGATGCGCATGTCGTGTCACCGCTGTTCTTTCCTGGTGGTGACATCGGTTGCCTGGCCGTGCATGGCACCATCAACGATGTGGCGGTGATGGGTGCGCGGCCGCTTTACCTGGCAGCCAGCTTCATACTCGAGGAAGGCTTTCCG